>NZ_JBMDKB010000014.1:0-170768 GCF_057809495.1 Allobosea sp. FG18
CCCCCCCCCCCCCCCCCCCCCAAACGAGAGGAGATGACGATGACGCCGCAAGAACGCGACGTGATCGCCGGGATTTTCGACCGCCTTCGGCAGGCGGCCAACCAGCCCCGCGACCCCGAGGCTGAGAATTTCATCGCGGAACGCCTGCGCGAGCAGCCCTACGCACCCTATGCCATGGCCCAGGCGGTCTACGTGCAGGAGCAGGCGCTCGCCAACCTGAACCAGCAGGTCGAGAGCCTGCAGGCGCAGTTGCGCGCGGCACAGACGCGCGCCAGCGAGGCAGCCCAGCCGCAGGCTGGCGGTTTCCTGTCCGGCATCTTCGGCGGCGGATCGGTGCCGCGTACCGGCTCGGTTCCGCCCGTGCCGCCGCGCGCCGACGCTTCCGCACCGTCCGGTGCCTGGAACACCCAGCCGCAGTCGCAAGCTGCCGCTCAGGCCATGCCGATGCAGGCACAAGGCCAGCCCGGCCCGTGGAGCAACCAGCCGCAGCAGCCATCGCGCGGCGGCGGCTTCATGGCGAGCGCGCTGACCACCGCGGCCGGCGTCGCCGGCGGCATGATGCTCGGCAACGTGCTGACCAACGCCTTCGGCGGCGGCAGCAAGCCCGCAGCCCAGACCGCGAGCGACACCGGCGCGAGCTCCGGCTCGACACCGGCTGCGCCGCAGCAGGCGGCGGACCAGAGCGCCAGCGCCCAACCCGCGGCCGACCAGACTGCACAGGACAGCGGCTACGGCCAGGGCTATGACGGCGAGGCCAATTACCAGAACGCGAGCCATGACGACGCCGACCCCGGCTTCGACGATGGCGGCGGGGACGACGATAGCTGGGTCTGAGGACGCCCCCTCGCCCTTGACTGGCTGAGACATGAAAACGGCGGCCCGCGATGCGAGGCCGCCGTTTTTCATTCGCCGCGGATGAGGCTTGGCCTCAGATCACCAGCACCTTCGCACCGACGCGAACGCGCTCGTAGAGATCGGTGACGTCGTCATTGGTCATGCGGATGCAGCCCGAGGACACCGCCTGCCCGATCGTGTTCGGCTCATTGGTGCCGTGGATGCGGTAGAGCGTCGATCCCAGATACATGGCGCGCGCGCCCATCGGGTTGTCGGGGCCTCCGCTCATGAAGCGCGGCAGATCGGGCCGGCGCTTCAGCATCTCGGCCGGCGGCGTCCAGCTCGGCCATTCCGCCTTGCGGGTGATCGTCTTCATGCCAGCCCAGGAGAAGCCGGGCCGGCCGACGCCGATGCCGTAGCGCATCGCCCGGCCACCCGGCTGCACCAGGAAGAGGAAGCGCTGCGGCGTGTCGATGATGATCGTGCCCGGCTTGTGCGGACCGTCATAGGCGACTTCCTGCTTGCGGAAGCGCGGGTCGACGATGTGCTGGATGCCCTGCTGCGGCTCGACAGGCTCGCCGAGCGCGGCCATGCGGCGGCCGGCGCGCGGCTGGCGCGCCGCCTCGAACGGGTCGGTCTCGTAGCCGCCTTGCGGCTGCATGCGCTGGCCATAGGCATAGCCGCCGGGGCGGTTATAGACCGCGCCGCCACGGCCTGCCGGCGTCGGATCGCGACCGGTCATCAGCATCTCGATGAAACCACCGCCATAATTGCCGCGCCCGCCGCCGGACGCCATCGGGTCGTTCGGCGCGGCATAGCCGTAATTCTGGCGATAGCCCTGCGCGAGGGCCGGCCCGGCCAGGGCCAGAGCTCCGGCCGCGGCGAGGAGCGGAAGGAATATCTTGCGACGCATGACTCAGGCACTCTCGACATCGACTGCCGGAAAGCCTGCGGCGCGCCCTCAAAGGAATGGTGAATCGTTGACTCTCAGGCGCTGAAATCGGCCTTAAACTGCATAATTCGCGGAATTAACCTTAGCGAGCGGTCAAGCGACAGGGTGAAGGAAACCTTGTCGGCTCCAGCCTCACCGGCGCACGGAGCGCCGGGCGAGCCAGCGCAGCTTCAGGCCGGTACGCCAGCGGCCGACATCGCAGGCCAGGATCACCGCCGCATACACCAACCCGCCGAGCCCGATCTGGAGCGACAGCTCCAGCGCCGCCGGAAGCGTGCCGCGCAGCGGCCAGATCGCGAGCCCCATCACGGCACCGGCGACGAGGATGCAAGCGATTTCGCGCAGCGGCGGCAAGGCCGGAAGCGCGCGCAACGCCACCACCGCCGTGACCAGCAGCGCCGTCAGATAGGCCGCGCTCTGCGCGACCGCGACCGTCGCCGGCTCAAGTGCGCCCGGCAGCGCGAAGATGATGGCGAGATCGACGATGAGCCCCGCCAGGGCGGCGAGCGCGGCGATGAGCGTGCGTTTCGCCAGCAGAAAGACCGGCGCGAGCGCAGCCTGGAACAGTGCAATAGCGGCGAAACCCGGCAGGAGCAGTGCCATATGCCCTGCGAAATGGCCGCGGAAACCTTGCGGGACGAAGAGACGTTCAAAGGATGGCAGGATCAGCCAGAAGCCGAGTGCCACCGGCAGCACGCAGGCGACCACGACGACCATGTTGCGGGCGATGCGCTTCTGCGCCGCGACGCGTCCGCGCGTCTCGTCGAGGCGGATGACTTCGCGCAGCAGCACGATCTCCAGCATCGAGGCCAGCACGGGGAAGAGCCGCAGGCCGATATCCGAGGCCAGCGAGAAATAGCCAGCCTCGGCAAAGCCGTGGCTCTCGGCGAGAATCGCGCGGTTGAGGAGCGGGATCGTCGCATAGACCGCATTGCCCGCGACCAGCGGCAGGGCGTAGCGCGCGAAATTGCGCATCAAATCGCTCCGCAGCGCGCCCGATACCGGTCTCGCATCGGCCAGCCGGCCGCGATTGGCGAGAACAGCAGCAACCGCGCTGAGCACGCCGCCGAGCAGGACAATGGCCGGATCACGGGTCCACCAGGCGCCGCCGACCATCAAGATCAGAGCCGCAACGCTCCGGACGAGGACGAGCCGGGCATAGGCCGCATCGAGGAAGCGGGCGCGGGCGATGGCCGCGTGATAGTCGAACCAGCCGGCAGCGATGCCGCCCGCGACCGAGACCATCAGCAGCGCCGCCGGCAACCTGGCATCGACGCCTGCGAGCATCGCGGCGGCGAGAAGCGCGCAAAGCGACAGGCTGACGCCGGCAAAGAGCAGGTCGAGCGTCGCCCGGATGCCGGGATCACTCTCGCGACTCTGGAGCGAATAGAAGCGGACGACCGAGAGCTTCAGCCAGTCGAGCAGCGCCGTGTTGACGAGCACGACAGTGGCGGCGCCGATGGCGTAGAGCCCGAAAGCCTCCGGGCCGAGGAACAGGGCGACGAGCAGCCCGAGGACGAAGTTCAGCCCGGCATTGACGAGGAAGGGCAGAAGAACGGTCATCGTGCCTTCGCCAATCCGTCCGATCCACATGAGGCCAGGATGGAAGCGCCCGACTCAAGCCAAGCGCGCGCCCTCCGGGATCGGGGTAGCCGGACACGGCGGGTTTTCCAAGGGGGCGGTCGCGGCACCCGGTCCTCCGTCGCCTGTGCCCTGCCGCCACGGCATTACCCGATGCCGTTTCCGCATCTGTACGACGGCAGAATTTGACCCTAAGGCAAGTACCATGACCCCGCCCATCCGGCTTGCCCGCGACGACGATTCCGGCCCCCTCTCCGCCCTCATTGCGGCGAGTTTCGCCGAGTATCCGGGCTGCGTCTTCGTCGAGGACGAGTTGCCCGAATTGCGCCGGCCGGCTTCCTATTTCGCAGCCAAGGGCGGCGTGCTCTGGATCGTGGATGGGCCGGACGGGCGTATCGCCGGCTCGCTTGGTGTCACCCCGGTGCCCGAGCAGAACGCCGTCGAGCTCGCCAAGGTCTATGTCGACCCCGCCTTCCGCGGCGCTGGACTGGCGCAGGCACTGTTCGCCAAGGCGCTGGACTTCGCGGAACAGGGCGGCTTCGGCGAGATGGTGCTGTGGTCGGATACCCGTTTCGCGCGTGGCCATCGCTTCTACGAGAAGCTCGGCTTCGCGCGCTGGCCGGGCGAGCGCTATCTGGGCGATGTCTCGGAAAGCTGGGAGTATCATTTCCGCAAGTCGCTTCGCGGCTCATGACCCTCTCCGTAGCCCTCCGGGCCGCACTCGGCATCGCCCTGCTCACCGCCATGGACGGGGTGATCAAGGGCCAGATGCAGCAGCACCCCTTCATCGTGGCGCTGTTCATGCGCTTCCTGATGGGCGGCATCTGCGCGCTCATCGTGCTCGCCATCGCCCGGCCGCCGCGACCGACGCAGGCCAGCCTCGTCGGCAATCTCGCGCGGGTCCCGCTGGTCGTGGTCACCGCCGGCAGCTTCTTCTATTCGGTCTCGGTGCTGCCGCTGGCGGAGGCCTTGACCCTCTCCTTCCTCGCACCGGTCTTCGTCGCGCTGCTCGGCGGGCTGCTGCTCAAGGAGAAGATCGACAGGCGCATCCTGCAGGCCCTCGGCTTCGGGATCGCCGGCATGCTGGTGATGGTCTGGCCGCGGCTGCAGGGCCATGTCAGCGGCGCCGGGCTCGGCGTCGCGGCCGCGCTGTTCTCGGCGGTCAGCTATGCCTTCAACCTGATCCTACTCCGGCGCATCGCGGTCAGGGAGCATCCGACCGTCATCGTCGCCTTCCAGAATGTCGGGCCGGCGGTGTGTCTCGCCATCCCGGCAGCGCTTGCCTTCGTGCCGATGACACTGGCGGATCTCGCGGCCTATCTCTTCGCGGGAGCATTGGGCGTTGCAGGCCACCTCACGCTGACCTCGGCCTATGCGCGCGCCGCTGCCTCGCGCCTGGCCCCGATCGAGTACACGGCGCTGATCTGGGCGAGCCTGCTCGGCTTCTTCGTGTTCGGCGAGGTGCCGCTCTACACGACCTATCTCGGCGCATTGCTGATCGTCGCGGGCGCCATCGCCGTCAGCCGGCGCTGATTTCGCCCTTGAGGTGATAGGTCAGCGCGAGCGCGATGCAGTGGTCGAGGGCCTCGGCCGGCACAGGCTCGCCCAGACGGAAGACCAGTGCCCGCTCGCCGTCCACCTGCAAGAGGTCGGGATAGAGCTGCCGGAAGGTGTCCGCCAAGCTGGTCTGGCAATGAACGAAGAGCGCGTAGGCCTCAGGCTCGTTCCGCAGCGGACCGAGGCGGATCGTCGTGCCGATCCGCGGCCTGACGGGATGATAGGCCGGCTCGTTCCATTTCAGGGTTTCGGCGAGAGCGCCAATTGCGGGCGTCGCGGCTGCAACGCCGAAGATGCGCTGGCGCAGATCGAGCAGCGGACCGCGCAGTGGTGCCGGAAAGGACTGATACCGCGCCTCGACATCCGGGGCATGGAACGGAACGACGGGCATCGGGCAGCTCCTAGGAGACCATTCTCCAATAGCGCGACGGCAGGAGGCAGCCCAGTGGCCGCTCAGCCCTCTGCGCGCTTGCCCGGCAGCACCAGGCAGGTCTCGGTGCCATGCGCGAGCAGCTTGCCGCGCGCATCGACCAGCTTGCCCTCCGTCGTGACCACCGTATTGCCGCGATGGATGAGCTTGCCCTCGCAGCGCACCGGGCCGCTATCCGGCATGACCGGGCGGACATAGTTCAGCTTCATCTCCAGCGTGGTGTAGCCCTCGCCCGGCTTCAGCGTGGCATGGGCGGCGCAGGCCATGGCGGAATCGAGGATCGTCGCCGTCCAGCCGCCATGGATCGTGCCGAGCGGGTTGAAGAAGCGCGGCGATGGCGTCCCGACGAAGACCACTCTGCCCTCATCGGCCTCGACCAGCTCGAAATCCATGGCGTCGGCGAAGGGCGGCGCCGGATTGGTGCCGGCGATGATCCCGCGCAAGAAGCTCAAGCCATCACCCGCGACGAGTTCCTCGCGAGACACCACCCCAACCGCGCGCTTCATGCCGATCTCCATTCGTGTATCTGCACGATAGAGATATGAACGAGCGGTGGTCAACCAGCCTTCGTGACTTCAGCGCTCGCCGCGCGCGGCCCGGCGCAAGGCCTTGAGGCCGTCGCGGGTCTCACGCCAGCGCTCCTCGCCGAAGCCGCCCTCGATCTTGTCCTGCGCCATCCGCCAGTACGGGATCGCGGCCTCGATCGCAGCCCTGCCCTTCTCCGTCACCGCATAGACCGAGGCCCGGCCGCGACACTCCACCGGTTCGACCATGCCCTCGGCCGCGAGAAGCTGGAGGTTGCGCGTCAGCGAGGTTCGCTCCAGCGCGAAGCGTTCAGCCAACTCCGTGACCGATTTCCATTGCCCGGTTGAGAGCGCCGAGAGCAGCACGAACTGCGTGATCTTGAGACCGCTCGGGCGCATCGCCTCGTCATAGGCCCGCGTCACGGCGCGTGCGGTCATGCGGACGTGCAGCGCCACGCAGGAGCGGGCGATGGCGTCGAGGCGCGGGTCGGGCGAGGGCGTCGTCATTCCGCCATGTTAGCGTGTTCAAGCGCTGCTGCCAGCAGGCCTGAAGCGACCTGCAACACCGCATCCGCCGCCGTTCACTTTATCGCCGGGTGCTTCCTTGACTCTCCGTACCCCCGCGCCTATCTCCGCTGGCATCTGTTAGCACTCTCACTTGGTGACTGCTAACAGCCTCCCCCGGGAGCCCTTCAGCGGCCCCCGAAACGAATAAGACCGAGAGGAAGACAGAACCATGAAGTTCCGTCCTTTGCATGACCGCGTCGTGGTCCGCCGCCTCGACAGCGAGGAAAAGACCAAGGGTGGCATCATCATCCCCGAGACCGCCAAGGAAAAGCCCCAGGAGGGCGAGGTCATCGCCGTCGGTTCCGGCGCGCGTGACGAAGCCGGCAAGCTCGTCGCTCTCGACGTCAAGAAGGGCGACCGCGTCCTGTTCGGCAAGTGGTCGGGCACCGAGGTCAAGATCGATGGCCAGGATCTCCTGATCATGAAGGAATCCGACATCATGGGCGTCGTCGGCTGATAGCCGCCTGACCGCTTTCCTACCTTCCCAATTCCAGTCCAAGGAGTAGCTCTCATGGCTGCCAAAGACGTCAAATTCGGCACTGAAGCCCGCGACAAGATGCTGCGCGGCGTGGATGTCCTCGCCAATGCCGTGAAGGTCACGCTGGGTCCGAAGGGCCGCAACGTCGTGATCGAGAAGTCGTTCGGCGCTCCGCGCATCACCAAGGACGGCGTCACCGTCGCCAAGGAGATCGAGCTTTCCGACAAGTTCGAGAACATGGGCGCCCAGATGGTCCGCGAAGTCGCTTCGCGCCAGAACGACCATGCCGGCGACGGCACCACCACCGCCACCGTTCTCGCCCAGGCGATCGTCCGTGAAGGCGCCAAGTCGGTTGCGGCCGGCATGAACCCGATGGACCTGAAGCGCGGCATCGATCTGGCCGTCGAGGCCATCGTCGCCGACCTCAAGAAGAACTCGAAGAAGGTCACCTCGAACGCGGAAGTCGCGCAGGTCGGCACCATCTCGGCCAACGGCGACTCGTCGGTCGGCGAGATGATCTCGAAGGCCATGCAGAAGGTCGGCAACGAGGGTGTCATCACCGTCGAGGAAGCCAAGACCGCCGACACCGAGCTCGACGTCGTCGAGGGCATGCAGTTCGACCGCGGCTACCTCTCGCCGTACTTCATCACCAACTCCGAGAAGATGATCGCGGAGCTGGACGACCCCTACATCCTCGTCTTCGAGAAGAAGCTGTCCTCGCTGCAGGCGATGCTGCCGATCCTCGAGGCCGTCGTTCAGACCGGCAAGCCGCTCCTCATCATCGCCGAGGACGTCGAGGGCGAGGCTCTGGCCACGCTCGTCGTCAACAAGCTCCGTGGCGGCCTGAAGGTCGCGGCCGTCAAGGCTCCGGGCTTCGGTGATCGCCGCAAGGCCATGCTCGAGGACATCTCGATCCTGACCGCCGGCCAGATGATCTCGGAAGACCTCGGCATCAAGCTCGAGACCGTGACGCTCAACATGCTCGGCCGCGCCAAGCGCGTGCGCATCGAGAAGGAGAACACCACGATCATCGACGGCGCCGGCAAGAAGAAGGACATCGAGGCTCGCGTCGGTCAGATCAAGGCCCAGATCGAGGAGACCTCCTCGGACTACGACCGTGAGAAGCTCCAGGAGCGCCTGGCCAAGCTCGCCGGCGGCGTCGCGGTCATCCGCGTCGGCGGCGCGACCGAGGTCGAGGTCAAGGAGAAGAAGGACCGCGTCGACGACGCCCTGAACGCCACCCGCGCTGCGGTGGAAGAAGGCATCCTTCCGGGCGGTGGCGTTGCGCTCCTGCGCGCCCTGTCCTCGGTCAAGGGCATCAAGACCCAGAACGACGACCAGAAGACCGGCGTCGAGATCGTCCGCAAGGCGATCGCCGCTCCGGCCCGTCAGATCGTCGACAACGCCGGCGATGACGGCGCGGTCGTGGTCGGCAAGCTGCTCGAGTCGAAGGAATACACCTTCGGCTACAACGCCCAGACCGGCGAGTACGGCGATCTGGTCAAGGCCGGCATCATCGACCCGACCAAGGTCGTCCGCACGGCGATCCAGGACGCGGCTTCGATCGCTGGCCTGCTGATCACCACCGAGGCGATGGTCGCTGACCTGCCGAAGAAGGACGCCCCGATGCCCCCGATGGGCGGCGGCGGCATGGGCGGCATGGACTTCTGAGGAAGTCCAGACGCCCAAAGCGTCTGAATTCCGAAACAGGGCAAGCCCGGTTTCGGGGGCGGCATGGACTTCTGATCCAGCCTCCTACCAAGCCTACGAAAGGCCCGGCGCAAGCCGGGCCTTTTCTCGTTTCACGGCACTGTCATCCGCCCGCCATCCAGCCGTCGTCACCGCAGCTCATTGAGGCGCGATCTCGTTCCCCGTCGCGCGGAGACAGTCATGCCGACACGCCGTTCCGTTCTCGCCGGCCTCGCCGCCGGCAGCATCGCCCCCGCCTTCGCGCAGGCTTCGGACTGGCGGCGGAGCATCAAGGAGGTTCGCTTCGGCGTCTCCTCCGCCGAGAACGAGGCCGGCGCCATCGCCCGCACCCAGCCGATGGTCGATTACCTCACGCAGCGGCTCGGCGTGCCCGTGCGCTTCTTCCGGGTTTCGGACTATGCCGGCCTCGTCGAAGCAATGCGGGCCGACCAGGTCGATTTCGCCCGCTTCGGACCGGCGGTCTACGCGCTCGGGCGCCGCGTGCTCGGCGACAAGCTCCAGCCGCTGCTGCGCGACGTCGATAACCACGGGCAGGAAGGCTATTATTCCGTGTTGCTGGTGCGGTCGGAGAGCCCCTACCGGAGCCTTGCGGATCTCAAGGGCAAGGTGATGGCCTTCGCCGACCCGAACTCGACCTCCGGCTACGCCTTCCCCTCCTATTTCCTGCGCAAGCAGGGCATCGACCCGAAAACCCATTTCAGCGGCACGGTCTTCTCCGGCGGCCATGACAATTCGGTGCTGGCGCTGGTGCGCGGCCAGTTCGACATCGTCGCGACCCACCAGACAAATGCAGAGCACGGCGTCGCGCAAAGGCTCGCCGATCGCGGGATGATTTCGGCCGGCTCGACCCGCGTGATCTGGACATCGCCGCTGATCCCGGCCAGCCCATTCTCGACCCGCGCCAACCTGCCGCAGGGGCTGAAGGACGATTTCGTCGCCGCCATGAACGCGATGAAAGAGGCCGCTCCGGAGGCGTGGAAGAGTTTCACCGACGGCCATGTCTCGCGCTATGCGCCGGCCCGCCACGAGGATTATCTCGACGTGATCGCCGTCACCGAGGAGCTGGAGGCCCAGCGCAAGGCCCGCAGCGGCTGAGGTCAGACAGGACCATCTTCACAGCTTCCGACGCCCATTGCTGCATCGCCATGCATTTTCCGCCTTGGCTGATGAAAGCGCAGGCAGTGCCTCCGCCGACATCCTGGCCTATACAGGCGAGAAGCGACCCCCAACGGGATCGCGCGCTAAAGTTGCATGCCGTAAGGAGATGCAGATGAACAAGTCACAATTTCTGTCGGGCGCCGCGCTGGCCGCCGCGCTCTTCCTCTCCGCCCAGACCGCACAGGCCGACATCACCATCGGCCTCGTCGCGCCGCTGACCGGCCCGGTCGCCGCCTATGGCGACCAGGTCAAGAACGGCGCCCAGACCGCGGTCGACGTGATCAACAAGAATGGCGGCGTGCTCGGCGAGAAGCTCGTCCTGAAGCTCGCCGACGATGCCGGCGACCCGAAGCAGGGCGTCTCCTCCGCCAACCTGCTGGTCGGCGACAAGGTCAAGTTCGTGGTCGGGCCGGTGACTTCCGGCGTCGCCATGGCGGTCTCGGACGTGTTTTCGGAGAGCGGCGTGCTGATGGTGACGCCGACCGCGACCTCGCCGGCGCTGACGACGCGCGGCCTGACGAACGTCTTCCGCACCTGCGGCCGCGACGACCAGCAGGCCGACATCGCCGCGACTTACGTCCTGAAGAACCTGAAGGACAAGAAGATCGCGATCGTCCATGACAAGGGCACCTACGGCAAGGGTCTGGCCGACGCCTTCCAGAAGGGTATCAATGCCGGCGGGCTCAAGGAAGTGGCGGCGCTGACCGTCAATCCCGGCGACAAGGATCTCTCTGCCGTGGTGACGCGCCTGAAGGCGGCGAATGTCGAGGTGATCTATTTCGGCGGCTACCACCCCGAGGGCGGCCTGCTCGCGCGCCAGCTCGCCGATGCCGGCGTCAAGGCGGTGATCATCGGCGGCGAGGGCCTGTCCAACACCGAGTTCGCGGCGATCGGCGGAGACCACGCTACCGGCACGCTCTTCACCAACGCGACCGACGCGCTGAAGAACCCCGACTCGGCCCAGGCCGTCGCGGCGCTGAAGGAGAAGGGCATCCCGCCGGAGGCCTTCACGCTGAACGCCTATGCGGCGGTCGAGGTGCTCAAGGCCGCGATCGAGAAGGCCGGCAAGCCGGGCGACGCCAACGGCGCCGCCAAGGCCCTGCAGTCCGGCATGCCGGTCAAGACAGCGATCGGCACGCTGACCTATGGCAAGACCGGTGACCTGAGCTCGCCGAGCTTCTCGATGTACAAGTGGGACGCCGGCAAGATCATCGCCGCGCAGTGATCGGCTAAAGCCGACCCTTCCAGCTTCGCGCCCCGGACGAGCCCGCTCGCCCGGGGCGCTTCGTTTCGGCTCGACGCGCGGTCCATTGCAAGAGCGCGGGTCATCCCGGACAAGCCGCGAAGCGGCGCCGATCCGGGATCCATGCCGGAGCCTTTCCGATAAAGCTTCCGGCATGGATCCCGGGTCTCCCTTCGGTCGCCCGGGATGACCCCGCCCTTTTTCTGGAAACCGGTTCTCAGGGCCTTTGCGCTCCTCGCCGCCACCTCTCCGCGAGATGACAATTTGCTCATACTGTCGCGCCGCCATTGAAAGGCCACTCCCGCTGCGACATGGTCCGAATCGTGGCTTTCACCGTCTCCCGCCAGGATTCCCATCTATGCGCTTGTTGAGCATTCTCGTCGCCGCGCTGGCGGCCGCCACGCTGGTCGTCGGCCAGCAGGCCGGATCGGCCGGTGTGATCGGCATGGGCGTCGTCGGCCTGCTGCTGGCGGTCGTCACCTTCCGCTCGCCGGCCCTGCCCTTCTTCCTGCGGATCTTCTCCAGCGTCTTCGCGATCGAGTATCTTGTATTCGGCGCATCCGCGATCGCGGCCCATCTGGGCTGGTGGCCAGCAGCGCTCGGCATCCCGCCCGTCCCGACCAGCCTGCCCACGACGGTCGGCGTCTTCGCGGTCCTGATCTACGCGATCTCCTTCGTGCCGGTGATCGCGCGCATTGCGCGATTGGCCTCGCCCTATTTCGAATCCGATGAGATCACCACCGCCAACCTTTGGCCGATCGGGCCGTTCAGCATCCGGCTCGGCACGCTTGCGGTCTCGCTCTTCGTCTTCCTGATCGTGCTGAACCAGGCGCAGGTCGGCATCACGCTGCGCCTCTCCTTCTTTAACCGCGACATGTATGACGCGCTGCAGAACAAGGACGCCGCCGCGTTCTGGTACCAGCTCTTCTATGTGTTCTGTGTCTGGGCCCTGCTCTGGGTCATCTCGAACCTCGTCGAGCTGTTCGCCAACTATACGATCCTGATCCGCTGGCGGCAGTTCATGGCGAACGAGTATACGAAAGCGTGGCTCGACCATGCGACGCATTACCGGATCGCGCTCGCCGGTACCGTCGACAACCCCGACCAACGTATCGCCGAAGACACGCGCTCCTTCGTCAACCAGACCTACGGCTTCGCGCTGCCCCTGCTCTCGCAGGTTTCCACGCTGGTCTCGTTCTCGATCATCCTTTGGAACATCCCCGTCGCCTTCACCTTGCCGGGTACCTCCTTCGCCGTTCCGGGCTACATTTTCTGGGTGGCATTCTTCTATGCGGCTGCGGCGACATGGCTGACCCATATCATCGGCCGCCCCCTGATCCGCCTCGAATTCGAGCAGGAGAAGCGCGAGGCGAATTTCCGCTTCTCGCTGGCGCGCCTGCGCGAATATTCCGAGCAGATCGCGCTGATGGTCGGCGAACCGACAGAGCGCGGTCAGCTGGCCCAGCGCTTCCGCGACATCGTCGAGAACTTCTACCGGCTGGTCTGGCGCCGGCTGAAACTGACCAGCTTCACGCTGTCCTACAACCAGCTCAGCGTCGTCCTGCCCTACATCATTCTGGCGCCGTATTATTTCGCCGGCACGATCACGCTCGGCGTCATGATGCAGGTCGCCGGCGCCTTCGACAGGGTGCAGACGGCGCTGTCCTTCATCATCAACAGCTACTCCTCGATCGCCTCCTACCTCGCCTCGATCAACCGCCTCACCTCCTTCGAAGCGGCGATCACTGATGCGCAGCACGGTTCGATCAGCGAAGAGGCGCTCGGCCGCGAAACCTCGCGCGACGAGAGCCTGCATATCCGCGACGCCACCCTCCTCCTGCCGAACGGCAAGCCGATCGTGAAGCTCGGCGCGCTCGATCTCGGTACCGCGCGCTCGACGCTGCTGATCGGCCCTTCCGGCTCCGGCAAGTCGACGCTGTTCCGCGCCATCGCCGGCATCTGGCCCTTCGGCGACGGCAAGGTCGGCATTCCCGCCAACGCCGAGATCATGCTGCTGCCGCAGCGGCCCTATCTACCGCAGGGCTCGCTCCGGGCGGCGCTCGCCTACCCGGCCGAGGAAGGCGCCTATGACGACGCCGCGACCCGCGCCGCGATGGAGAAGGTCAAGCTCGGCCATCTCGCTGAGAAGCTCGACGAGGTCGATCTCTGGGGGCAGCGGCTCTCGGGCGGTGAGCAGCAACGGCTCGCCGTCGCGCGCGCACTCCTGAGCAAGCCGGACTGGCTCTTCCTCGACGAGGCAACGGCCTCGCTCGACGAGAAGCTGGAAGGCGAGATCTACGCGACGATCGACCGCGAATTGCCGCAGACCTGCATCGTCTCGATCGGCCATCGCGCGACGCTGCGCGCCATGCACGATGCCCTCGTCACCATGGAGCCGAATGCGGACGGCACCTTCACGCCGACCCCGACAGCAAAAGCCCCGGCGGCCTGAGGCCGACAGAAGGCTCCCCAAAACGAAAAAGGGTCGCTCACGCGACCCTTTTTCTTATTCACTGCCGTAACGATCTTTTCCCGGGAAGGGACAGTCCGTCAGAGCGAACGGCTGAGCGTCAATTCGCCGGCCCCGCCCTTCAGGATCAGGCGGCCGTTGACGACGTCCCATTTGCTTGTCGCACGCAAGGCCATCAGGAAGGCCTTCTCGAAATCGAGCATGCCCTTGTCGCAATTGCGCTTGGTGATCGCGATCGGCCCGACTGCGAAACCCTGCTGGCGCAAGGGATAGGCGGAGGCCGAGAAGGTGTTGCAGCCGCCGAAACCGGTGCCGCGCAGGTTCTGGTCGACGATCAAGGTCGCGCGCCGGTCCTGGACCGGCTTGCCGTTCAGCGCGACGACGCTCCAGCTCGCGCCGAGCGGGAACATCTTTTCCTGCTGCTGCGTCGGCAGCGGCGCGCTCGCCGCATTGTTGGTATCGCCAATCCCCGGCAGCCTCTGACGGTTCTGCGCCGCCGCTTCGCCCGGCATCAGCATCGGCACGGCCAGGGCCGCAAGAACGGCCGCGAGGCCAAGGCGTCGAATCATGATCGTCTTACCTGCATTCACTCGCACGGCAGCGAGGCGTGCCGCCAAACCGGTTAACACGCCTAGAGGCCAATTGGTTCGGGATCAAGGCTGAAGCGCGGGCGATCCCGTCATTCCGATGCTGCCGTGCAGCATCAGATGCGGGCGTTCAAACGCTCCAGCAACCGGTTCGCGCGGCGGAAGACATAGGCCGGCGCACTGACGGTGACATCGTCGGCGCCGAGGCCATCGAGATGCTCGACCAGCGCAAAGACCGCCTTGTCCGGGCAGTGCAGCGTCAGCGGCGTTCCAGAGGCCGGCGCCCCGAACGGCAGGCGCGCGCCGAAGCGTTCCTCCAGCGCGGCGAGCGCATCCGGAGCGAGATCGAGCCGTGCGCGGACCTCGCGGAGCGTGCGCCCCTCCTCCTCCGCCGCGATCCGCGACAGGATGGTCTTGGCCGCGGCCTTCGCGCGCGCCCCCCACGGGGCCTGCATCGAGGCGACGAGATTGGCCTCGGACGCCAGCATCACGCCGTCGTCGAGGACCTTCAGCGCATTGGCGGAAAGCGTCGCGCCGGTCGTGGTGATGTCGACCACGATCTCGGCCGTGCCGGCAGCCGGCGCGCCCTCGGTCGCGCCGAGGCTTTCGACGATGCGGTAATCGGCGAGACCGTGCTGCGCGAAGAAGCGGCGGGTCAGGTTCACGTATTTGGTCGCGACACGCAGCTTCTTGCCGTGGCGCGCCCGCATCGCGGAAGCGACATCGTCGAGATCGGCCATGTTGCGCACGTCGATCCAGGCTTGCGGAACAGCGACGACGACATTGGCGTGGCCGAAGCCGAGCGGGGTCAGCATCTCGACCGCCGCATCGGCATCCGAAAGCTGCTCGCGGACGAGATCCTCGCCGGTGATGCCGACATGGGCGGCGCCGGAGGAGAGCTGCGCGACGATCTCGGAGGCTGAGAGGAAGGCGACTTCGGCGCCATCGACGCCGGCAATCGCACCGCGATAGTCGCGCTCGCCGCGCGACTTGACAAATTTCAACCCGGCGCGGCCGAAGAAGGCGGTGGCGTTCTCCTGCAGGCGGCCCTTCGAGGGCACGGCGAGGACGAGCGGGGCGTCGTTGTCCGGCATCTGGCTCATGCGGCGTCTCCCGTCAGGCGGTCGAGCCAGAGCGAGGCGCCGACAGCGGGAAGTGGCTGGCGCGCGCCGAGGCGGCCGAGGACGTTGTCGTAGCGGCCGCCGCCGGCAACGGGCTTGCCGTCGCCGCGGGCCGTGTCGTGAAGCTCGAAGATGAAGCCGGTGTAGTAGTCGAGATTGCGGGCGAAGCCGGCCGAGAACCGGATGGCGCCGATATCGACTCCGCGCGCGGCGAGGAAGCCGGTGCGCTCGTCGAAGGCGTCGAGTTGCCGGCCAATATCGAGGGAAGCCTGATCGGCAAGGCCGCGCAGCGAGGCCGAGGCCGCGTCCGGATCGCCGGAGACCGCGAGCACCTGCGCCAGCAGCGCCTTGACGTCGCCATTGACCGGGTTCTCACGCTCGGCGGCGCGCGCCAGGAAGCGCTCGGCGATATCGGCGGCGGAGCGTCCGCCCACGGTCGAGATACCAGCGATCGAGAGCACATCCTCGACGAAAGCGCGAGCGGCCTTGGGGTCCTGCCCCTCGAGCGCCTTGAGCAGGCCGGCATGGGCGGCATCGCCATCGGCAGCCGGGGGATCGAGCGCATCGACCGCATCGGTGCCCTTGCCCTGCACCACGGCGCGGACCAGCCGACGACGGGCGCCTTGCGGTACAGCAAGGCCGTCGAGCAGCGCGCCAAGCACGGCGACATCGCCCATGACGATGCGCGGCTCGGCGAGGCCGAGCATCGCCGTCGCCTCGATGGTCAATGCCATGATCTCGGCGTCAGTGGCGGTGAAATCGTCGCGGCCGAAGGATTCAAGCCCCGCTTGCAGGAACTCGCCCGGCTCACCGGAGCGCATGCGGAAGACCGGGCCGGCATAGGCGTAGGCCGCCGGCTCCGCCCGGCCCGAGGCGATGTGATCGAGCGCGACGGGGATGGTGTATTCGGGGCGCAGGCACCAGTCGCGGCCGTCGGCATCCTGCGTCATGAAGATACGGCGGCGGATATCCTCGCCGGAGAGATCGAGGAAGACGTCGGCCGGCTGCAGGATCGCCGGCTCGGCATGCTCATAGCCCTCGCCGGCGAAGAGCGCGATCACGGTCTCGATGCTGGCGCGGCTTGCGGGCACGGCTCGTCCTGTCCTGTTGCGAGCGCCGCGCCGGAAATCAGCATCGGATGGCTCCGAAAAGGGAACGCCACTTTTCGGTCCGATGCTCTAGCAGCGACGCCGCGAATTTTCGAGGGATTTGAGGGAAATGGGTGAACGGAGTTTCGCGTCCCTTCCCTTCTCCCCTTGCGGGAGAAGGTGGCTCGGCGAAGCCGAGACGGATGAGGGGTCGCGCGACGCTTCGAGCATCGTGGCCGGAACAGGCGCCGACAATGGATCACAGCGCGACCCCTCATCCGCCTGCCGGCACCTTCTCCCGCAAGGGGAGAAGGGCGCTCACGAATGTCGCGCCAGCACCCGCTTCACGCCCTCGACCAATTCCGCGACCGGCACGGCGAACTGGGCCTCGGCCTGCTTCGCCTTGTGCTCGGCAGAATCCTTGACGTCGCGGCTGGCGGCGGCGAGCTCGGCGCCGAGGATCAGGTCCTTGATGACGACCGTGCCGGCCTCGCGCTCGGAAGAGCCCTGAATAACGGCGCAGATCGCGCCGCGACGGTCGGCATATTTCATCTGGGCATTGAAGCCGGAGCCCCCGAGATAGAGGTCGGCGCGCAGGAGCGGCTTGCCGTCCGCGTCCTTGGCCTGGCGCAGGGCCGAGACCATCGCCTGATAGCCCGGCATGAATTCCGGCGACTTGTTGTCCATCGCTGTGACGACGACGAGCGGTAGTTCGTTCTTGCTGTCGACGATCGGCGACTTCACCGCCTTCAGCGCCGAGAACAGCCGGGAGACGCCGATCGAGAAGCCGGTCGCCGGCACGGGCTCAGGCCGGAAGCGGCCGACGAGACCGTCATAGCGCCCGCCACCCGCGACCGAGCCGAAGCGCACGACCTGCCCGTCATCGTTGGTGACCGGGAAGGTGAGCTCCACCTCGTAGACCGGGCCGGTGTAATACTCAAGGCCGCGCACGACGGAGGGGTCGATGATGATCCGCCCGAGATAGCCGGCCGCCGTGATCAGCTCGCGAATCTGCTCCAGCTCTTGGATGCCCTCACCACCGATATCCGCCCCAACCACGAGCTGCTGCAACTCCTCGACAGCTGCCGCTGAGAGCTTGGCTGACTGAACGGCGTCCTGAGAGTAGGCTTTGCCCAGATCGGCGAGTTTTTTTCCAACAGCAAGATACCGGACAATCTTGTCGGCCTGCGCGTCGGTGAGCCCTGCGCCCTTGGTGAAGTCGCCGCTCTCGTCCTTGCGGCCTTCGCCGAGAAGCTTGCGGACCTCTTCGAGCGGGAACTTGTCGGCCTTGTCGATCGCGCGCAGCACGGTCAGGCGCGCGGCGGGGTCGATCCCGGCCGCATCCATCACGCCGTCGAGCACCTTGCGGTTGTTGACCTTCACGACATAGTCGCCGCGCTTGATGCCGAGCTTCTCCATCGTGTCGGCAGCGAGCATGCAGATCTCGGCATCGCCCGCGACGGTGCCGGAGCCGACGATATCGGCATCGAACTGCATGAACTGGCGGAAGCGGCCCGGCCCCGGCTTCTCGTTGCGGAAGACATAGCCGACGCGATAGCTGCGATAGGGCTTCGGCAGCGCGTCGAAATTCTCGGCGACATAACGGGCGAGCGGTGCCGTCAGGTCGTAGCGCAGCGAGAGCCACTGCTCGTCATCGTCCTGGAAGGAGAAGACGCCCTCGTTCGGCCGGTCCTGATCCGGGAGGAATTTGCCGAGCGCGTCGGTGTATTCGACGAAGGGCGTCTCGACCGGATCGAAGCCATAGACCGAGAAGCTCTCGCGGATGACGGAGAGCATGCGCTCGGTCGCGGCGACATCGGCCGGGCCGCGATCGACGAAGCCGCGCGGTTGGCGGGCCTTCAGCTTGGCAGGGGCGGTCTTGTCGGCGGACATGGGGCGAGCTCGGACAATCAACGGAAAGTTGACTGCGGGTTAGACCGTACGGGCGCGAGGGGCAAGCTCGACTACTCGGCAGCCGCCAGCCGCGCCGCCCTTAAAGGCCGGTCCTCGACCCCCGCCCGCGCCAGCTTCTCCGGCAATGGCCCGCCGGTCGCCCAATCCAGCAACTCGGCAGTGTGAACCACCGGCACGCCTGAGCCCTTGTCCGAAAAACCCTTTGCGAGCTGGGTCATGCAGCCGATGTTACCGGTCGCGACCAGCATCGGCTTCGTCCGCTCGATATTGCCGATCTTGCGCTCGCGCAGCTTCCCCGCGATCTCGGGCTGGAGGATGTTGTAGACGCCGGCCGAGCCGCAGCAGATATGGCCCTCCGGCACCTCCTTCACCTTGAAGCCGGCGCCCGACAACAAGCGCTTGGGCCCATCCTTGAGCTGCTGGCCATGCTGCATCGAGCAGGCGGAGTGATAGGCGATCGGTATCGCGACATCGCGGGTCGGAGCAAGCTCCAGCGTCTCCAGGAACTCGGTCACGTCCTTCGCCAAGCCTGAGACCTTCGCCGCCTTCTCGGCATAGGCCGGCTCGTTGCGGAACATGAAGCCGTAATCCTTGATCGTGGTGCCGCAGCCGGAAGCGGTGATCAGGATCGCGTCGAGCCCCTCACCATCGACCTCCGCCATCCAGGCGTCGATGTTCTTGCGTGCGAAGGACAGGGCATCGTGCTCCTGCCCCATATGATGGACGAGCGCGCCGCAGCAGCCCTCCCCCTTCGGCAGCACGACCTCGACGCCATGGCGGTTGAGCAGGCGGATCGTCGCCTCGTTGATGGCGGGATCGAGCACCGGCTGGGCGCAGCCGGAGAGCAGCGCGACGCGCTTCTTGCGCTCGGTCGGCGGCGGGAAGCTATGCGGGCCTTCCATGGCGGAGCGTGTCGGCAGGCGCGCGGGCGCCAGCGCCAGCATCGCCTTGAGACGCGAGCCGACGACCGGGATCACGCCCAGCACCGGCGCCAGCGGCTTGCCGACCAGCGCCATCAGCATCGCGGCGCGGAAACGGCCGGGATAGGGCAATATCGCCGCCAGCACCTTGCGCAACAACCTGTCATGCCAGGAGCGGGTATAGGTCTCCTCGATATGGGCGCGGGCGTGATCGACGAGGTGCATGTAATGCACGCCCGAGGGGCAGGTCGACATGCAGGAGAGGCAGGAGAGGCAGCGGTCGACATGCTTCACCACCTCTTCGGTGGCGGGCTTGCCGTTCTCCAGCATGTCCTTGATCAGGTAGATGCGCCCGCGCGGCGAATCGAGCTCGTCGCCGAGCAGCAGATAGGTCGGGCAGGTCGCGGTGCAGAAGCCGCAATGCACGCAGGTCCGCAGGATCTTCTCCGAAGCCGGCATGCGCGGGTCGGAGGCGAGGCGCTCGGGAGTGAAGTTCGTCTGCATCGATTCAGGCCCCGCCCTGCCAGGCTTTGATCCAGTCCATCGGCCAGAGCAGCATGATGACGTTGAGGGTGAGGTTGTCGCGGATCAGCCAGCCGACAATGAGTTCCATCGCCAGCGCGCTGGTCACCGTCAGCCAGACCGGTACGAGCCGGGCGATCAGGAAGCCCAGCACCATCGAGAGGGTATCGCTGACCGAGTTCAGGACGCTGTCGCCGTAATAGTCGAGCGAGATCGTCGCCGAGCGGTAGTGGTTGATCACGGCGTCGGTGTTCTCGGCGATTTCCCAGGCGCCTTCGAGCAGGATCGAGAGCAGGAGCGCGAGGCCGAAGGCGATCGGCAGGCCGGTGATGCGACGGATCAGCCAGAACAGGCCGTAGAACAGGAAGCCGTGGATGATATGCGAGAAGGTGTACCAGTCGGCGATGTGCTGGGAGTTCTCGGAAGAAACCACCGTGCCTTGCCAGAACTTGATCGCCCCGCATTTGCAGATCGGCTCGCGACCCATCCAGAGCAGGATCGCGGCGACGCCCGCGATCAGCAGCGCGGCCACGAACACGAGCGCGACGGGGCCGAGCCGGTTGGATGCCCAGCTCGCGCGGCCATCGCGGGTTTCGGCGGAAAGCGTGTCAGCGAGCGTCATCAGATCCCCGCATAGATCCGGCCGGGCTCGAAGATGCCGGCGGGATCGAAGCTTTTCTTGATGCCGGCGGTCACCCGCATCAGCGGCTCTGCCAGCGGCTGGAACACGTCGACGGCGGCGCGGATCGCATCGGACGCGCGGACCAGCGTGGCATGGCCGCCGAGCGGCTTCAGCGCGGCGCGGATCGCGGCGGCGCCGGCATCGCCATAGGCGGGAACTGCCAGCCAGACCAGTCCGCCGCCCCAGTCGTAGAAGCAGCGTGCGGCCGGGATCATCCGCCTGATCGCGGCGGCGGCCGTCGGGCCGTTGGTCGGAGCGAGCGAGAGCCGCCAGACCGCGTCATCGCTGCCGGCGAAGAAGGCCGCATCGCGGATATCGCTCCAGAGTGCGGTCGGGGCTTTTCCTTCCAGCCGATCGGGCGTGCCATAGTCGCCGAGCAGCAGCGCGAGTTCACCGGCACGGTAGTCGATCGAGTCCGAGAAATTCTCCAGACGCAACAGGGTCAGCGCCTCCTCGCCAGCGATCCGGGCCGGGAGATGCGCCGCCGCCATCGGTTCGAAGGGCGAGCCCAGCGCCTTCGCCAGCAGCGCAACACCCACTTCGTCGGAGAGGCCGCGCCATTGCAGCGTGACGATGCGTTCCGCCCGCGGCAGCACGCGGAAGGTGACTTCGGTGAGGAAGCCGAGCGTGCCGTGGCTGCCGCTGAGGAGCTTCACGAGGTCCAGGCCAGTGACGTTCTTCATCACGCGCCCGCCGGACTTGATCATCTCGCCGCGGCCATTGACCAGCCTGACCCCGATCAGAGAGTCACGGGCGGCGCCGGCATTGATCCGGCGCGGGCCAGAGATGTTGCAGGCGGCGATGGCGCCGATCGTCGGCTCGCCCTCGCTGCCATAGAGGGCGCGGTGGTCCATCGGCTCGAAGGGCAGCATCTGGCCGCGCTCAGCGAGGGTTTCCTGCACGAGTGCGAGCGGCGTGCCGGCGCGGGCCGCGATGACCATCTCGGCCGGCTCGTAGAGCGTAATGCCGGTCAAGCCGACGCTGGACAGCGTGCTCGCGGCCTGGGCCGGGCGTCCGAGGCCAGAGCGCGTGCCGCCGCCCCGCAGCGTGAGCGGCACGGCGCTGTCGATGACCGACTTCACGACGGCGCAGGCCTGCGCCTCGGTGGTGGGAGTGTGGACGATCATGCGCTGCCCTTTGTCATTCCGGGGCTTCGCGCAGCGAAGAACCCGGAACCCACGACAGGGTGCCCCCGTTCAAGCCAGCCCTTCATAGAGATCCGTCCATTCGGGATTGATGTCCTCGATCAATTTGATCTTCCAGGCGCGGCGCCATTTCTTCAGTGCCTTCTCCCGATCGATGGCTTCGTGGACCCATTCGAATTCTTCGTACCAGACAAGTCGATCAACGTCGTATCGCGAGGTAAAGCCAATATTCTGCTTCGCCTTGTGTTCTTGAACGCGCCTCGCAAGATCATTGGTGATACCCAGATAGAGCGTGCCGTCCTTCTTTCGGGCGAGGAGATAGACGAAGTACGGCATCCCTCTCACCCAGTCGTGGGTTCCGGGTTCTCGCTGCGCGAGCCCCGGAATGACAAAGCTACGCCGCCACCCTGCCTTCCAGCGGGAAGACCTTCGCCGGGTTGAGCAGCCAGCTTTCGTCGAACACCGCCCTCACCCGCATCTGCTGGGCGAGGTCTTCCGGATTGAACTGGAAGGTCATCAGGTCGCGCTTCTCGATGCCGACGCCGTGCTCGCCGGTCAGGCAGCCGCCGACCTCGACGCAGAGCTTGAGGATGTCCATGCCGGCATCCTCGGCCTTCTGCGCCTCTACGGGATCGTTGCAATTGTAGAGGATCAGCGGATGGAGATTGCCGTCGCCGGCATGGAAGACATTGGCGACGCGCAGGCCATAGCCCTTCACGATCTCGTCCATGCGCCGGAGCACATAGGGCAGTTGCCCGGTCGGGATCGTGCCGTCCATGCAGATATAGTCGGCGATGCGGCCGGTGGCGCCGAAGGCGGATTTGCGGCCCTTCCAGATCGCCGCCGCCTCCATCGCCGATTTCGATTCCTTGACGGTGCTCACACCGTGCTCCCGCGCTATCGCGACAATGCGGGCGAGCTGGGCGTTCATCTCCTCGTCGGAACCCTCGACCTCGATGATCAGCAGCGCCTCGACATCCATCGGGTAGCCGGCCTTGGCGAAGGCCTCGCAGATCTCGATCGCCGGCTTGTCCATGAACTCCATCGCGACCGGGATGATGCCAGCGCCGATGATCGCAGCCACGGCCGAGCCCGCCTGCTCGCTGGTCGGGAAGCCGAACAGCACGGGGCGCGCACCCTCGGCCGCCCGCAGGATGCGAACCGTCGCCTCGGTGATGATGCCGAGCTGGCCTTCCGAGCCGTTGATCAGGCCGAGCAGGTCGTAGCCGGGTGAATCGAGATGGGCGCCGCCGATCTCCACAATGCTGCCGTCGAGCAGGACCATGGTCACGCCGAGCACGTTGTTGGTGGTGACCCCGTATTTCAGGCAGTGCGCCCCGCCCGAATTCATGCCGATATTGCCGCCGATCGAGCAGGCGAGCTGCGACGACGGATCGGGCGCATAGAAGAAGCCTTCAGCCGACACCGCGCCGGTGACCGCGAGATTGGTGACGCCGGCCTCGACCCGCGCGACACGGTTGGCATAGTCGATCGCGAGGATGCGGTTCATCTTGGAGACGCCGACGACCACCGCGTCCTCCTGCGGGATCGCGCCGCCCGCGAGCGAGGTGCCAGAGCCGCGCGGCACCACCGGCACGCCCTGCTCCCGGCAATAGCGCAGGACAGCGGCGACCTCCTGCGTGGTCGAGGGCAGAACGACGGCGAGCGGCATGCGCCGATAGGCGGTCAGCGCATCGGTCTCGTAGGGGCGGCGCTCATCGTCGCTGGTGATCAGCGCCTGCGGCGAGACAAGGCGCGCGAGGCCGGCGATGATCGATTCGCGACGGGCGAGAATGCCGGCATCCGGCACCGGAAAGGCTATCGCGCTCATCTTTCCCCTCCACTCTCGACGACTCATCCACACCACTGACGGGCATTTGTCTGCGCGGCAGATTAGATCAATTCAATGGCACTTGCAGCGTGGCCAAAGCCAGCCATTATTTCCAGATTGGAAAAGGTGGCGTAGCGATGGACCGGTTTGGCGATCTCGACGTGTTCGCACATGTGGTGACGACCAAGAGCATGTCGGCGGCCGGCCGGCAGCTTAACCTGTCGCCGGCGGTGATCTCGAAGCGCATCCGCCGGCTGGAGGAGCGGCTCGGCGTGCGCCTGCTCCAGCGCACGACGCGGCAGCTTGCCCTCACCGAGGCCGGACAAGGCTTCTACGAGCGCGTCGTCTCGATCCTGTCCTCGATCGAGGAGGCCGAATCCTGGGTATCGAGCGGCGCCGGACAGGTGCGCGGGACGCTGCGCGTCTCGGCGCCGACTTCCTTCGGCCGGATGCATGTCGCGCCGCATCTCAAGCGCTTCCTCGACGCCAATCCGCTGGTGACGGTCGAGCTCGTGCTCAGCGACGCCTTCGTCGATGTCGTGGGCGAAGGCTTCGACCTGGCGATCCGGATCGCCGACCTGCAGGATTCCAGCCTCGTCGCCAAGCGCCTTGCCCGCAACCACCGGGTGCTCTGCGCGACGCCGGGCTATCTGGCGGAGCACGGCACGCCAAACGAGATCGCTGACCTGTCGCGCCATACCCTGATCGCCCATAACGCCGACCACTGGCGGCTCGACGGGCCGGAGGGACCGGTCTCGGTGCGGGTCAACGGCCCCTTGCGCACCAATTCGAGCGAGGTCGTGCGCGAGGCCTTGCTGGGCGGCGTCGGCATCGCCCCGCGCTCGACCTGGGATGTCGGGCCGGAGCTCAAATCCGGGGCGCTACAGCGGGTCCTGCCGGCCTATGCGGTCGGCTCGCGTGTCGCGATCTATGCGGTCTACCCGAGCCGCCGGCACATGGAGCAGAAGGTGCGCGCCTTCGTCGACTATCTCGGCGAACTCTATGGCGCCACGCCCTATTGGGATGCGGGGCTTGCGCTCTAGGGCATTGCCCTGCCCCGCGCGGGCAAGGATGCTCCAGCCAAAGCTTTAGGGAGGAATGACATGTTCGGCCTGCTCGAAGGCACGGGGGTTACGGTCCTCGATCCGCGGTTCCATCGCGTCATTCCGGGCTCGGCCCGCGTCGAGCGCCTCTGGACGGGCGCACGCTGGTCCGAGGGACCGGCCTGGTTCCCGGCCCATAACACGCTGGTCTGGTCGGACATCCCGAACGACCGCATGCTGCGCTACGACGCGCTGAGCGGACAGGTCGGCACCTTCCGCCAGCCGGCGCGCAACTCCAACGGCAACACGATCGACCGCGAGGGGCGGCTCGTCACCTGCGAGCATGGCGGGCGGCAGGTGACGCGCACCGAGCATGACGGCTCGGTCACCGTGCTCGCCAGCCATTTCGGCGGCAGGCGCCTGAATTCGCCCAACGATGCCGTGGTAAAGTCGGATGGCTCGATCTGGTTCACCGATCCCGATTACGGCATTCTCAGTGACTACGAGGGCGACAAGTCCCACGGCGAGATCGGCGCCTGCAATGTCTACAGGATCGACGGCCAGACGGGCGAGATCGCCATCGTCGCCGATGATTTCGTCAAGCCCAACGGCCTCGCCTTCTCGCCGGACGAGAGCATCCTCTACATCGCCGATACCGGCGGGAGCCACGATCCCGAGAACGGGCCGCGGCATATCCGCAGCTTCAGCATGGGCGCGGATGGCGTCACGCTCGGAGAGTCGGAGGTGTTCGCCACCTGCACCGCCGGGCTGTTCGATGGCTTCCGCCTCGATATCGAGGGGCGGATCTGGACCAGCGCCGCCGACGGCGTCCATATCTACCACCCGGACGGCACGCTCATCGGCAAGGTCCATATTCCGGAGATCACCGCCAATGTCTGCTGGGGCGGCCCGAAACTCAACCGCCTGTTCATCTGCGGCACGACCTCGCTCTACGCGGTCATGACGCATACGAATGGAGCTACGCGGCCGACCTAGCGACGCCTGCTCCAACGTCCCGCCCGACGTAATCAGCGACATCGCGCATGCGCTTCAGCGTGCGCCAGTAGATGTCCTCCATCAGGAGATGGGCGAACTCGCCGTTGCGGCCGATGCTGTAGAGGCCGTCGACACCCGTGCTTTCAGCGAAACCCTGGCGGCGCTCCTCGTAGCGCGAGAGATAGACGGGATAGGCGAAGGGCGTCTTCAGCATGCCGCCCGCGCCGATATAGCGCTCGCGCAGATGCGGATAGATGCGGCACAGGCCGTCGAGGCAGGCCTGCGCCAGTTTCTCGTCCGACATCGTCCACCAGGAATCTCCGACCTCGCAGCCGATATCGAAGGTCAGTTGCGTGCGCCCCTCCGGCGCGAGCCAAGGCATGGAGAACGGTGCTTCGGTGACCCGGAAGAAGGGCTGCGTGCGATCCGGCACCCAGAGCATCGTGTCGGGCAGGAGGTTGCGGCCCTCGAACCGCAGGTTGACGAAGATCATCGGGCGGTAGCGGAAGCCGGCGAGTTCATCGAGCGCGTCGGTGCCCTCGACGAGCCTGGGCAGGACATGGACCGGGGCCGTGCTGACCACGGCGGAGACGCCGATCTCGCGGCCATTGACCTTCACCGCCACGACCTTGCCGTTCTCGACGTAGACACGCTCGACCTTCGATTCGAGCGCGATGCTGTCGCTGAGGCGCGCAACCGTCGGCTCCAGCAGCTTGGCGACGCCGCCCTCGGGATAGACATGATAGACGCGTGGGCTTTCCGGCATCTCGTGCGAATAGCCGTTGCAGACCGCCCTGCCCGAAAGCCGCGAGGCCGCCTTCAGCATGAAGGTCTTCATCACACCAGCCGCGAGCTTATGGCCGACGGCGGGCGAGAGTTCGTGAGCCCGCGCGCCCGACCAGGCTTCGGCAAGCGGTATCGCGACATCCTCGGCGAGCGCCTCGCCATAGGCATTGCGGAACCAGTCGGCCGCGCTTTCGACCGGCCGGGGATGAAGACGGGCGGAAACGGCGCTCGCCACGTAGCGGGGCGAGAGCGCGAGCCCGAAAGGGTAGCTGTAGCTCCTGCCGCCCAGCGCGACCGCCTCGCCGTAATGACAGACGGTTCTCGAGATGCCGCTCGCCCCCATTGCATCGGCCAGGCGGTTGCTGACGAAATGCGCGCCGAAATCGTAAGTATAACCTTCGGCATCCTTGAAGGATGAGGCCATGCCCCCGACAGCGCTGCCGCTTTCGAAGACCGTGGCGCGGATACCGCGGCGTTCCAGCTCATAGGCTGCGGTAAGACCGGCAATGCCGGCGCCGATGACCGCGACGGGCTTGGCGGGACGGCGCCAGACGGTCGGCGCCTGCACGGCGATGTTCATGGCGGTCGCTCCGCTGCCATCGACCTCCGTCGACGGCTAAGTACCTAGCAGGAGCGAATGAATTCGGATTTGCGGGGAAGCCGCAATCACGGACCCGAAGTATAATGGATCGTTAAGCTTAACCGGCCCAGACGGTCAGCGCGGCGGCGCGTTCCTCATGCGGCTGAGCACGAGCGGCATCGCCAGGCCGATGACGACGAAGCGTACGAGATGATGCGCGCCGACATAGAGCGTATCGAGCCCCATCGCGAAGGCTAGCATCGCCATCGCCTCCAGGCCACCTGGCGCGAAGGCCGCCATGCCGCTGGCAAAGGAGACGCCGGCGAGCCAGGCAGCCGGCCAGGCGAACAGGAAGGCGACGCCAATCGAGACGGCGAAGCCGCCGATGGCGAGCGGAAACAGCCCCTTCAGCTCATTGCGCGGGATATGGGCGATGCGCCCGCCCATGGTGGTACCAAGCAATATCTGCACGGCGATCTGGATCGGCATGGGCAACGCACCCTCGACAAGGCCGCTACCGTGCAGGGCTGCGCTGGCGAAGGTCGCGCCGAACATCAATGGCGCGGAGAGCCCGAGCCGCTCGAAGAGGAGGCCCAGCGCCAGTCCGGACATGGTCACGCCGAACATGGTGCCGGCATCGACCTCTTGAAGGGCGGCTGCCGGCATGCTGGCAGCGGCGCCACTCAATTGCATCACGCTGGGCAGGAGCGCGACCAGCACCAACAGGCGAAACAGCTGGACGACCGAGATCCGCCCGATATTGGCGCCTTTCGCCTGCGCCACCGCGAGCACAGTCGAGAGAGCGCCGGGCGCGGCGGCCAGCAGGGCATCGATCCAGGGCCAGCGCGCGACATGGCGCAGATAAGCCCCGGTCGCGAGCATGATAGCGGTAACGCCGACGAGGAGGATGATCAGCGAAGCGGGATAGCGCGCCGCCGCCGCCAGCGCCTCGGGCGTCGCGGCCGAGCCGATGATCACGCCGGAGAGAACCATGGTGGAATCGAACCAGGGCCGGCGCAGGTTCGGCAGCGGGCGCATCAACGCGACGACCGCGCTGATCAGCATCGATCCGGACAGCCAGGCTGCGGGCATGCCGAGCAGCGCAAAGGCCCCGCCCCCGATGGCCGCGAGCGCGATGACCAGGATTTCCCGCCAGAGAATGACCAGCCGGTTCGTGGGGTAGCCGAACGGTTTCATCGCGTTCCCGCCGCGCCGGGAACAGGCGGCGCCGGGCGTTCATGGCGATGGCGCGGCAGCGGGTCAACCGACCTGCTGCCCGCCGGATGCAAGGCGGCGTTGCGCCGCCTGCCTTGGACTCAGCCGGCGGCCAAAGCCTTCTGCAGGCGCGCGACGGCCTCGACCAGATCGCTGGACTTGCGGGCGAAGCAGAGGCGCAGGCCCGTCTCGCCGCCGGGACCGAAGGCGGTGCCGGGCGCGAGACCGACATTGGCGCTGTCGACCAGATCGAGCGCGAGCTTGCGGGAATCCTCGCGGCCATCAACCGAGAAGAACTGGTAGAACGCCCCGACCGGCGCCGAAAGCGTGACGCGGTTCGTCGCCTTCAGCCCCTCGAACACGATCCGGCGGCCTTCGGCGGCGCGCGCGATCTGCTCGGCGACGAAGCCCTCGCCCTCGTCGAGGGCAGCGATGGCGCCGCGCTGGACGAAGACCGGCGAGCCGGAGGTCGAATACTGGATCAGGTTCTCGACGACCTGCCCGAAGGCGACGGGCACCTCGATCCAGCCGATGCGCCAGCCGGTCATGGCCCAGTTCTTCGAGAAGGTCTGGACGAAGATGACGCGGTCCTCCGCCTCCATGATGTCGTGGAAGGAGGGCGCGCGCTCAGAGCCGTCATAGATGAAGCGGCCATAGATCTCGTCGGCGACGATCCAGATGCCGTGCTTGCGCGAGAGCGCCAGCAGCGCCTCCTGCTCGGCCCGGGTCGCGGTCCAACCGGTCGGGTTGGACGGAGAGTTCACCAGGATGCCGCGGGTGCGCGGCGTGATCGCCGCCGCGAGCCGGTCGAGATCGAGGGTGAACTGGCCTTGCTTGTAATCCATCGGCACGCAGACGGTGCTGGCGCCGCTGACGCCGACCGCTGCGCCGAAATTCGGCCAGGCCGGGGTCGGGATGAGGATTTCGTCGCCGGGGCCGGCGATCATCCGTACCGCGATCTGGACCGACTGCATGCCCGAGCCCGTGACGTAGAAGCTCTCGGGCGAGAACGCGCGGCCATAGAGGCGCTGGTGGTAGCGGGCGAGAGCCTCGCGGAGTTCCGGAATGCCACGCTGCCAAGTGTAGAAGGTCTCGCCCGCCGCAAGCGAGCGGGCCGCCGCATCCGAGATGAAGGCGGGGGTCGAGAGATCGCCCTCGCCGACCCAGAGCGGGATCAGGCCCGGCTTGAGGCGGCCGTGATTGACCACCTCGACGATGCCGCTTTCCGGCGCATTCCGGGCCTCGGGGCGAAGCTCGGCAAGCAGGGTGCTGCCCGGCAGGATGGCGCTGTTCATCGGGATCGGCCTCGCGACAATACGATGGCCCACCTTTAGCCGATCGCGGCGCGGCGAGGCATGAAATCGCGAGATCGGGTCGATCGGCGGCCGTGATGAATCACGGCCGCGCGGGGGTAAGGGATCAGGCCTGTTTCTGCTTGAGCAGGTCGCGGATCTCACCGAGCAGGACGACGTCGTCGGGCTTGGCCGGGGGAGCCTCTTCCTTCGCCGGCTGCTGCTTCTGCAGCTTGTTGATACCCTTGACGACCATGAAGAGGACCATGGCGATGATCAGGAAGTTGATGCCGACCGTGACGAAGTTGCCATAGGCGAGGACCGCACCCTGCTTCTTGGCTTCCGAAAGGATCGGCGACGTGACGGCGCTGTTGAGGCCGATGAAATAGTTCGAGAAATCGACGCCGCCGAGCGCGCCGATGAAGGGCATGATGATGTCGGCGACGAGGGAGTCGACGATCTTGCTGAAGGCCGCGCCGATGATGACACCGATGGCGAGGTCGACGACATTGCCCTTCAGGGCGAATTTCTTGAATTCTTCCAACATGCTGCACCCCTTGAGAATCGGCAAGGCTACCCCAACAGCCTGCCCCGGACGCTAGACCAGCCGGACAGAACAGGGAAAGCCCGAAAACACGCCGAAGCCGGCCCTGGGGCACCTGAAACCCAAAGAGCTGGGGATGAATCCGGCTTGAAGGCTTGCGCCAATGGCCTATGGCGAGCTGGCAGGCCCTCCGATACTCTACGGAAAACCAAGAAGCGGAATTCCATGACGCCTGCACCCCGACCTCGTTCGCATACGGCATCCGCGAGGACGGCATGATCCCCGCCTGGTCCGTGGTGCTGGTCGCGCTCGCCTATCTGTGCGGGCTCTTCGCCGTCGCGCACATGGCCGACACCTCCGGACGCAAGCTGATGACCGGCCGGGCGCGGACGACGATCTATGCGCTGGCGCTCGGCGTCTACTGCACCTCCTGGACCTTCTACGGCTCGGTCGGCTTCGCCAGCCGCGCGGGGTTCGATTTCCTCGGCATCTATGTCGGGCCGATCCTCGTGATCGGGCTGGGCCACCGCTTCGTCGGCCGCATCGTCGGCATCGCCAAGTCGCAGAACATCACCTCGATCGCCGATTTCGTCGGCGCCCGCTACGGCAAGAGCGAACGCGTCGCAGCGCTGGTCTGCATCGTCGCGGTGATCGGCGCGCTGCCCTATATCTCGCTGCAGTTGAAGGCCGTCGCGAACTCGCTCTCGGTCTTCCTCGCGGCGACCGGCGGCCATCCGCCGACGCCGGACGTGCCGGTGCTGAGCGACCTGCCCTTCCTCGTCGCGATCGTGCTCGCCGGCTTCGCCTGCGCCTTCGGCACCCGCCATATCGATGCGACCGAACACCAGGACGGGCTCGTGCTGGCGATCGCGGTGGAATCGCTGATCAAGCTCGTCGCCTTCCTCGTGCTCGGCTTTTTCATCGTCTACGGGCTGTTCGGCGGCGCCGGCGACCTGCTGGCGCAGGCAGCCCATCCCGCGAGCGGCGCCTTGCCGATCTGGGAGCGCACCTCGAGCTGGCCGAACTTCCTGACGCTGACGTTGCTGTCGAGCTGCGCCGCGCTCCTGCTGGCGCGGCAGTTCCACATGACGATCGTCGAGAACCGCGACGTGCGCGACGTGCGCCGCGCCGCGTGGATGTTCCCGCTCTATCTCGTGCTGATCAACCTGTTCGTGCTGCCGTTGGCGGCGGCGGGCGAGATCCTGATCCCCGGCAGCGGCGTCGACCGCGACATGACCGTGCTGCTGCTGCCGTTGCAGCGAGAGGCCGGGGTGATCGCGCTCCTGGTCTTCGTCGGCGGCCTTTCGGCGGCGACGGCGATGGTGATCGTCGCCTCGGTCGCGCTCGCGATCATGATCTCCAACCATCTCGTGATGCCGCTCCTGCTGCGCGGCCGGCGGGGCCTGAGCGATCCGGGCCGGGCGGTCCGGTTCTTTGGCAGGCGGGGCGCCAGCAACAGCAATCTTGGCGGCGATCTCGGCTCGCAGGTGGTGATCATCCGCCGGCTGAGCATCTTCGTCGTGATCCTGCTCGGCTATCTCTATTACCGCGCCTCGGGCGAGGCGGCGCTGGTCTCGATCGGCCTGCTCTCCTTCGCGGCGACGGCGCAGATTGCGCCGGCCTTCTTCGGCGGCCTGTTCTGGCGGCGCGGCACGGCGCTGGGCGCCGTGGCCGGTCTGACGGTCGGGACGCTGGTCTGGGCCTATACGCTGCTGATGCCGAGTCTGGCCCTGCCCGGCGGCTGGTGGAGCGAGATCGTCGCGCATGGCCCGTTCGGCGCCGGCATCTTCCGACCGGAGGCGCTGTTCGGGCTGGAGTGGCCGGCGTTGCCGCATGGCGTGTTCTGGAGCCTGAGCTTCAACATCCTCGCCTATATCGGCTTCTCGCTGCTCCGGCCCGCCAATGCGATGGAGCGGCTGCAGGCCAATGCCTTCGTCGAGTCCCAGCCGACGACGATGGCCCAGTCCTTCTCGCTCTGGCGCACCACCATCACCGAGGGCGAGCTGCAATCGACGATCGCGCGCTATCTCGGGGCGGAGCGCACCCAGCGCGCCTTCGAGGGTTTCAACAGCGGCCGCGGCGAGGCCTCGGAAAGCGGGCGCCAGGCCGATATTCACCTGCTGCGCTTCGGCGAGCACCTGCTCTCCTCGGCGATCGGCGCGGCCTCCTCGCGGCTCGTGCTGTCGCTGCTGCTGAAGCGGCGCAACCTCTCGACCGAGGCCGCCTTCAAGCTGCTCGACGACGCCTCGGCCGCGCTCCAGTACAACCGCGACATCCTCCAGCACGGTCTCGACCATGCCGGACAGGGCATCACCGTGCTCGACCGGGACCTCAGGCTGCTCGCCTGGAACCAGGCCTTCATCCAGCTCTACGACCTGCCGGCCTCGCTGGTCCGCTTCGGCACGGGGCTCGACGAGATCGTGCGCTACAATGCGGCCCGCGGCGCCTATGGCACCGGCGCACGCGACGAATTGATGGCGGCGCGGCTGGAGAGCTTCATCAACGACCGCGAGCCCGTGCGTCTGAAGCTCTACCCGTCGAAGAAGGTCATCGAGGTCCGTACCAACGCCCTGCCTGATGGCGGCTTCGTCACGACCTATACCGACATCACCGACACCGTCGCCGGCGAGGAGGAGCTCGAACGCGCGAACGAGGGCCTCGAACGGCGCGTCGCCGAGCGCACCGAGGAGCTGCTGCACGTCAATGCCGAACTCCAGCGCGCCAAGGCCGAGGCCGAAGCGGCGAATGCCTCGAAGACGCGCTTCCTCGCCGCCGCCAGCCACGACATCCTGCAGCCGCTCAACGCCGCGCGCCTCTACGCGACCTCGCTGGTCGAGCGTGATCGCAGCGGCGGCCAGCCGGAACTCGCCGAGAATATCGACGCCTCGCTCGACGCTGTCGAGGAGATCCTGACCGCGCTTCTGGAGATATCGCGGCTCGATGGCGGCGCTCTCAAGCCGGAGCTGTCATCCTTCCGGCTGGACGAGCTGATGCGCCAGCTCCAGCGCGAATTCGAACCGAGCGCCCAGGAAAAGGGCCTGAAGCTGGTGTTCATGCCGACCAGCCTGACGTTGCGCTCGGACCGCCGCCTGTTGCGCCGGCTGCTGCAGAACCTGATCTCGAACGCGATCAAATACACGCCGAACGGCAAGGTGCTGATCGGCTGCCGGCGCCGTGGCAATCAGGTCGCCGTCGAGGTGATCGATACCGGGCTCGGCATCCCCCAAAGCAAGCAGAAGACTGTCTTCCGTGAGTTCCAACGGCTCGACCAGGGCGCGAAGGTGGCGCGCGGCCTCGGCCTCGGGCTCTCGATCGTGCAGCGCATCGCGCGTGCGCTCGACCATGGCCTGACGCTCGATTCGGCGCCCGGACGCGGCACGCGCTTCTCGGTCTCGGTGCCGCGCGCCGCGCCGCTGCCGGCGATGACCACGGCAACCGTGCCGCGCAACGCTCCGGCCGGGCAGCTCGCAGGCATGCGGCTTCTGGTCGTCGACAACGAGCCCGCCATCCTCGACGGCATGAAGCGCCTGCTCGAAGGCTGGGGCTGCCGCGTCACGATCGCCGCCAGCCTGGACGAGGCGCTGCCGCATGTCGGCAGCAAGGGCGAGCCGGATGTGCTGATCGCCGACTACCATCTTGACCACGGCAACGGCCTGACCGCGATCAGCGCGCTGCGTTCCCGTGCCCGCACACCAATGCCGGCGATCCTGCTCACCGCCGACCGGACGCCGCATGTGCGCGAGGCGGCGAACGCGCTCGACGTGCATCTGCTCAACAAGCCGCTGAAGCCGGCTGCGCTCCGCGCGCTGCTGGCGCAATGGCGGGCGACGCGGCTGGCGGCGGAGTAGGGCTCAGGTGGTAGCCGAGGCGGCGCTGCGCATGGCGTCCTCGGAGGCGAGGAAGGCCGCGACCTCCGGGCTCGGCTGCGGGCTCTCCGCGGTGACGCCGATCTCGCCGAGCAGCCGCGCGACCGGGACATAGGCGCGCGCCTTCTTGTCATAGAGCGCGGCCCTGACGAGCGCGACGGCCGCGACGATCTCGGTGCCGTCCCGGCCCTGCATCAGCATGCGATGCTGCATGACCAGCCAGCCCTCGCTCCAGCACAGGATCGTCGTCTCGACCCGGAACGGGCGGAATAGCCGCATCTCACGGCGGAAGCGGGTCGTGCCGGCATTGACCATCGGTAACCAGCGATGACGCAGCACCGCCCGCCACAGGCCGCTGCGCAGCATCAGGTCGAGCCGGCCGAGATCCATCAGCGTCCAGTAGCGGCCGTTGTTCATATGCAGGCTGGTGTCGAGATCGTGGAACCAGACCCGGAAAGGCAGCACCGAGGCCTCGCCAGGCAGGTCGAGCCGCGGGCGGAAACGCGTCGTCAGCAGGAGCCAGATCAGGCGAAACCAGAGATTCATGGGGAGTTTTTCGGCGCGAGATCGATCGGAACTGTGCCTCCATGTCATGGAGATGCCGGCGATGTCGATCATGCTATCGTCGCCTGTCGTTGCGGAGCTGGCCCTTGCCCACCCTTCACGTTTCCCCGCTGTCGCGGCTGGATGAGACCGTTGCTGCCGTCCGTGCCCGGCATCTGGTGACGCTGATCAATGTCGGCACGGAGGTCGCGCGGCCGGCCGGGATTGCGCCCGAGCGACATCTCTTCCTGGGGATGTCCGACATTAGTCAGGCGCTCGATGGCCATGTGCTCGCAGGTCAGGAGCATATGGCGCGCCTGCTCGCCTTCCTGCGCGACTGGGATCGCGCAGAGCCGATGGTGATCCATTGCTGGGCCGGGATCAGCCGCTCGACGGCAGCGGCCTATATCGCAGCCTGCACACTTGGGCCGGAGCGTGATGAAGACGAGGTGGCCGACGCCTTGCGCAGCGCGGCCCCTTCCGCCACGCCGAATGCCCGGCTCGTCGCGCTGGCCGATGCGACGCTCGGGCGGCGCGGCCGGATGACCCGCGCAATCCAGCGAATCGGGCGCGGCGCCGATGCCTTCGAAGGCACGCCCTTCGTCATGCCGCTCGCCTGAACTCCAGCTTCGGGCCACGCAGCTTCCTGCGCGCATTTCCCGCCCCGGCTGTGATTGCTACGGCACCCTCGCCGCTTCGCTGCAGAAGATTGCTTGCATCGGGTGAATTTTGCGACGATGCATCGCGCGGGAGGCCAAAGAGCCTCTAACAGAATCCGGAGGGGTCTCGATGGGCTTTGGAGGAACCGCATGCCAGGAGGAGCGCGCAGCCGATATCTGCCGATATCGGCAAGTCGGTCCGACGCCGCAGGCGGCCCTCCAAAGCCCACCTTCGGCGCCGGGAATTCGACCGCCCGCGGCGTCGCGGCGCTTGCCGATACCAACGGTATCGGCTTCACCCCGCTCCTGGCGGAGCGGACGAATTGCCGGCGTCGAGACCCCTCCGGATTCTGTTAGAGGCTCTTGCCCGTGACCATGACGATCGAGCTCGACTCGCGCGACCGCTCCATCCTGCGGATTCTCCAGCAGGACGGGCGCATCACCAATTCGGACCTTGCCGAGAAGGTGCATCTATCGCCCTCGGCTTGCCTGCGCCGCGTGCGTCAGCTCGAGGAAAGCGGCCTGATCCGCGGTTATGCGATGATGCTCGACGACAAGATCGCGGGCTTTCCCGGCACGGCCTTCGTCTTCGTCACGCTCGACCAGCAGGGCCGCGCCTCGCTGGAGAGCTTCGAGCAGGCGGTGCAGAGCCTGCCGGAGATTCTCGAATGCCATCGGCTGGCCGGCGCGCATGACTATCTGATGCGGGTGATCTACCGCGACAGCGCCGATTTCGAGCGCATCCATACCGATATCATCACGCAATTGCCGGGCGTCACCCGCGTGCAGTCGACGCTGACGCTGCGCACGATCAAGAAGACCTCCGCCCTGCCGGTCTGAGTCAGCAGCGGCGCGAAGCGGGTTGCAGCCGGACGCGCGCCAGCCGATAAGCTCACCGGCAAAGAGGAATCAGGCCGTGAGCGAAGAGAAGACCAACGCCGATGTCGCCGCCCTGCCCTTCGAGGCGGCGATGAAGGAGCTCGAAGGCATCGTGGCGCGGCTGGAGCGCGGTGACGTTCCGCTCGAGGAATCGATCGCGATCTATACGCGCGGCGAAGCGCTGAAGGCGCGCTGCGACGCGCTGCTGAAGCAGGCGGAAGCCCGGATCGAGCGCATCACGCTCGGCGCCGATGGCAAGCCGACGGGCGCTGCCCCGCTCGACGTCGAGAACTGAGCCGCCGGGGCGCCTTCGGCGCCGGAACGACAGCGACAAGTTCATCACGCAATGCCGCGGCGCTCCAAGTGCCGCGGCATTGCATTTTTGCCAACCTCCGGTTGCGACCGGGCGCTTGCCTGTGGGCCTCGTCCGGCTCAGGTTCAGCCTCAACCACGGAGGCCCTCATGTCGCAACTCCCCGCCGACGATCCGATCCTGGGCGATGCCCGCTCCTGCGAGGCGATCGAGAAGGTGATCGTCCCCCGCTCCCATGACCTCGGCGGCTTTCAGGTCCGCCGGGCGCTGCCGGCGATTGGCCAGCGTATGGTCGGCCCCTTCATCTTCTTCGACCAGATGGGCCCGGCCGAGTTCCATCTCGGCGAAGGTCTCGACGTGCGCCCTCACCCGCATATCGGGCTCTCGACCGTGACCTATCTGTTCGACGGCGAGATCATGCATCGCGACTCGCTGGGCACGGCACTGGCGATCAAGCCGGGCGCGGTGAACCTGATGACGGCCGGGCGCGGCATCGTCCATTCCGAGCGCACCGGCATGGAAGCCCGCGCCACCGGCCCGAAGCTCTACGGCATCCAGGCCTGGCTTGCCCTGCCGAAGACCCATGAGGAGGTCGCGCCCGAGTTCAAGCACCATGGCGCAGGCGAGCTGCCGCGCATCGTCGAGGGCGGCAAGCGCATCAGCCTGATCATGGGCTCGGCCTATGGCCAGACCTCACCGGTGAAGTTCCCGTGGGACGCGCTCTATGCCGAGGCCGTGCTCTCGCCCGGCGCGATCCTGCCGCTCGATCCCGACTATGACGAGCGCGCGATCTATATCGTCTCCGGCAAGATCGACATCGCCGGCGACGAGTTCGGCGCCGGCCAGCTCCTCGTCTTCAAGCCGGGCGACCGCATCTCGATCCTCGCCATCGACCAGGCCCGCGTCATGATCGTCGGCGGCGAGCCGATGGACGGCCCGCGCAATATCTGGTGGAACTTCGTCTCCTCCTCGAAGGAGCGTATCGAGCAGGCCAAGCACGAATGGAAGACCGGCCGCTTCGACACCGTGCCCGGCGACGAGAGCGAGTTCATCCCGCTGCCCGAGGGCTGAGCCGGCCCATTCAGACCGCCTCGGAAATGTCCCTGAGCTTCGGCACCCGCGAGAAGCCGATCACCAGCAATTGGATCAGGAAGCCTGTGGCCGCGAGGCCCAGGCACGCGGCGATGCCGAGGTTTGCCGCCACGGAGGCACCGATCGCGGCGCCGATCGGCCGCGCGCCGAAAGTCGCCGTCATGATCAGCGCCGAGACGCGGCCGAGCATGGCGTTCGGCGTCACCGCCTGGCGCAATGTCATGGTCGAGATCGTCCAGATGATCGGCCCGACGCCGAACAGGAAGAAGCTCGCCGCGACGAGATAGACCGAGGGCAGCCAGAGCGTCGCGAACATCACGCCCGCCGCGCAAAGCCCGGCGAAGGGGCCTAGCAGGATCAGCGTCCCGAACGTGACCTGCTTCGCGATGGCCGGCGCGAGGATGGCACCGACGATCATGCCCGCGCCGTAGATGCCGAGCGAGATGCCGACTTGCGTGGCGCTCAGCCCCAGATTCTGGACGGCATAGGCGACATAGACCGCCTGGAAGATGAACCAGGAGACGTTGAAGAACACCGCCGTCATCAGGATCGGCCGGAGCAGGTCATGGCCGGCGACGAAGCGAGCGCCTTCCTTCAGATCGTGCAACAGGTCGCGCCGGGGGCCTGACGGCGCCTCGTCCTTCGGCAGGCCGGCCAGCAGCATCGCGGCGAGGATCGAGAGCCCGGCCGCCAGCCCATAAGCGGTGGAGACGCCGATCCAGCCGACGAGCGCCCCGCCCAGCGCCGGTCCACCGGCATAGGCGGCGCTGCGGGCCAGCTCCAGCCAGCGATTGGCATCGGCCAGCCGCTCACGCGGCACCACCGAGGGAACGAAGGCCGGAGCCGCCACGCTGTAGCAGACCGTGCCGATAGCCCCGAGCGCCCCGATCAGGGCCAGCCAGGTCAGGTTGAGGCTCCCGGCCGCCAGCAGCAGCGGGATCGCCAGCAGGGACACCGCGCGCAACATTTCGGTACCGACCATGAGCCGGCGCCGGGAGGCGCGGTCGACCATCAAACCGGCGGGAATGGACAACAGGAGGAAGGGCAAGGTCTGCGCCGTCTGCAGCCAGCCGGTCTCGGCCGGCCCCGCCGCCAGCAGCAGCACCGCGGCCAAGGGCGCCGCCGCCAGCGCGATCTGCTCGGAAAACTGGGCGAAGAGATTGGACCAGCCGATGCGGCGGAATGCCGTAGGCAAGGGCGTGGCAGCGGTCGGTTGCATGGTCTGATATCCCCGGAAGCGGTCGTGAACGCACTGAAATCCGTTGCCGGCGTCGGAACCACCCGTTTCGTGGCAAGACGGCGCCCGTGCCGTCGATTTGGTCGAAACCGCAACTGCGGTTTGCAAGCGCGCCGCGCAGGCTCTATTTCGAGGGCATCCCAGCGAAGGATCAGACAGCCTCGTGCCCCGTCCCGCCACGCCGCTCCTCGACACGATCCATGACCCCGCCGATCTGCGGGCCCTCGACGACGCCGAGCTGCGGCAGGTCGCCGATGAGCTCCGGCTCGAGACGATCGACGCCGTCTCCGTCACCGGCGGGCATCTCGGCGCCGGGCTCGGCGTGGTCGAGCTGACCGTGGCGCTGCACCATGTCTTCGACACGCCGCGCGACCGATTGATCTGGGATGTCGGGCACCAGGCCTATCCACACAAGATCCTGACCGGGCGGCGCGAGCGCATCCGCACCTTGCGCCAGCCGGGCGGCCTCTCCGGCTTCACCAAGCGCAGCGAGAGCGATTACGACCCGTTCGGCGCGGCGCATTCCTCGACCTCGATCTCGGCCGGGCTCGGCATGGCCCTCGGGCGCGACCTCAAGGGCGATCAGAACAACGTCATCGCCGTGATCGGCGATGGCGCCATGTCGGCCGGCATGGCCTATGAGGCGATGAACAATGCCGGCGCGCTCGGCTCGCGCCTCATCGTCATCCTCAACGACAACGACATGTCGATCGCCCCGCCGGTCGGCGCGATGTCGGCCTATCTGGCGCGGCTCGTTTCGGGACGGACCTATCGCTCGATCCGCGAGGTCGCCAAGCAGCTCGCCGAGAAGCTGCCGCGCTTCTTCCACGACAAGGCCAGGCGCACCGAGGAATATGCCCGCGGCTTCTGGACCGGCGGGACGATGTTCGAGGAACTCGGCTTCTACTATGTCGGGCCGATCGACGGGCATAATCTCGACCATCTGCTGCCGGTGCTGCGCAATGTCCGCGACGCCGGGAACGGGCCGATCCTCGTCCATGTCGTGACGCAGAAGGGCAAGGGCTACGCCCCGGCCGAGGCCAGCGCCGACAAGTACCATGGCGTGGTCAAGTTCGACCCCGTCACCGGCCAGCAGGCCAAGGCGCCGGCGAACGCGCCGAGCTACACCAATGTCTTCGCCCAGGCCCTGATCAAGCAGGCGCGTGAGGACGACAAGGTCGTCGCCGTCACCGCCGCGATGCCGTCCGGCACCGGGCTCGACGCCTTCGGCAAGGAATTCCCGGGCCGCACCTTCGATGTCGGCATCGCCGAGCAGCACGCCGTGACCTTCGCCGCCGGCCTCGCGACCGAGGGCTACAAGCCTTTCGTCGCGATCTATTCGACCTTCATGCAGCGCGCCTATGACCAGATCGTCCATGACGTGGCGATCCAGAAGCTGCCCGTGCGCTTCGCACTCGACCGCGCCGGGCTCGTCGGCGCCGACGGCGCGACCCATGCCGGCTCCTTCGATGTCGCCTATCTCGCCTGCCTGCCGGACATGGTGGTGATGGCAGCGGCCGACGAAGCCGAATTGACCCATATGGTCGCGACCGCAGCCGCCTATGACGAAGGGCCGATCGCCTTCCGCTATCCGCGCGGCGAAGGGGTCGGCGTCGAGATCCCCGATGTCAGCGTACCCCTCGAGATCGGCAAGGGCCGCATCGTCCGCGAGGGTACGCGGATCGCACTGCTCTCGCTCGGAACGCGTCTGGCCGAATGCCTCAAGGCCGCCGAGCTATTGGCGCAGCGCGGCCTGTCTACGACGGTCGCCGATGCCCGCTTTGCCAAGCCACTCGACGAGGCCCTGATCCTGAAGCTCGCCCGCGAGCATGAGGTTCTCGTCACGGTCGAGGAAGGCTCGGTCGGCGGCTTCGGCAGCCATGTCCTGCACCTGCTCGCACAGAACGGCGCGCTCGATGCCGGGCTGAAGGTCAGGAGCCTGACGCTGCCCGATACGTTCCAGGACCATGACAAGCCGGACGCGATGTATGCCGCCGCCGGGCTCGATGCCGCCGGCATCGTCAAGGCCGTCGAGACTGCACTGGGTCGGCCCAGCGCGGTGAAGCTGGCCTGACGGCTAGGGCATGAAGAGCCGGGCCGACCAGTTGCTCGTCGAGCGCGGCTTCTTCGAGAGTCGGGCACGGGCGCAAGCCGCGATCGCAGCCGGGCTCGTCACCGTCAATGGCACTCCGGTGCGCAAGGCCTCGGAAATGGTGGCCGACGACGCGGAACTGACCGCGCAGGCACCGCACCCTTACGTCTCGCGTGGTGGGCTGAAACTGGCGGGCGCGCTCGATGCCTTCGGCTTCGATCCAGAGGGGCTCGCCTGCCTCGATGTCGGCTCCTCGACCGGCGGCTTCACCGACCTGCTCCTGAAGCGCGGCGCGCGCCATGTCGTCGCCGTCGATGTCGGACGCGACCAGCTGCATCATTCGCTGCGGACCGATCCGCGCGTCACCAGCTTCGAGGGACAGGATATCCGCACGCTGGCCGTCGAAGCCCTGCCGGAACGGCCGAGCCTTGCTGCGATCGATGTCAGCTTCATCTCGCTCAAGCTCGTGCTGCCCGCGGTCGCCAACCTGCTCGCGCCGCAGGCCGGTATCGCGGCGCTGATCAAGCCGCAGTTCGAAGCCGGCCGCGCCGCGCTCAAGAAAGGCATCGTCCGCGACGAGGCGATCCAGCTTCAGGTTTGCGATGAGATCGTCGCGACGCTGAAGGCGCTCGGTTTTGCAGTTGAAGGGCCGATCCCCTCTCCGATCGAGGGCGGCGACGGCAACCGCGAATTTCTGGTGGGAGCGCGGCGCTAGCATCATTCCGATGCTGCGACGAATGCCCGATCAGCGTGCGAGCAAGGCGTCGATCTGCGCCTGCAACACGGCATCCTCGAATGCCGCGATGTCGATCGTGCCATTCGCGTTGATGAATTGCGTCGCACGGGCGATCTGCCGACGCAGAGCCTCGCTGGCGACCTCGACGATAATTGGCAGCTCGGGCTGAGGCGGCGTTTCCGCGAGCAGCGCCGTCACCGTGCGCACCAACCGCGTCATCGCATGGCAGGCCTCGTCGAAAGACCGGGCCCTGTTCGGGTTCAGGTCGTCATAGGCGGCGAGAGCCGAAGCGGCACAGCGCAGGGCCGATGCGGCGAAATGCTCACGATAGCCGACAGCCTGCCAAGCCTGGAGATCTGCGAGGATGCTATCATCCATCGCGACCATCTCGATCAGCATCAGGGCTTCGCTGTAGCGATTGAGGAAATCGGTCGACAGGCGCGGGAGGACACCGGCGTCGAGCCGTTCGGCCGCCGTTCCAGCCAGCATCTCCGTCGCGATGACGCTCATCCGCTACCCCAAACCGGCGCGACTATGTTGGTGCAACCGCAAATAAAGTGTTGCTTCCAAGCGCTCGTCTTGACGTAAACAGCCTGCATGTGCGGACGCTATGCGATCACCCTGCCTCCCGAGGCGATGCGCGATGCCTTCGGCTACCGCGAGCAGCCGAACTTCCCGCCACGCTACAATATCGCGCCGACGCAGCCCGTGCCGGTGATCCGACCTCATGACGGAGCGCCGCAGTTCCTGCTGATGCGCTGGGGTTTCATTCCCGGCTGGGTCAAGGACCTCAAGGATTTCCCGCTCGTCATCAATATCCGCATGGAGAGCGCCGCCGAGAAGCCCTCCTTCCGCAATGCCCTGACGCGGCGGCGCTGCCTGCTGCCGGCCGATGCCTTCTACGAATGGCGGCGCAGCGGAACCGGCAAGCAGGCCCAGAGTGAGGCTTTCCTGTTCCGCAAGACGGATCGCGGCCTCTTCGCCTTCGCCGCGCTGTGGGAGACATGGCATTCGCCTGATGGCTCCGAGATCGACACCGTCGCGATGATGACGGGACCAGCCAACGGCACGATGGCGCCGATCCATCACCGCAGCCCGATCATCCTCGATCCCAGCGACTACCAGGCCTGGCTCGACCCGCAGGCTACGTCGGAGCAGACCGGGCGCCTGCTGAAGCCGCCGCCGGACGATCTGCTGGAGGCCATCGCCATCGGCAATGCCGTCAACAAGGTCGCCAATGACGCGGCCGAGATCCAATTGCCGCTGGCCGAGCTTCCGCAAGAGGAGGCGCCCGAGGAACCGAAGCGTCATGCGCGCAAAGCGACCCGGCCTCCCGAAGATAACGGGCAAGGCAGCCTGTTCTAGCGCCGGATTCGTGCTCTGATCGCGTCAGAAGATGACGAGGAGGAGACTGAAGATGCATGGCCGCCGCCCTACGATGACCTCTCGCCACGGCATGGTTGCCGCGGCCCATCCTTTGGCGGCACAGGCCGGCGCAAGATTGCTGGCGCAGGGCGGCAACGCCTTCGACGCCGCCGCCGCGACAGCCGCCGCTTTGAATGTGGTCGAGCCCTTCATGTCCGGCCTTGCCGGCATGGGCCTCTCGACGATGTGGGTCGCAGCCGAGAAGCGGGTGCGCGTGCTCGATTTCGTACCGCCGATCCCGGCGAGTTTCCCGGCCGACCGCTTCAGCAAGCGCATCGATCTGGAGCGCGGCGCGCTCGCCGTCGCCTCGCCCGGCAATCTCGCCGGCTGGTGCGAGCTGGTGAAGACCTATGGCCGCAAGTCTCTGGCCGAGGTCTTCGCGCCGGCGATCGCCCTGGCGCGGGACGGTTTCGCGCTGGCCGAGTTCGGCGCGGCGGAGTTCGAGGAGAACGACCCGCTGCTGGAGAAGATTCCGGCGCTCTATGCGGCCTGGTCCAGAAATTACCAGCCCAACGGCCCGATGCATCTCGGTTCGGTGCTCGTCCAGTCGGACCTTGCGAACACGCTGAGCGAGATCGCCGAGAAGGGGCCGGACCATTTCTATCGCGGTGCACTCGGCGAGAAGATCATCGCGCATCTGCAGGCGCTCGGCGGCTCGCTGACCATGGCCGATCTCGCGGCGGTGAAGACGGTCTGGCGCGAGCCGATGGCGGCAAACTTCAAAGGCCTGTCGGTGCATGTGCCGCCGCCGCCCTGCGAGGGCTTCCAGTTCCTGCTGACACTCAAGCTGCTCGACGGCGTCGATCTGGCGTCGAAGCCGCGGGACGGGGCAGATCATCTCGACCTCGTCTATCGCGCGATCCGCCTCGCGGCCGGCGAGCGCATTGCCCATAACAACCCCTCGCCGGAGAAGCTGGCCGAGATCATGTCGGACGCGTCCGTCGCGCGGCTGCGCCAGCGCCTGACCGACGGCAAGCCGGTGACCGGCCCGACCGAGCAATGGGTACCGCAAGACAAGGAAGACCCGGCGCACACGACATCGCTCTCGGTCGCCGACAGTGAAGGCAACCTGATCTGCATCACGCAGAGCCTCGGCAGCCCCTTCGGCAGCGGTGTCGTCGTGCCCGGCACGGGGCTCTGCTTCAACAACTTCCTGTACTGGGCCGATGTCCAGCCCGGCAGCCCGAACCGCTCCAAGCCCGGCGACGACCTGCCGATGTGCATGTCGCCCACGCTCTCGACCCGCGACGGCAAGCCGGTGCTCGCGCTCGGCACGCCCGGCAGCTACGGCATCATGCAGACGCAGGCTCAGGCCATGGTCCAGCACCTCGTTTACGGCCTGCCACTCCAGGAGGCGATCGAGGCACCGCGAGCGCGGCTCTGGGACGGTCGCCTCGTCGAGATCGAGAACCGCATCACGCCGGAAACGATCGCCGAGCTGGTCAGGCGCGGACACGAGGCGCGCGCCTTCGATGTCGGCTGGACGATGCGCTGCGGCGGCATGCAGGCGGTGGCGGTCGATCCCGCGACGGGCGTATTCACCGGCGCCGCCGACCCGCGCCGCGATGGGTACGTCGCGACGCCGTAGCGCCCTTCTGAAGCCCTCATCCTGAGGAGCGCTTCGCAGAAGCGCATCTCGAAGGATGTTCCAGCAGGCTCGGGAGACATCTGGAGCATCCTTCGAGACGCCGCTTCGCGGCTCCTCAGGATGAGGGCTGAAGGGTCAGGCGACGATCTCGCCGCGGAAGGCCCAGCGGGTCATCCGCCGCTCGACCAGGGCACAGAGCGCGTAGAGCGCGATGCCCATGATGGCGATGGAGAACAGCCCGGCGAAGGTCGTCGGCGCGTCGTTGCGCGCGCCGGCCGACAGCATCAGGAAGCCGATGCCGCGATTGCCGCCGACCGTCTCCGACAACACCGAGCCGACGAAGGCGAGCGTGACCGCGACCTTCAGGCTGGCGAAGAGATAGGGCATCGCGCGGGGCACGCCGACCTTGGTCAGGATTTCCCATTGGCTGGCGCCGAGCGAGCGCATCACGTCGCGCATCTCGGGCTCGATCGTGGCGAGGCCCGTCGCGACGTTCACGACGATCGGGAAGAACGAAATGACGAAGGCGGTGATCACTGCCGGCAGCGCGCCGACACCGACCCAGATCATCAGGATCGGCACGATCGCGACCTTCGGGATCGCGTTGAAGGCGATCAGCAGCGGGTACAGGCCCGAATAGACGAAGGGCGATGCGCCAACGGCGAGGCCGAGCAGCAGGCCGAAGCCGATCGCCAGCGCGAAGCCGATCAGCGTCGTCCAGAGCGTCTCCAGGCAGAAGCGCAGCAGGATGTCCCAGCGCAGGATCATCGTCTCGATGATGCGGCTCGGGCGTGGTGCCAGGATTTCCGGCACGTCGAAGACGATGCAGGCGATCTCCCAGGCCAGCAGCAGCCCGCCCATGGCGAGCCAGGGCATCGCAAGAAGCAGGATGCGCTTCTGGGGTTCCGTCATGATCCTTGTCCTGCCGGGGGCCGCATCAGGCATGCTCCATATGGATGCGCTCGCGCAGTTCATGGACGATGTCGACGAACTCGACCGTGAAGGTCGTCTCCAGCGTGCGCGGGCGCGGCAATTCGATCTTGCGGATCTTGACGATCCTTCCAGGCCGCCGGCTCATCACATAGACGGTGTCGGCGAGATAGACTGCCTCGCGCAGGTCGTGCGTGACCAGAACCGCCGTGAAGCGGCGCTCCATCCAGAGCTTCTGCATCACGCCCCAGAGCTCCTCGCGCGTGAAGGCGTCGAGCGCGCCGAAGGGCTCGTCGAGCATCAGGATATCGGGCTCGTGGGCGAGCGCTCGGCACAGGCTGGAGCGCTGCTGCATGCCACCCGAGAGCTGCCAGGGGTATTTGTCGCCGAAGCCCCCGAGCCCGACCGAAGCCAGCAGCGCCTCGCCGCGCGCGACGTATTCGGCTTTATTGGCGCGGAAGCGGCGCTTGTGCGGCTCAACCACCTCCAGCGGCAACAGGATGTTGTCGAGCGTCGTACGCCAGGGCATCAGCGTCGGCGCCTGGAAGGCCATGCCGACGCCGCGGATCGGCCCCTTCACCGCCTGCCCGTGCACGCGGACCTCGCCGCCGGTCGGCGGCAGGAGCCCGGTGACGAGCTTCATCAGGGTCGACTTGCCGCAGCCGGACGGGCCGACCACGGCGATGAATTCGCCCTTGGCGATGGAAAGCGTCGCATCCTCCAGCGCCTGCATGCGGTTGGGCCCGCTGCCATAGGCGAGACTGACCTGCCGCAGTTCGACGAGGGGCGTTTCGGCGGTCATGCGACGTTCCACACCGTCATGCTCGCCCTTGTGGCGAGCATCCACGTCTTGAACACCGCCCTCGCCAGAACAAGACGTGGATGGTCGGCACAAGGCCGACCATGACGAAAATGGAACCGAGGCCCTGCAGCCAGAAACATGGGTCTCAAGGCGCGAGCATCCGATCCGCCTTCGGCGGCAGGAATTTGCCGGTGAAGACCTTGTCAGGCTCGGGCGCGGATGGCAGGCCGAAGGCCTCGGCGACATCCTTGACCGAACGGGCAAAGCGCGCCGGATCGACATCGCCCATGCCATTCGCCTTCACGAAGGGGGTGAGCACATTGAGCCTGAGCGACATGTCGAGGCGCTCGGCCTCCAGCTTCTCGTCGATCAGCGGATCGCGTTTCTTGGCGGCGGCGATGCCGATGGCCGGGTTGGCGGCGACCTCACGCCAGGCCTTCGCGGTGGCGCGCAGGAAGCCGGTTACCGCTTCCGGCTTGGCGGCCAGCGCCGGCGAGACGATGATACCGTTGCCGTAAACGTCCATCTTGTAGTCGGAGTAGTTGAAGGAGACGACATCCTCCGGCTTCACGCCGCGCGCCTTCAGGTCGAGGATCGACGAGAAATAGTGGCCGGAGATGAAATCGACCGTGCCCTGCACCAGCGACTGCTCGCGCAATTGCGGGGTCAGGTTGACGTGCTGGACGGATGCCGCGTCGATGCCGTTCTTCTTGGCGAAGGCCGGGAAGAGACGGAACGAGGCGTCGAAGACCGGCGCACCGAGCTTCTTGCCGGCGAGGTCGGTGGGCTTGGTGATGCCGCTCTTCTTCAGGGCGTGGACGCCGAAGGGCGGGAAGTCATAGGCCATGAAGACGCAGAGGATTTCCTTGCCGGCGTTCTTCGCGTTGTACTCGATCAGCGAGTTCACGTCGGCGAAGCCGATATCGTAGGCGCCGGTAGCGACGCGCTGGACCGCGCCGGCCGAGCCCTGGCCGGGGTCCATGGTGACGTCGAGCCCCTCGGCCTTGTAGTAGCCCTTGTCGAGCGCGACGAGGAAGGGCGAGGTCGGGCCCTGGAAGACCCAGTCGAGCGTGAACTTGAGCGGCGTCTGGGCGGCGGCGGGCAGCGCACCGGCCATCGCACCCGCTCCGGCCAGAGCCAGCACGGCGAGCGCACGCCGCGTCGGCCCCCTGCCCTGCTTGCGCGCACAATTCGACAGCATCCGCGTCACGCCGATCATGGCAGCCAACCCCTCATGTTATCTTTATGAGGGCGAAGGCTAGAGATGCCGCCAAAAGCGGTCAATCGAGCGGAAAGGCCATTCCGCCAAATTATTGAGCACAGACCTCCGGCGGCAGCCTTCCGCGGTGCAGGCTGCCGATTGGACGGTCAAGCTTCCGACCTGCGGATCAATCCTGCGCCAGCACCGCGCCCGGATTGAGAATCCGCTTCGGGTCGAGCGTGCGCTTCAGCGTGCGCATCAGGTCGAGTTCGACGGGGTCCTTCACGCCGGGCAGCAGGTCGCGCTTCAGGCGGCCGATGCCGTGCTCGGCCGAAATCGAGCCGTGGAGCTCGGCAACGATGGCGTGGACCGCCTCGTTCATCTCGCTCCAGCGCGCGAGGAAGCCGGCCTTGTCGGCGCCGACCGGCTGGCTGACGTTGAAATGGATGTTGCCGTCGCCGAGGTGGCCGAAGGGCACAGGTCGGCAGCCCGGCACCATCGCCTCCACCGCCGCGATGGCGCGGGCCAGGAACTCCGGCGTCGCATGGATCGGCACGGAGACGTCGTGCTTGATCGAGCCGCCCTCATAGGTCTGCACTTCCGAGAGCATCTCGCGCAGCTTCCAGAAATCGGCGCGCTGGGCCAGAGAACCCGCCAAGGCCGCATCCGTCACGATGCCTTTCTCCAGCGCTTCGCCGAGGAAGGCCTCGACATGCTCGTCGAGCCCCGAGGCCTGCTGGGCGGAGACTTCCATCAGCACATACCAGGGCGACGGCTCGGAGAGCGGATCGCGCGTGCCGGAAGCGTGGCGCAGGACGAAATCCATGCCGATGCGCGGCATCAATTCGAAAGTGGTAAGCGTGCCGCCGGCGCCGGCCTTGGCGGCGTTCAGCAGTTCGAGCGCCGCCGCCGGATCGGGCACGGCGAGGAAGGCGGTGGCGCGCGCCGCCGGCGCGGGGAAGAGCTTCAGCACCGCCGCCGTGATGATGCCGAGCGTGCCTTCGGCGCCGATGAAGAGGTTCTTCAGGTCGTAGCCGGTATTGTCCTTGCGGAGCTGGCGGAGCCCATTCCAGATGCGCCCGTCCGGCAGCACGACCTCCAGCCCCATGCAGAGCTCGCGGGCATTGCCATAGGCCAGCACGGCGGTGCCGCCGGCATTGGTCGAGAGATTGCCGCCGATGGTGCAGGAGCCTTCCGAAGCCAGCGAGAGCGGGAAGAGCCGGCCGGCCGCTTCCGCCGCGTCCTGCGCCCGCTTAAGCGTGACGCCGGCCTCGACGATCATCGTGTCGCCATCGGTGTCGACGGCGCGGATCTTGTCGAGGCGCTGCAGCGACAGGATGACCTCCTTGCCCTCGGAGATCGGGATCTGGCCGCCGACGAGGCCGGTATTGCCGCCTTGCGGCACCAGCACCGTGCCGGTCTCGGCCGCGAGCTTCACCAGCTCGGCGACCTCGGCGGTCGAGCCGGGGCGCACGATGCCTTGCGCCTTGCCGCGGAAGAGATCGCGCCATTCCTTGAGATAGGGCACCATCGCGTCGGCATCGGTGATGACGTTCTTCGCGCCGACGATAGCGGCCATGCGATCGAGAATTGCGCTCATCCTGAAGCCCTGCCCTAGCCCTTCCTGCCCCGCCGGAACACGCCGACGAGCTCGACATGAGCGGAATAGCGGAACTGGTCGACCGGCGTCACGGCCTCCAGCGCATAGCCGCCCGCAACGAGGGTCGCGGCGTCGCGCGCGAAGCTCGCCGGATCGCAGGAGACGTAGATCACGTCCTTGACCTTGGACGCCGCCAGTCGCTTGACCTGCGCCTCCGCCCCGGCACGCGGCGGATCGAGCACGACGACGTCGAAACCGTTGAGCTCATGCTCAAGCAGCGGGCGTCGGAACAGGTCGCGCGTCTCGGTCGCGATCGGCTTCAACCCTTGCGTCGCACCGGCGCCCTTGGCGAGCGCCAGCATCGCCGCCTTGTCGCTCTCGATGGCCAGCACCTGCATCTTCTCCGCAATGCGGAAGCTGAACGGGCCACAGCCGGCGAAGAGATCGGCGGCACGCTTGCCTTTAGGCAGCGCCGCCATGACGAGCCCAGCCAGCACGTCCTCGCCCGCGCCCGTCGCCTGCAGGAAGCCACCGGCGGCCGGCGCGACCAGCGCCTTGCCCATGCGCTGCAAGGGCGGCCGGCGCTCGACGACGATCTCGCCATGGTTGGAGAGCCGGGCGAGATCGAGCCGCTCGGCGAGCTGCGTCAGGGCGAGCCTGAGCTTGTCGCCAAGCGGGCCATGGCCGCGGATATCGACATCGAGCCCGGCTTCAGAGGCGGTGACCTGGATATCGAGCGGCTTGTTCGCGCTGCCCATGCGGTTCGCCAGCATCAGGGCGACGGCCGGCGCGCGATCGAGCCCCGGCGCCAGCACCGGACAGGCTTCGACCGAAATCAGATCGTGGCTGCGTGCCGCCATGAAGCCGACGACCATCGCCTCGCCCTGCCGGCGGGCATGGAAAGTGACGCGGCGTCGGCCTGCGCCATGGGCATCGACGAGATCGGCGACCGGCGCCTCGATGCCGGCACGGCTGAGCGCGGTCAAGACCTGCTGGCGCTTCCACTCGCGATAGAGGCCGGGCGCCATGTGCTGGGCCGCGCAGCCGCCGCAGCGGGTGAAGAGCGGGCAGATCGCGGCGATGCGCGAATCCGACGGGGTGATGATCTCGACGAGCTGGCCGCGCTCGCCATCGACGACGGCACGCACGGTCTCGCCCGGCAGCGTGTAGGGGATGAAGACGCTGCCGGAGGCGGCCTGCACGATGCCGTCGCCCTTCTGGCCGAGGCGATCGACGGTGAGAACTTCATTCATGGCGAGCTTCGGAGAAGAAATTTCTCCCGCTTGCGACTTGGCGACTGACATTGTTCCGAACTCGAGGGCGAAAGGCCCGCTCACTGATGACCGCTGAGAGGCTTTCGCCTATCAGGTTGGAGAGACATTGGGAAATCCTGCCATGACCATCCACGCGAAGATCGACATGAAGGATGGCGTCATCGAAGCCATCGGCAACACCCCGCTCATCAAGCTCGAACGCGCCTCGGCGGAAACCGGCTGCACCATCCTCGGCAAGGCCGAGTTCATGAATCCCGGCCAGTCGGTGAAGGACCGGGCCGCGCTCGCCATCATCCGCGACGCCGAGGCGAAGGGGCAATTGAAGCCCGGCGGCGTCATCGTCGAGGGCACGGCCGGCAATACCGGCATCGGCATCGCGCTCGTCGGCAATGCGCTGGGCTACCGCTCGGTCATCGTCATCCCGGAGACGCAGTCGCAGGAAAAGAAGGACATGCTGCGGCTGGCCGGCGCGACGCTGGTCGAGGTTCCGGCCGCGCCCTACGCCAACCCAAGCAATTACGTGAAGGTCTCCGGTCGCCTCGCCGAGGAGCTGGCGAAGACCGAGCCCAACGGCGCGGTCTGGGCCAACCAGTTCGACAATGTCGCCAACCGGCAGGGCCATCTCGACACGACCGGCCCGGAAATCTGGGACCAGACGGCGGGCCAGGTCGACGGCTTCATCTGCGCGGTCGGCTCGGGCGGGACGCTGGCCGGCGTCGGCATGGCCCTGAAGGCGCGCAACCCCAAGGTGACGATCGGGCTGGCCGATCCGATGGGGGCGGCGCTCTATTCCTACTACACGGCGGGCGTGCTCAAGGCCGAGGGCTCCTCGATCACCGAGGGTATCGGCCAGGGTCGCATCACCGCCAATCTGGTGGATGCGCCGGTCGATGTCGCCTTCCAGATCCCGGATGCGGAAGCGGTGCAGATCGTCTTCGATCTGCTGGAGCAGGAGGGCCTCTGCCTCGGCGGCTCGTCCGGCATCAATGTCGCCGGCGCGATCCGGCTCGCCAGGCAGATGGGGCCGGGCCACACCATCGTGACGGTGCTCTGCGACTACGGCACGCGCTACCAGTCGAAGCTGTTCAACCCGGACTTCCTGCGCTCGAAGAACCTGCCGGTTCCTGGTTGGCTGGAGCGGGACAGTTCCGCGCTGAAGCAGGTCGTCAGCAAGGTGATGGCCTGAGAATATCTCCACTGTCATTCCGGGGCAGGCCGAAGGCCTGAGCCCGGACCCCATGAACACGACATTCGATTGTCGTTGCCGTCATGCTCGCCCTGTGGCGAGCATCCACGTCTTGAACACCGTCCGACATCGACAAAGACGTGGATGGTCGGGACAAGCCCGACCATGACGGCAGCGTCGTGTTCATGGGTTCCGGGCTCGCCGCTTCGCGGCGCCCCGGAATGACAGTGCGTTTTTCCTCGTCGGCTAGGCCGCGCGCGGCGTCGCGTCGATCGCCTCGATATCGCCGGCGCGGTCGTACTGCGCCTGATCGAGCATGCCCTGCCGCTTGGCGACGAGAGTGGGCACCAGCGCCTGACCGGCAACGTTCACCGCCGTGCGGCCCATGTCGAGGATCGGGTCGATGGCGAGCAGCAGGCCGAGCGTCGAGAGCGTCAGCGTCAGCATCACCGTTGCGCCGGTGAGGCCGGCGGTCGCAGCCGAGCCGATCACCGAAACGAACGCGATCAGCACGTATTCCTGGATGCCGAGCGGCACGCCGTAGAACTGCGCGACGAAGATCGCGGAGATCGCCGGGTAGATCGCGGCGCAGCCATCCATCTTCGTGGTGGCGCCGAGCGGTACGGCGAAGGCAGCGTATTCGCGGGGCACGCCGAGGCTCTTCTCGGTCACGGCCTCGGTCACCGGCAAGGTGCCGATCGAGGAGCGCGAGACGAAGGCGAGCTGGATCGCCGGCCAAGCACCCGCGAAGAAGCGCGCCGGCGACAGGCCGTGCAACACGAGCAGCGCGGGATAGACGAGGAGCAGCACGATCGCGAGGCCGAGATAGACGGCGAAGGCGTACCAGGAGAGCTGCTCCAGCGTCTGCCAGCCGTACTGCGCCACGGCATTGCCGAGCAGGCCGATGGTGCCGATCGGCGTCAGCCGGATCACCCACCACAGGATCTTGCGCACGATCGCGAGGAAGGACTCGTTCAGCGCGAGGAAGCTGTTGGCGCGTTCGCCGACCTTCAGCGCCGCGACGCCGACGACGATCGAGATCACCAGCAATTGCAGCACGTTGAAGCCGAGGCGCGTGGTCGCGCCGCCGCCCTCGACCCGCGTCGTCGCCTGCAGGCCGAACATGTTGGCGGGCACGAGGCCCTTCAGGAAATCGAGCCAGGAACCGACAGAGCCCGGCGCCTTGGCGCTGGCGGCGGCCACGCCGGCATTGATGCCGGGCTGGATGATAAGGCCGAGCGCGATGCCGATGAGCACGGCGATGAAGGCGGTGATCGCGAACCAGAGCAGCGTCTGCCAGACCAGCGCGGCGGCATTCGAGAGCTGGCGGAGATTGCTGATCGAGGCGACGATCGCGGTGAAGATCAGGGGCGGCACTAGCGCCTGCAGCAGCTGCACGAAGATCGAGCCGGTGGTCGAGAGCGTGACGGTCAGCCAGTTCGGCTGGCCGGGCGCGACCGGTCCCATATTGCGCGCGACCCAGCCGAGGATGAGGCCGATCACCATGGCCGCCAGGACCTGGAATCCGAAGCTGGCATAGAACGGTTTTGAACCGGCTCCGGCGGCGCCGGTCCGGGGAATTGCGGTGGTCATGACAGGATCTCTTCTGGGGCGGCTTCACGGCCGTAGATGAATGTTCCTATACACCCTCGGGGTCGACCTCCGCAAAAGCAGATATTTTTGCAATTCACGCAAATTGCGATAAAAATATTCTCTTTTTGAGCACATCGCGTGGATGAAGCCGACGACGCCGAGAACGGTGTTCTCATCAGGCCCCAATCGCCTCGCGGCAACGCTCTCATTTGCCGGAAAAGTGATTTCCACGGAGATCGAACAGTTCTAGCCTGCACGTCGATGATCCAGCGATCGACGAGGTGGTCGCATGTCAGTCTCGGAAGTCCGGCTCAGCCCCTCCGCCGCGCGGGAAGCACTACCCGAGCAGGACCATCCACCTCTGGACGGAGTCATCGCCTCAGGCGTCTATGTCCATGGGGTGCGCGTCGCCGATATCCCGGTGACGGAAGCCGGCGAATGGGCGCGCAAGGACGACCATGTCGTCTGGATCGGCCTGTTCGAGCCGGAGCCCGCGCTGCTGCGCTGCGTGCAGCAGCAGTTCAACCTGCACCCGCTCGCGGTCGAGGACGCCACCAACGCGCATCAGCGGCCCAAGCTCGAGCAATATGGCGACGCGCTCTTCGTCGTCGCCCGCACCGCGCAATTGATCGAGGGGCGCATCGCCTTCGGCGAGACCCATATCTTCGTCGGTCGCGGCTATATCGTCAGCGTCCGGCACGGCGCCTCGACCTCGTACAAGTCGGTGCGGCAGCACTGGGAGACCTGCCCGACCTCACTGGCAAAGGGCGAGGATTTCATCCTCTACGCGATCCTCGATTTCATCGTCGACAACTACATGCCGGTGCTGGAAGCGATCCATGACGAGGTCGAGGAGATCGAGGACAAGATCCTGGCCAAGCCGATGGGGCGCTCCGATATCGAGCGGCTCTACATGCTCAGGCGCGACCTGCTGCGCCTGCGCAATGCGGTGGCGCCCTTGGTCGATGTCTGCCAGCGCCTGATGAACGGCACGGTGCCGCAGGTCCGGCCGACGCTCGCCCCGATGTTCCGCGACGTGACCGACCATGTCCGCACCGTGCAGGAGAAGATCGACAGCCTGCGCGAGGTGCTGGCCTTCGCCTTCGAGGCGAGCCTTCTGGTCGGACAAAGCCAGGAGAGCCTGATCACCAAGCGCCTGGCATCCTGGGCCGCCATCCTGGCGGTGCCGACGGCGGTGGCAGGCATCTACGGCATGAATTTCGAGAACATGCCGGAACTCAAGATGTATTACGGCTATTATTCCGTGCTGGCGCTGATCGTCTGCACCTGCTCGATCCTGTATTGGCGTTTCAAGCAGAACGGCTGGCTGTAGCTATCTCAGCGGCCAGACCAGCAGGATCATCGGCACCGCGAGCAGGATGACCAGCAGCGACAACGGCGCGCCGAGTCTTGCATAGTCGCTGAAGCGATAGCCGCCCGGCCCCATCACCAGCGTGTTGCACTGGTGGCCGATCGGCGTGAGGAAGTCGCAGGCCGCGCCGATCGCCACCGCCATCAGGAAGGCGTCGGGATTGTAGCCGAGGTTTTTCGCGAAACCCGCGCCGATCGGCGCCATCACCAGCACGGTCGCGGCGTTGTTGAGGAACGGCGTCACCGCCATCGCTGCGACAAGAATGAGGGCGACCGAGGCCCAGCCCGGCAAGCCGCCGCCGATCATCGCGAGCCAGGAGGCGAAGAGATCGGTCGCGCCGGTCGTCCGCAGGGAATCGGAGACCGGGATCAGCGCTGCCAGCATCAGCAGGATCGGCGCATCGATGCTCTGATAGGCCTCGCGCAGCGGCACGCAGCGGAACGCGATCAGCAGCACGGCGGCGGCGAAGAAGACGAGCGGCACCGGCGCGAGCCCGGCCGCGAGCGCTATGATCGCCGCCAGTACGATCGTCACGGTCAGGACGACGCGGCGTGTCGAGCCCAACGGCACCAGCCGGTCGGCCAGCGGCAGGAGGCCAAGTTCGGAGAGCTTTTCCGGCAGCAGCTTCTCGTCGCCCTGGATGACGACGATGTCGCCCGCCCGCAGACGGATGTCGCGCAGCCGCTGGCTGAAGCGCTCGCCGGAGCGGCTGATCGCGATCATGTTGACGCCGAAACGGCTGTGCAGCGCGATATCGCCTGCCGACTGGCCGATCAGGGTCGAGTCCGGGCCGATGATCGCCTCGGCGATGCGGTCGGGGTCGAGCGCGTCCTGCTTCTGCGTCGGGCGGTCCTTGCCGGCGAGATCGAGCCCGCCTTCTGCGACGACCCGCTCCAGCACGGCGGCATCGCCGCGCAGCAGAATGATGTCGCCGGCCTGCAGGGAGGCGTCGGGGAGCGGCGCCTGCACACGGCGCTCGTTGCGCAGGATCGAGACGATCTCGATCCCGCCGCCGCCGATGACCTTGAGATCGGCGACCGTCTTGCCGGCGAGCGGTGATTTCTTTCGGAGCCTGGCCTCGGTCAGGTAGTCCTTGATGTCGATCGCCTGATCGAGCGAGACGGCGCCGCGGCGGTTGCGCGGCAGCAGGCGATAGCCGACGCTGAGGAAAAGGCAGCCGGCAACGGCCACAACGATCCCGACCGGGGCGAAATCGAACATCCGGAAGGGCTCGTCGCCGAGCTCTTGCCGGACGCGGGAGACGATGACGTTCGGCGAGGTGCCGACCAGCGTGACGATGCCGCCGAGCAGCGAGGCGAAGGCCATCGGCATCAGGAAGACCGAGGGCGATTTCCCGCTCTTGCGGGCGAGCTGGTAGGCGATCGGCAGCATCATCGCGAGCGCGCCGATATTCTTGATGATCGCCGACATCACGGCGACGACGAAGACGAGGAGCGGCACCTGCAGCTGCGTCGAGGTCAGGCCCGTGCCCAGCTTCGAGAACAATCGCTCGATGATGCGCGAGCGTGCGACCGCAGCGCTCAGCACCAGCGCGCTGCCGACAATGATGACGATGTCGTCCGAGAAGCCCTTGAAGGCATCCGCCGCCGGCACCAGCCCGAGCGCGACAGCGGTGAGCAGCGCGAGCATCGCGACGATATCGTAGCGCAGCCGCCCCCACAGGAAGGCGGCCATCATGCCGGCGACGAGAAGGACGGAGAGAATCTGCGGCTGGGTCATCCGACCTTCAACGTATCGCGCGCGGTCAGCGCCTCACAGCCACTTCTTCCAGCGGAAGAACAGGTAGGGCAGGATCGCGAACAGGATCATCAGGCCGACCGCGAGCGGATAGCCCCACTGCCACTCCAACTCCGGCATCGTCTTGAAGTTCATGCCGTAGATCGAGGCGATCAACGTCGGCGGCATCAGCGCGACGGAGACGACCGAGAACAGCTTGATGATCTTGTTCTGCTCGATCGAGACGAGGCCGAGCGTGGCGTCCATCATGAACTGCAGCTTGTTCGACAGGAAGGCTGCGTGCTCCTCGATGGCCTGCACGTCACGCACCGCGGAGCGCCATTCGGCCGAGAAGCCGGTCTGCGCCTTCTTCGGCCGGGTATAGTTGGCCGAGAGGAAGAGCAGTACGCGCTCAACCGAAACCATGCTCTCGCGGACGTTGGAGATGATGTGCTCGTACTGGCCGATCTTCTGGATCACGACCTGATAGACGCCGCCGCGCTCGACATCCTGGCCACGCCCGGCGAAGACGCGGCGCGAGGCGATGTCGATCTTGTCGCCGACGCCGCGCAGCACCTCGGCGGCGCGGTCGACGATCGCCTCGATCAGCCCGTCCAGCACCGCTTCCGGCTGTTGGCCGCAGCCTCCCGGCTTGGTCGCGCGGTTGAGGAAGATGTTGAAGGCGCCCGGCTCGTCATAGCGTACCGTCACCAGCGCCTTGTCGGTGAGGATGAAGGTCACATCCGCCAGCAGCGGGACGATGGTGTCGGACTGGCAGATGATCCGCGCGGTCATGTAGCGCGCGCCGTTCTCGGTATAGATGATCTCGGACGGCTCGAGATCGTGCATCTCCTCGCGCGTCGGGATCGAGATGCCCAAATGCTTCTCGACCCGCTTGTCCTCCTCGGGCGTCGGATTGAGCAGGTCGATCCAGACCACGTCGTCGGGAAAGTCCCCGTAGGCGTCGAGCTTGCCGGGGCGGAGCTTGTCGCGCGTGTCGGGGCACGAGCCGTGGATCGTCAGCATGGGCGCGAATCTCGCTGCACGGTCGGGATGGAAACCGGCAGGAACTCCGATCCGAGCCGCGTGTCAAACCGATGACGGCGCGGATCGACGCGTTGCCGAGCCGTCAGACCCCACCCTTCACGCCCTGCGGCGGCAGGCTGTCGGCCGGCACGAAGAAATCCGGCATCAGCGGCACCGAGGGGTCGACGCGGTACGGGGTGAAATCGGTGACGCCCTCGCCAGCCATGAAGCTGTCGTCGATCAGGAAATGGCCCGAGAATTCGCGGGAGGGCTTCGAGAAGATCATGTGGGCGGCGTCGGCAAGGATCTCCGGCGTGCGGCTCGCCTGCACCATCTTGTCGCCGCCGAGCAGGTTTTGGACAGCCGCCGTCGCGATGGTGGTGCGCGGCCAGAGCGCGTTGACCGCGATCCCCTGGCGCGCCAGCTCACCGGCGAGGCCGAGCACGCACAGGCTCATGCCGTATTTCGCGATAGAATAGGCTAGATGCGGCGCGAACCACTGCGTCTTCATGTCCAGCGGCGGCGACAGCATCAGGATATGCGGATTCTCGGCCTTCTCCAGATGGGGAATGGCATATTTCGAGACCATGAAGGTGCCGCGCGTGTTGATCTGGTGCATCAGATCGAAGCGCTTCATATCGGTCATCTGGGTGTTGCTGAGCTGGATCGCGCTGGCATTGTTCACGACGATGTCGATGCCGCCGAAGGTCTCGGCCGTCTTGGCGATCGCTTCGGCGACGCTCTGCTCGTCGCGGACATCGACCATCAGCGGCAGGCACTTGCCGCCGGCTGCCTCGATCTCGGCGGCCGAAGTGTAGATCGTGCCGGGGAGCTTGGGATGCGGCTCGGCCGTCTTGGCGGCGATGGTGACGTTGGCGCCGTCCCGCGCCGCCCGGAGCGCGATGGCGAGACCGATGCCGCGCGAGCCGCCGGTGATGAAAAGCGTCTTACCCTTGAGCGACATCGCCGCCTCCCTCCTGATTGTCGATGACGTAGCGGGCCGGCTGCGAGCCATCCCGGTCGGTGAAGCCATAGGCGCGCGCCAGATCGGCGACATGGAGAACCTTGCCGGAATGGCGCATGACATCGGCATCAGCCGCCAGTGCCGCGACGGCACGGCCGGCATAGAGTGGCGTTTCGGTGGTCTGGTCGCCGAGCCCCGCGTCGCGAACGCGCTCGGTCAGGACGTGGCCGGGCGACAGGCCCAGTGCGGTGACGCCGAAGGGCTTCAGCTCGTTCGCCATCGCGAAGCTCAACCGGTTCATCGTCGCCTTGGCGAGGTCGTAGAAGACATCGCCGAGATAGGCGCCCGCCATGTCGAAGCTCAGCGTGACGATGAGGCCAGAGCGGGCCTGCACCATGGCCGGCGCCACCGCCCGCGCCAGCAAAAGCTGCGCATAGACGCCGCTCTCGAAGCTCTCGCCCAGCCGTGCCGCGGGGCGGCGCCAGAACGGCGTGCCGAACCCGGAACCGTCGGGATAGCGCTCGCCGTCATAGCCTTCATTGCCACCCCAGACCGCATCGACGACGCAGTCGAGCCGGCCGAAGCGGCGCAGTGTCCAGGCGACGAGCCCGTCGACATCACGCTCGCTGGTATGGTCGCAGCGATACGGATAGCCCTTGCCGCCGGCCGCCTCGACCTCGCGAGCGGCGTCCTCGAAGGTCTCGGAACGCTGATCGGTGCGCGGCCCGGCCTCGCTGGAGCGGCCGGTGACGATGACGGTCGCGCCGGCCTCGCCCAGGGCCTTGGCGATACCGCGTCCGAGGCCGCGCGAGGCACCCGCGACGAGGCAGATGCGGCCGGAGAGAGAGACGGTCATGCCAACACTCTCGGCCCTGATGGGCCAATCCGCCTCATCCCTCCAGGGTCACCCCGGACAAGCCGCATCAGCGGCGCCGATCCGGGATCCATGCCTGAACCTTTGCGGGGAGCGCTCCGGCATGGATCCCGGGTCTCCGCTTCGCTGCGCCCGGGATGACTCGTGGAGGGGGACAGGAAATCCGCTAGCCACTCGCCACCCGCTGCTCTATAGCCCCGCTCCCCTCGCAACGGAGCAGCACCATGGACAGCACCGATGTCGCCGCTTGCTGGGAGGCCAATGCCGAGACATGGACCCGGCATGCGCGGGCCGGCTACGACCTCTATCGCGACGCGCTGAACAGCCCCGTCTTCTTCGCTAACCTGCCAGATATCGCTGGGCTCGATGGCCTCGATATCGGCTGCGGCGAAGGCTCGAACACGCGCAAGCTGGCCGAAGCCGGCGGGCGCATGATCGCCGTCGACATCGCACCGACCTTCCTGCGTCACGCGCAGGAGGCGGAAGCCGCGAAGCCGCTCGGCATCGACTACCTGTTCGGGGACGGCACCGCCCTGCCCCTCCCGGACGAACAGTTCGACTTCGCGACGGCCTTCATGTCGCTGATGGACATGCCGTTTCAGGACAAGGCGCTGGCGGAGGCCGCGCGCGTGCTGAAGCCGGGCGGCTTTTTGCAGTTCTCTATTCTCCACCCCTGCTTTGCTCCGCCCTATCGCAAGGTGTTGCGCGACGATGACGGCAACATCCGCGCGATCGAGGTCGGCCGCTATTTCGACGGCGTCGACGGCGAGATCGAGACCTGGCGCTTCGGCGCCGCCCCGACCGAGGTCAAGGTCAGCGTCGAGCCGTTCCGGGTGCCGCGCTTCCACCGCACGCTGAGCGAATGGGTGGCGATGATCGTCGCGGCGGGGCTGACCATCGAGCACATGGCTGAGCCGCATGTCGATGCCGAGACGGCGCGCGCCATGCCCTATCTCGCCGACACGCATATCGTCCCGCTGTTCCTGCATATCCGCGCCCGCAAGGGCGCGGCGGCCTGAACGGGGCGCGGCTGCGCTCACGCGGCGAAGACCGCTGCCGCATCGGCGATGGCGCCGGCGCCCTCCGTCACCGCGAGTTCGAGAGCCGGAGCCTCGGTCGCGATGCATTCGGCATAGAAGCGGGCCGTGGCGAGGTCGGCGGTGCCATCCGCTTCGGAGCGCGTGGCAAGCGCCTTCCTGGCCAGTCCCGTGCCGCCCTGCGCCAGCGCGAAGAGCTTGAGATAGGGCGTGGCCCCGGCCAGCGCGTCGGCAGGCTTGCTGCCGAGCGCACCGAGCATCCATTCCGTGGCTCGCTCCAGCGAATCGACGGCAGCACCGAGGCGGGCGGCGGCATGGCCGAAGCCCGGATTGTTGGCGCGCTCGACCTCGGAGACGATGCCGCGCATCTCGTTGATGAGGGCATGCACCGCGTCGCCGCCGGATAGCGGCAGCTTGCGGGTGACGAGATCGATGGCCTGGATGCCGTTGGTGCCCTCATAGATCGCGGCGATGCGGGCATCGCGCAGATGCTGGGCGGCGCCGGTCTCCTCGATGAAGCCCATGCCGCCATGGACCTGCACGCCGGTCGAGGCGACATCGATGCCGATATCGGTGGCATAGGCCTTGGCGATGGGCGTGAGGATCGCGGCGCGCTCGGAGGCGGCCTTGCGCCTGGCCTCGTCGGTCTCGCGATGCGAGCGGTCGAGCGCCTCCGCGACCTGATAGGAGATTGCGCGGGCACCTTGCGTCTTGGCGCGCATGTCCATCAACATGCGGCGCACGTCCGGATGGACGATGATCGGGCTCATCGGCGCGCCCTTGGGCGCATCGAGCGCTGCGCCCTGCTTGCGCTCATGGGCGAAGGCGAGCGCCTGCTGATAGGCGCGCTCGGCAATGGCGACGCCCTGCAGAGCGACGTTGAGGCGAGCATTGTTCATCATCGTGAACATGCAGGCGAGGCCGCGATTCTCCTCGCCGATCAGCCAGCCGATCGCACCGTCATTGTCGCCGAAAGCCATCGAGCAGGTCGGCGAGGCATGGATGCCGAGCTTGTGCTCGATGCCGGAACAACGCAGGTCGTTATGGGCGCCGAGCGAGCCATCGGCATTGACCAGGAATTTCGGCACGAGGAAGAGCGAGATGCCGCGCGTGCCGGGAGGGGCATCGGGCAGACGCGCCAGCACGAGATGGATGATGTTCTCGGTCAGGTCGTGCTCGCCATAGGTGATGAAGATCTTCTGGCCGGTGATGCGGTAGGTGCCGTCGCCCACCCGCTCGGCCTTGCTGCGGAGCGCGTTGAGATCGGAGCCGGCCTGCGGCTCGGTCAGGTTCATCGTGCCCATCCATTCGCCGGAGACGAGCTTGGCGAGATAGGTCTCCTTGAGATGGTCGGAACCATGGGCATGGAGCGCCTCGATCGCGCCGACCGTCAGCAACGGGCCGAGCGCGAAGGCGAAGGCGGCGGAGTTCCACATCTCGATGCAGGCCGATTGCAGCAATGCCGGCAGGCCCTGCCCGCCATAGGCTTCCGGTGCCGGCAGCGCGTTCCAGCCGGCCTCGGCCCAGGCCTTGTAGGCTTGCTTCCAGCCCGGAGGCGTGGTGACGGCGCCGTCCTTCAGCTTCGAGCCGTTGAGATCGCCGACGCGGTTCAGCGGCGCGATGACGTCGGCGGCGAATTTCGCGGCCTCGTCGAGCACGGCTTCGGCGACGCCGCCTTCGAGCTCCGGCGCTAGCCCGTCGGCAATCAGCCGGTCGAGCCCCGCGACGTGGCGCATGGTGGAGAGCATGTCCGAAACCGGGGCGCGATAGCTCATAGGTCGTCTCCCTGAGGCTCGCGCCCGCCCGAAAGGCGGCCGCAGCCTGCATTTGCCGTTGCCGCGATGGTAGCGAGGAACTATCGCCTAAGCCACGCGCAAGCGAGCGCGACCTTCGTCCCGTGCCGCACCCGTCAGTTAGTTTATATATAAACCATCATCGGTCAATCTCGCCGTGAATCACTCCCTGCCCGCTCCGCGCCATACGAAGCTCCTCGTCCCCGATGCGTCCGGCATCGCTGAGGCTGCGGCACTGCTGCGTGCGGGCGGGCTCGTCGCGATGCCGACCGAAACGGTCTACGGGCTCGCGGCCGACGCGACCTCGGGCACGGCCGTTGCCGGCATCTACGCCGCCAAGGAGCGGCCGAGCTTCAACCCGCTGATCTCGCATCTGCCCGATCTGGCGAGCGCGCGCCGGCAGGGCCTCTTCGATGCGAACGCGCTGGCGCTGGCGCAAGCCTTCTGGCCGGGGCCGCTGACGCTGGTCGTTCCAACCTCGTCAGGCTGCACGGTGAGCGATCTGGCGCGGGCGGGACTTCCTTCGGTCGCACTGCGCGTTCCGGCGCACCCCGTCGCGCATGCCGTGCTGGAAGCGGCGGGACGGCCGATAGCGGCACCTTCCGCCAATCGCTCCGGCCGGATCAGCGCGACCAGCGCTGCGCATGTTCTGGCCGATCTGGAAGGCCGTATCGACGCTGTCCTCGATGCCGGCCCGACGGAGGTCGGCGTCGAATCGACCATCGTCGCCTGCCTCGACGGCGCGCCGCGGCTGCTGCGCCCCGGCGGGGTGCCGCGCGAGGCGATCGAGCACGTGATCGGCCGGCCGCTGGTGATTGCGGGCGATGCCGGCCATGCGCCGATCTCGCCCGGCATGCTCGCCTCGCATTATGCGCCTGCGGCACGCGTGAGGCTTGATGCCGACGCTCCGGACGATGGCGAGGCCTGGCTCGGCTTCGGTCCCGAGACGCATGAGCATCCGGCCTCGCTCAATCTCAGCCCGAGCGGCGACCTGCGCGAGGCCGCCGCCCATCTCTTCGGCTATATGCGCCGGCTCGACGAAATGGGGCGGAGAACCATCGCCGTCGCCCGCATTCCCGAGCATGGGCTCGGTGAGGCGATCAACGACCGGCTGCGGCGCGCCGCGGCACCGCGCTGACGGCCTCATAGCCCTCATCCTGAGGAGCGAGCCGAAGGCTCGCGTCTCGAAGGATGCTCCAGATGTCACCAGAGCCTCCTGAAGCATCCTTCGAGACGCGCCTGCGGCGCTCCTCAGGATGAGGGCTCGGAGATGGTTCGCTCTCCCGAATTTGAATTCCTCCAACTTGCATCACTGCAAGATATCGGCTTGCGTGCGCGCAGGAGGATGCCTTGCCGATGAATGCCAAGCTCGCCTGGGACGATTTCCGGCTGATCAAGGCCATTGCCGATCATGACGGGCTGACCGGGGCGGCGGCGGCGCTCTCGGTCAATCATTCGACCGTGTTCCGGCGTCTCGGCCAGATCGAGGAACTCGTCGGCCTGCCGCTCTTCGAGCGGCGCAAGACCGGCTATGTCGCGACGGTCGCTGGCGCCGAGATGGCTGCGCTGGCAAGCCGGATGGACGAGGACGTCACCGCCTTCGCCCGGCGCCTCGCCGGGCGGGACGTCGCGCCCTCCGGCGAATTACGGATCACCACGACCGATACGCTCTATCAGAACGTGCTGCTGCCGATCTTCGCCGCCTTTCGCAAGGCGCATCCGCTGATCCGGCTCGATGTCGTCATCGGCAACCAGGCGCTCAATCTGTCGAAGCGCGATGCCGATATCGCGATCCGCGCCAGCGACACGCCGGGCGAGACGCTGGTCGGCCGCCGCATCGCCACCATCGCCTGGGCGATCTATGGCCGCGCCGCGGACGGGATCACGCCCGAAGAGGAAGCCAGCCCCGCCCTGCTCTACCAGCGCGACTGGGTCGCACTCGGCGACCAGCTCTCGCATGTGAAGGCCGCCCGCTTCGTGCGCGAGCATGTCGCGCCGGAGCGGATCGCGCTGAAGAGTTCGGCCGTGCTGGGGATCGCGGAGGCGGTGGCGCAGGGCCTCGGCATCGGGCCGCTGCCCTGCTTCATCGCCGACCAGCGGTCGGACCTGATGCGTTTACTGCCGCCCAATCCGGATTTTGCCACGGGCTTATGGGTGCTGACCCATCCCGATATCCGGCATGTGCCGCGCGTGCGCGCCTTCATGGATTTCTGCAGCAACGAACTCACGCGGCAGCGGACGCTGTTCGAGGGGTAGGCTTCAGCCCATCTCGACGACGCCGCGCAGGATGCGGGGGCCCGATCAGGGGCGGCAGTTCCATGCCCCGCGCAGCCCGCAGGCAGCGATGACGCCGCCGTATTTCGTCACCGGGAACAGGCTCGCCAGTGCCTGCGAGCCGACGGCATCGACGCCATCGGCCGCGCGAGGAAACGTCTTCCCGCTCAGGCGGGCTGCGCTGCCGGCCTGTGCACCGGCCGCTCGACGATCGGCAGGTTGATCAGGGCCGACGCGACGCCGAGCGCGACCGAGAGCCACCAGACGAACTGATAGTTGCCCATCGATTCGTAGAGCACGCCGCCGAGCCAGACGCCCAGAAAACCGCCGACCTGGTGCGAGAAGAAGGCGAAGCCGTAGAGCATCGCCATGTACTTGGTGCCGAACATCAGCATGACCAGCGAAGAGGTCGGCGGCACGGTCGAGAGCCAGAACAGGCCGATCACGATACCGAAGGTGATCGCGGTGGTCGGGCTCGGCGGCAGCAGGATGAAGGCGGCGATCGCCACGGCTCGTCCGAGGTAGATCCAGGCGAGGAGATGGCGCTTCGGCATTCGCGTCGAGAGCCAGCCCGAGGAGAGCGAGCCCACTGCATTGGCGAGACCGATGACGGCCAACGTCCAGCCGCCGACCCAGGCCGGCAGGCCGGCATCCTTGAGATAGGCCGGCATATGTACGGTGATGAAGGCAAGCTGGAAGCCGCAGGTAAAGAAGCCGAGCACAAGCAGAACATAGCTGCGATGCTTGAAGGCCTCGCTCAGCGCCTGCACGATGGTCTGGTTCGGCAGGTTGGCCGCAGCCGCGCCCGCGGCGGCGCCGGTCTTGCGCGTCGCCATGACGATCGAGATCGGCAGGATCGGCAGCAGCGTGAAGGCGAAGACGATGAGCGCCTGCTGCCAGCCCAGCGTGTCGATCAGGATGTTGCCGATCGGCGGGAACAGGAATTGGCCGAAGGAGCCGGCGGCCGTGCCGGCGCCGAAGGCCATCGGCCGCCACTGCTCCGGCAGGAGCTTGCCGAAGGCGGCGAGCACGAGATTGAACGAGCAGGCCGAGAGGCCGAAGCCGATCAGCACGCCGGCGCCGAAATGGAGCTGCAGCGGCGTCGTCGCATAGGCCATCATGACGAGGCCGCCAGCGTAGAGAAGCGCGCCGACGCAGAGCACACGCACCGTGCCGTAGCGATCGGCGATGGCGCCCGCGAAGGGCGCGCCGAGACCCCAGAGCAGGTTCTGGATCGCCAGCGCCAGGCCGAAGATGTCGCGGCCCCAGTTGAACTGGATCGTCATCGGGATCTGGAACAGGCCGGCGCTGGCACGCGGGCCGAAGGTGATGAGCGCGATGAGGCAACCGGCGGCGACGATGATCTCCGGAGCGTAGCTGCGCGCTGGCGTGGACGTCATGGCTGTCTCCGAAGCCTCGAATGTGTGGCTACACGTTAGCGCCCTGCCCAGACGGCAACCAACGCGATTTCGTGAAACCTCGCATCACGGCGACGCATGAAAGGCAAGACGCGTTCTCGCTTTCCCCGTATGGTAGAAAGCCGCTCGGCGATGCCCAGACGATGAGGAGTCGTGCGCCCTCGCACCGTCATGGCGCGCGATTCTCCGCCGCTGTTAACCGGTGCTCAACCTTACCGAGGTGATAACGGATTCCAACGAAGGCGCGCGAGTACCGACTGCGTTTTTCGTTCCGTGCGATCGGGACGGGTGTGTCGCTTTGAGTCATTGGCGTGTGCACAGGCATGGGCGGAAGGCGCCCCCCCTCGGCATCAAATGGGCCGCGAGCACCGTCGCGCCCTGGGCCCTGTCCGTCGGCATGCTCGTGTCCTTCACTGCCTCCGCCGGCCAGAATTTCGGGCCGACCGGCCTGCCGTCGAGCACGATTCCCCGCGTCGCTCCGGGCCCTGTCTCCGAACTGGCGGAAGGTCCCTCGATGCTGGTCGCGGCCAGCGCCTTCCGGCTGCCCGGCCTCGCCCTGACCTCCGCCGTCACGCAGGCCAAGCTCTCGTTCGAGGATCCGGAGCGCCGTATTGTCGTCGACCCGCGCGCGCCGCGCGAAGACATGAAGCGCTCCGCCGCCGCGGCCTTTCCCGAGGTCGACCGCACCGCCAAAGGCGACATGCTGCCGAGCCTGCGGCCGGGCCTCACCGAGCATCCCTCCATCGAACTGGAGCGCGTCGTCTTCGGGGACACGCAACCCAAGCTCATCTCCGGCGGCTTCTCGATCGACGCCATGCGCGCGGCCGAAGCCGTCGACGGGCCGCAAACCGGCTTCGAGCCCTACGCCAATGACGAGGGCCTGACCGATCCGGCCCTGTCGGATTCCTCGCCTGTCTCGCCGCTGAAGCCCAAGATCACCTCGGCGCGCCAGGCTGAACTCCATCTGGAAAGCATCGACGGCTCGTCGCCCTCGGTGCCGCAGGCAAGCCAGGTTTCATCCTCGACGCCGCTCGTCGGCTCGATCATCGGCACGCTGACGCCGTCGGCCCTGCCCGCCCACTCCGCGCCGCAGCAGCAGCGCGGGCGGATCGCGCTCGCGTCGGCGCCAGCCAATCGCGACCTGCGCCTGGCCGAGCCCGGCGTGAAGCAGGACTACACCAAGCTGATCGCGCCGGAGAGCATGGCGAAAGAACAGCGCTGCCTCGCGGAAGCCGTCTATTTCGAAGCCCGTTCCGAGTCGCTCCAGGGGCAGGCGGCGGTGGCGCAGGTCGTGCTCAACCGCGTGAAGAGCGGGCTCTATCCGAGCAGCGTCTGCGGCGTGGTCTACCAGAACAGCAACCGCTACCTGGCCTGCCAGTTCACCTTCACCTGCGAGGGCAAGTCGCTGCGCATCACCGAGCCGGCTTCCTGGCGCGACGCGGTCAGGATCGCGCGCGAGGTCTATGACGGCACGACCTATCTGCCGGAAGTCGGCGCCTCGACCCATTATCACGCCAATTACGTGCGGCCGTACTGGGCGAAGAAGCTCAGGAAGATGGACACGATCGGCCAGCACGTCTTCTATCAGCTGCGGCCCGGACAGACCTGACGCGGCAGAACGCCCGCGGTCTCATCCTCCCTGAAGCGGCAGGCCGGCGCGACCGCTACCCGAACAGGAAATGCCAGACGCCGTAACCGACGACCCCGACCCAGCCGAGCGTCACGACCGCAGTCAGGCCCAGATAGAGCGCGATGAACGCGTTGTCCTTGATATCGCCCATGTAACCTTCCGGAAGGTGCGCCCGACGATCCTGCCCGGCATCGAACCGGCCGGCGGGCTTCGGCATGAGCCGAGCCGCGCCTCGCATATGTCGTAGCGAACTCTGCGCGGCCCGCATCCTGCGTTCGAAGGGTTCGGCAGCAAGGGATGTGCTTCCGGCAGCAATCCCAGCCGTTAAGAAGACAGGCCTTCTCCGCTGCTTGGACAGCCGGCATTCAAATTTCTAAAAATTGAACGTTCTCATTAGCTTGAGTGCAATCTGCGTGAATACGCGCGCCAGCACCGAATTGGTTAATTTTACCTTGTTTTAGCGTTTACCTTGCGTTCATCACTTCCAGCAGGCTTCCTGTCCCCAACGAACGGCGCCTGGCGCCGAAACCGACAGGTCAGGTCCAACATGGTGCGCTCGCTTTCCTCAGGGGTCATCGCCGCTTCCAGCCTCGCAGCCGCGCTCGTGCTCGGCGCCTCGGTCGCCCAGGCCGGTGGCGGCTGCCGCGGCTCCGCCTGCTACAACCTCGTGAATACGCCGCCGGTCTACGGCTCGATCAACGAAACCTACCAGGTCCGTCCGGCTCAGGTTCAGCGCCGCGTCGTCCCGGCCGAATACGAGACGGTCACCGACAACGTGATGATCGCCCCCGAGCGCCGCATCCCGCACCACCGCGCCGCCGTCTACGAGACGGTGACCGAAAAGGTGATGATCTCGGCCGCCACCCGCCGCTGGGAAGTGACCCGCGACGCTTATGGCAACACGGTCGGCTGCTGGGTGGATGTGCCCGCCCGCTACGGCTACCAGAGCCGCCGCGTCGAGGTTTCTCCGGCCACCATCGATTACGAGACGGTCCCGGCCGTCTACACACAGCGTCAGCGCCAGGTGATGGTGCGTCCGACCCAGGTGGTGCGGGAAGAGATCCCCGCCGTCTACGAGACACGGCAGCGCCAGGTGATGGTCAGCCCCGGCTCGCAATATTGGTCCCGCTCCCGCTACTGAGCGGACCGGGACAGAGTTTCACGCAGACCCTTTTTTACCACGGAACGACCACTTTCACCCCGGCCTCGCGCCGGGGTTTTTTCTTGGGCGGTTTTCTGGTGGAAGGATCGCGCCACTCTCGGGCGCAGCGGAGCGCAAATCCGAGGATGTCGAGAAGACAGCGGCGCCGGAGTCTCCTCGGTCACGCGATGCCCGGGTCAAGCCGGAGCACGACGCACGGGGAGAGGTGTGGCTCGCCCTTCAGGCGATCCTGCCGCCGAGCAGCAGGATGCAGACACCGACCGCGAAGGCGAGGAAGCGGACGGGCATGCCGACCAATGAGCCCGGAGGGCGCCCCGTCGCAAAGCCGACGAGCAATTCGACGATCCCCAGCCCGAACAGCACGATGGCGAAGGGCGGCAGGGCTCCGTCCGGGGCGATGAGGCCGGCCCGAACCGCCCAGGCGACGACAGCGCCGAGAGCGGCGCCCAGCGCGACGAACAGCAGCTCGCTTCGCGACGGGCGCATCGCTCTTATCAGCGCCGGCGGAAGTTCTGGCGCGGCGGACCGCCCGGAGCCGGACCAGCCGTCTTCTGACGGAAGTTGATGCGGCCGCGATCGAGGTCGTAGGGCGACATCTCGACGATGACACGGTCGCCCGCGATGGTGCGGATGCGGTTCTTCTTCATCTTGCCGGCCGCATAGGCCAAGATGATGTGCTCGTTGTCGAGCTTCACCCGGTAGTTGCCGTCCGGGAGCACTTCGACCACGGTGCCGTCGAATTCAAGCAGTTCTTCTTTCGCCATCTGTCGTCCTTCGTGAGCCCTAGGGCGCGTGGGCGAGCCATCTTCAAAGAGGCTCGCCCCTGGTTCTGGTCGATCGCGCGTCAGCGCGCGCGCCGCCGGGCGCCGTTGGTGCGTGGTTGCTGTGTTCTTTGCTGCAAGAACGCGACGCCGCCAAGCCCTTCTTTTGCGGAAACGCCGTCTTTTCGCTGCGCCGCCTGCTCAGGACGCGGGCCGCGCTCGGGATGACGGGGGCGCTCGTGACGCTCCTGACGCTGGCCGCCATTGGCAGGCTGGTTGCGCTGGCCGCCCTCGCCGGGCTTGCCGCCGCGCGGCTGCTGCTGCCCTTGCGGGCGAGCCTGCTGGCCCTGCGGACGAGCCTGCTGGCCCTGCGGGCGGCCTGGACCGCCACGTCCGCCACCGTTCTGCTGCTGGCCACGCCCGCCACCGCGCTGGTTCTGCGGCGGCTTCTTCGGCGTGCGGCCGTCCCAGTAAGGAACGGCGCCGATCGGAGTGATCGCGACCTTGGTCAGCTTCTCGATGGCAGCGAGATCGCCGCGCTCTTCCGGCGTGCAGAAGGCGATGGCGAGGCCCGACGCGCCAGCGCGTGCCGTGCGGCCGATGCGGTGGACATAGGTCTCGGGCACGTTCGGCAGGTCGAAATTCACAACATGGCTGATGCCGTCGACATCGATGCCGCGCGCGGCGATGTCGGTCGCGACGAGGATGCGGAGCGAACCGTCGCGGAAGGCGCCGAGCGCCCGCTCGCGCTGGCTCTGGCTCTTGTTGCCGTGGATCGCGGCCGCCTCGATGCCGGACGTGCCGAGCTGGCGCACGACCTTGTCGGCGCCGTGCTTGGTGCGGGTGAAGACGATGGCGCGCTCCAGCTCGGGCACGTTCAGCGTCTTCGCCAGCAGCGCCGGCTTGTCGTGAGCTTCCGTGAAGATGACGCGCTGGTCGATCTTCTCGGCGGTGGTCGCGACCGGTGCCACAGCGACCTCGACCGGATCGGTCAGGTAGGCGGAGGCGATCTCGCGGATCGGCTTCGGCATGGTCGCCGAGAAGAGCAGCGTGTGGCGCTCCTTCGGGATCAGGGTCGCGATGCGGCGCAGCGCATGGATGAAGCCGAGGTCGAGCATCTGATCGGCCTCGTCGAGGACGAGGAACTCGATCTCGCGCAGCGAGACGGCGCGCTGGTCGACGAGGTCGAGCAACCGGCCGGGCGTAGCAACGAGGATATCGACCTTTTCGCCGAGCGCGCGGATCTGCTTGCCGACGGGCACGCCGCCGAAGATCACCGTCGATTTCAGCGAGGTGTAGCGGGCGTAGGTGCGGATGCTGGCTTCGATCTGGGCCGAGAGCTCACGCGTCGGCGACAAGATGAGCGCGCGCACCGAGCGGGCCGGCATCTGGCGCGGCTTGGCGAGCAGCCGATGCAGCATCGGCAGCGAGAAGGCAGCCGTCTTGCCGGTGCCGGTCTGGGCGGCACCGAGGAGGTCGCGGCCCTGCAGAATATGGGGGATCGCCTGCGCCTGGATCGGCGTCGGCGTTTCATAGCCCTCGGCCGCGAGCGCCTTGAGAAGGGGCTCGGCGAGGCCGAGATCGGTAAACTTGGTCAAGAAGGATCTTTCCGGACGCCGCGATGCGAGGGGCGCATGTGGGTTTCGGCTGCGCCGCAGGCTCGCATCCGGCCTGAATTCAAAAATAGTCGGACCTGCCGGCGAACCGCTAGCCACAGCGCCGGCAGGCTTGTCGTGGACCGGGGCCGCTATAGCACCGGACCGAAAAGTGGGTTCCACTTTTCGGAGAACTTCGATGCGATAACTAAGAGATCGATCATCGTGGCCGCGTCCTATCGGACGCGCGATGATCCGGGCTCTCCCGGTCGATCGGTATCAGCTCAGGCGACGACGAGGTTGCCGGCCGAGGTCTTGCCGGTCTTGCGATCGGCAACGAGTTCGTAGGAGACGACCTGGCCGTCGCGCAGCTCGCGGAGACCCGCGCGCTCGACAGCGGAGATGTGGACGAACACGTCCTGGCCGCCGTTCTCAGGGGTGATGAAGCCGTAACCCTTGGTGGAGTTGAACCACTTCACGGTGCCTTTTTCCATGGCATGGAATCCTTACGTTTCAGATCCGCGTATCGTTGCGACCCAGAGCTCGACGCGCGGACGCCTTGCAGTGGTCTTGTAGCGATGTGTGGTGGATCTGAATCGTGCCCGCCGACCGGATTACCCGCGCGGAGGATTGGCCAGAACCCGGCCGCATCTCGTCATACATCGGTGCGGATAGCACGAAATGCAAGAACCGTCCAGCAAGGGCCTCCCAGGCCCGCCGCAATCACTTGGCTGGGCCGAGCTCCCGCAGGATTTCAGTGAGCCCGCCGAGATCGCCGATCCTGCGATAGCGATCATGCCCCGCCGGCTCCTCGGCATGTTCCAGCACCCAGGTCAGTTCATGCGGAACATGGACAGCCCAGGAACCGGCCTCCAGCGCGGGCAGGATGTCGGATTTCAGGGAGTTTCCGACCATCATCGCCCGCCCTGCCCCGTCGCCATGACGGGCGAAGATGCGGCCATAGGTCTCCGGCTTCTTGTCGCTGACGATCTCGACCGCGTGGAAGAAGTCGCCGAGACCGGACTGGGCGAGCTTGCGCTCCTGGTCGAAGAGATCACCCTTGGTGATCAGCACCAGCCGGTAATCGCCGGAGAGTACCGCAAGCGTCTCCTGGACATGCGGCAACGTCTCGACCGGATGAGCCGCCATCTCGCGCCCGGCAGCGAGGATCTCGCCGATCACGGCAGCCGGGACCTGCCCGCGCGTGATCTCGATCGCCGTCTCAATCATCGAGAGCACGAAGCCCTTGATACCGAAGCCGTAGAAACCGAGATTGCGCTTCTCGGCTTCGAGCAGGCGCCCGGAAATCTCGGCCGCCTCGCCATGCTCGCCAAGCAGCGCGACGAAGCGATCCTCCGTCATCCGGAAGAACTGCTCGTTCTGCCAGAGCGTGTCGTCGGCATCGAAGCCGATGGTGGTCAGCTTCGATGCCATGACCGGTTCTCAGCCATCCTTCGGCTTGATCGCGCCGAGCGCCGCCTGTGCGGCGGCGAGGCGGGCGATCGGCACGCGGAAGGGCGAGCAGGAGACGTAGTCGAGCCCGACGCTCTCGCAGAAGCCGATCGAGGCGGGGTCGCCGCCATGCTCGCCGCAGATGCCGAGCTTGATGCCGGAACGCGTCTTGCGGCCGCGTTCGGCGGCGAGCTTCACCAATTCGCCGACACCGTCCTGATCGATAGTGACGAAGGGGTCGGCATCGAGCAGGCCCTTGGCGGTGTAGGAGCCGAGGAAGGAGGAGGCGTCGTCGCGGCTGATGCCGAGCGTCGTCTGGGTCAGGTCGTTGGTGCCGAAGGAGAAGAACTCGGCACTCTCCGCGATCTCGGCGGCGCGCAAGGCGGCGCGCGGCAATTCGATCATGGTGCCGACCTGATAGTCGATCTTCGTGCCGCTCTCTTCGATCACGGCCTTGGCCATCGCATCGATGCGGCCCTTGACCAGATCGAGCTCCGGCTTGCCCATGACGAGCGGCACCATCACCTCGGGGATCACCGGCTTGCCGGTCTCCTTGGCGGCGATGACGGCGGCCTCGAAGATGGCGCGCGCCTGCATCTCGGCGATCTCGGGGAAGGCGACCGCCAGGCGGCAGCCGCGGAAGCCGAGCATCGGGTTGAACTCGTGCAGCTCGGCAGCGCGCTGGCGCAGCGCGTCTGACGTAACGCCGAGCGCGGCCGCGACCTCGCCGATCTCCTTGTCGCCCTGCGGCAGGAACTCGTGCAGCGGCGGATCGAGCAGACGGATCGTCACCGGCAGGCCGCTCATGATGGTGAAGAGCTGGACGAAGTCCTGGCGCTGCACCGGCAGGAGCTTGGCGAGGGCGGCGCGACGGCCCTTGTCGTCCTGGGCGAGGATCATCTCGCGCACCGCCTGAATGCGGCCCTCGTCGAAGAACATGTGTTCGGTGCGGCAGAGCCCAATGCCCTCGGCGCCGAACTCGCGGGCGGTCCTGGCGTCCTCCGGGGTCTCGGCATTGGCGCGGACCTTGAGGCGCCGGACCTTGTCGGCCCAACCCATCAGCGTCGCGAACTCGCCGGAGAGCTCCGGCTTCTGCATCTTGATCTCGCCGAGCAGCACCTGGCCGCTGCCGCCGTCGATGGTGACAAAATCGCCGGCCTTCAACGTGGTCGGGCCGACCGTGAGCGTGCCTTTGGCGTAGTCGATGCGGATCTGGCCGGCGCCGGAGACGCAGGGCTTGCCCATGCCGCGCGCCACGACCGCCGCATGCGAGGTCATGCCGCCTCGCGAGGTCAGGATACCCTCGGCTGCGTGCATGCCATGGATGTCCTCGGGCGAGGTCTCGACGCGGACGAGGATGACCTTCTTGCCGGCCTTCTTGGCGGCTTCCGCATCATCGGAATTGAAGACGATCTCGCCGGCGGCGGCGCCGGGCGAGGCCGGCAGGCCAACGGTCAGCACGCGGCGCTCGGCCTTGGGATCGATGGTCGGATGCAGGAGCTGATCGAGCGCGCCGGGCTCGACGCGGCCGACGGCCTCCTCCTGCGTGATCAGGCCTTCGCTGGCGAGCTCGACCGCGATCCTGAGCGCCGCCTTGGCGGTGCGCTTGCCGGACCGGGTCTGCAGCATCCAGAGCTTGCCCTCCTGGATGGTGAACTCCATGTCCTGCATGTCGCGATAATGCTTCTCGAGGATGCCGTAGATGCGGCAAAGCTCGGCATAGGCCTCCGGCATCTCCCGTTCCATCGAGGGCTTGTCGGAGCCGGCCTCCTTCTTGGCGGCCTCGGTGATGTCCTGGGGGGTGCGGATGCCGGCGACGACGTCCTCGCCCTGGGCGTTGATCAGGAACTCGCCGTAGAGCGCGTTCTCGCCGGTCGAGGGATTGCGGGTGAAGGCGACGCCGGTCGCCGAGGTGTCGCCCATATTGCCGAACACCATCGACTGGACGTTGACCGCCGTGCCCCAGCTCGCGGGGATGCTGTTGAGTTCGCGATACTTGATGGCGCGGTTATTCATCCAGGAGGAGAACACGGCGCCGACAGCGCCCCAGAGCTGCATCTGCGGCTCCTGCGGGAAGTCGGAGCCCAGCTCCTTCTTCACGATCTCCTTGTACTTGCCGACCAGCACCTTCCAGTCGGCGGCCTTGAGGTCGGTATCGAGATGGAGGCCCTTGCGCTCCTTGTAGTCCTCCAGCGCCTCCTCGAAGAGGCCGTGGTCCACGTCGAGCACGACATTGGAATACATGGTGATGAAGCGGCGGTAGCTGTCCCAGGCGAAGCGCTCGTCGCCCGAGGCCTTGGCGACGGCCTCGACCGTCTCGTCGTTGAGGCCGAGATTGAGGACAGTGTCCATCATGCCCGGCATCGAGGCGCGCGCGCCGGAACGGACCGAGACGAGAAGCGGATTGGCGGGGTCGCCGAAGGTCTTACCCGTGAGCTTGGCCATGCCGGCGAGCGCGGCCTTGACCTGCCCGTCGAGCTCGGCCGGGAAGCTCCTGCCGTTGTCGTAATAGGCCGTGCAGACCTCGGTGGTGATGGTGAAGCCGGGCGGAACGGGCAGGCCCAGATTGCTCATCTCGGCGAGGTTCGCCCCCTTGCCGCCGAGCAGGTTCTTCATTCCCGCCTCACCCTCGGCCTTGCCGTCGCCGAAGGTGTAAACCCACTTCCCGCCTGCCATCACATAGCCTCTTCTGTTCAACCGGACGAGGCAAACGCCGCGCCGGCGCGAAAATTTCGTGTGCGTGCCGCCAATGACTCATGGTCATCGACCGCTGGGATGAGGCGCTCATGCCCAAAACGACATGAACAATCAATGAGCGTGTGCAGCATCGACTGATGCAGCGCAATAGCACCCGATCGCAGCGGCTTCGAGCCATCTTCCCTTGTCCTTCCGGGGCGCGCCGCAGGCGCGAACCCGGAACCCACGACCGGGTGAGACAGTCGATGCTGCGTAATTCAAGACCCACCCAGTCGTGGGTTCCGGGTTCTTCGCTGCGCGAAGCCCCGGAAGGACAAGGTTGGTTCCGACCCGGATCGATCCAGCGATGGCCCACACTAGCTAGGCGCCCTTCCCCCGTGCAGCCCGGGGCCAGCGCAGCGGCCAGTTGACGACGCGCTCTGCGACCTCCTCCTCGGGCACCTCGTCCTCATTGGCGAAGACTCGGCCGCGCACGGAGACACCGGCCGCGACCACCGTCTCGGGATCGCCCGAGACCAGCGGATGCCACCAGGGCAGGTCCTTGCCTTCGGCAACGAGGCGATAGCCGCAGGTCGGCGGCAGCCAGGGCAGCGTGCGCACCTCCTCGGGCGTCAGCGTCACGCAATCCGGCACCTTCTGCGAACGGTTCGGATAATCCCGGCAGCGGCAGGTGCCGGCCTCGAACAGGCGGCAGCCGACATCGGTGGCGAAGATGCGCCCGGTATCCTCGTCCTCGAGCTTGACGAGGCAGCAACGGCCGCAGCCGTCGCAGAGCGATTCCCACTGCTCCGTCGACATCGCCTCCAGCGGCGTCGTCAGCCAGAACGGCTGCTGTTTCGGCGGGATCTGCGTCATGGCAGGCTTATGCGCCCGCCGGCGCGAAGATGGAAGACCATTCCCGCTCGGCTTGCGTGCCGAAAAGGGACGGCCGCCCCGACACATTCCCTGCTCGCGCCGATGGAATTTACCACCTCGCCTCTTATCCAGGCGCGGGGCACGCCTATGTCTCCATTACCGGGCGCTCTCCTGTTGCCAAGACGGCAAGCACGCGGCAGGACTTATCGTCGGGGCCATTCGGGAAGCCGGGAACGGCCATGGAGTTCAGGAAGGCGGGCTGGAGGACGCGGTTGAAGCGCTTCGCGCTGGCCGCCGATTCATGGCTGGATGCCGGCCTGTGGGGCGCCGGGCGCCGCGCCGGCGAAATCCATGAGCGCATCCGCAGCGTCGCCGACCGCCTGACCGTCACCGGCGGCAAGCGCCTCGCCGCCGAGTTGGCCAGCGAAGGGCTGAATATCGGCATCGTCGGCGCCATCTTCGTCCTGATGCTGGCTCTGCCGGCCTTCCGGATCGGCAATGACGAGGCCCTCCGGAACCAGGTCTTCGCCGTTACCTTCCTCGACCGCTACGGCGCCCCGATCGGCCATCGCGGTGCCCGGCACGACGATTCACTGAAGCTGGAGGAGATGCCGGACCATCTGCTCAAGGCCGTGCTCGCGACCGAAGACCGCCGCTTCTACGATCATTTCGGCATCGACCTGATCGGCACCTCGCGGGCGCTGATGGTCAATACGCGCGCGTCCGGCGTCGTCCAGGGCGGCTCATCGCTGACCCAGCAGCTCGCCAAGAACCTCTTCCTCAACAACGAGCGCTCGCTCGACCGCAAGATCAAGGAAGCCTTCCTGGCGCTTTGGCTGGAGACCCGGCTGACCAAGAACGAGATCCTCAAGCTCTACCTCGACCGCGCCTATATGGGCGGCGGCACTTTCGGCGCCGCGGCGGCGGCGGAATATTATTTCGGCAAATCCGTAAGGGACGTTTCGCTGGCGGAGGCCGCGATGCTCGCCGGCCTGTTCAAGGCGCCGACGAAATATGCTCCTCACGTCAACTTGCCGGCGGCTCGTGCGCGGGCCAACGACGTGCTCAACGCCATGGTCGATGCCGGCTTCATGACGGCCGGCCAGGTCGACAGCGCCAAGCGCAACCCGGCGACGCCGATCGACCGCAAGCGCGATTCCAGCCCCGACTACTATCTCGACTGGGCCTTCGAGGCGATGAAGGAGCTCGCTTCAGAAGGCAAGCTCGGCGCCGACCGCGTGCTGACGGTGAAGACGCCGCATGATTCCGCGATCCAGCAACGCGCCGACGAGGCAATCGAGACGATCCTGCGCCAGCATGGCCCGGCCTATCGGGTGAGGCAGGCGGCAACCGTCGTGATGGACCCGGACGGTGCCGTGCGCGCCATCGTCGGCGGCCGTGACTACGGCGCGAGCCAGTTCAACCGGGCGACCGCCGGCCAGCGCCAGCCGGGTTCCTCGTTCAAACCCTTCGTCTATGCCGCCGCGCTCTCGGCCGGGCTCTACAAGCCGAATACGATCGTCACAGACCGGCCGGTCTGCATCGGCAACTGGTGCCCGAACAATTACGGACGCTCCTATGCCGGCTCGATGCCGCTCACTGTCGCACTGGCGAAGTCGATCAATACCATCCCCGTCCAGATGTCGATCGCCATCGGCCGCGCCACCGGCGAGACGCATGAGGCACGCGCAGCCACGATCGGCCGCAAGAAGATCATCGAGACGGCCCATGCCATGGGCCTGACCACGCCACTCACCGACACCGTCTCGCTGCCGATCGGCGCGGGCGAGGTCACCGTCATCGACATGGCCGCCGGCTATTCCGCCCTCGCCAATGGCGGGCGCCGGGCCAAGCCCTATGCCGCGATCGAGATCGCCAATTCGCAGGGCGAGGTGATCTACCGCCACGACCGCGACGAGCCCGAAGCGAAGCAGGTGCTGAGCCCGCAGGTGGCGCAGGACATGAACTTCATGCTCTCCAAGGTGCCGACCGAGGGCACGGGCCGGCGCGCCGCACTCGACGGCGTCGTCACCGCCGGCAAGACCGGCACCACCAACGGCTACAAGGACGCCTGGTATGTCGGCTATTCCGGCAATCTCGTCGGCGCGGTCTGGTTCGGCAACGACAATTCGTCCGAGACCGCGAACATGACCGGCGGCTCGCTGCCCGCGATGACCTGGAAAGAGATCATGCAGTTCGCCCATCAGGGGCTGGAGCTGAAGCCGATTCCCGGCGTGCCGGTCGTCGATCCCAAGGGGGCAGCGATCGCCAAGGCCGGCACCACCACGACGCCTGCCGGCCCAGCATCCGGCCCCGGCGCCGGCCATATGCCGCGCCAGTCCTTCGAGGTGCTCTCGGCGGTCGGCTCGTTGTTCAAGGCCGTGGAACCACGGCGCGTCGCGAGCCGTCCCATCCAGGTCGGCATCCGCGAGATATCGGGCAGCGAACCGCGGGTGCGTTGAAGCGCAGGCGGTTGACGATAGCGGGTGCGGGCGGTCAACTCTCCCTTGTCATGGAGGCGCGGGTCATCCCGGACGGAGCGTAGCGGAGATCCGGGATCCATGCCCGAACCTTGACCGGAAGCGCTCCGGAATGGATCCCGGGTCAAGCTTGGGATGACGGTGTGTTTCTGTAGACAATCAGCGGCCCCCAGGCGGAAGGACAGCGTGCGGATTCTCGACCTCGCCTATATCCTCGCGCTCGGCGCCGGACTTGGCCTCGGCTCCGCCCATTGGGCGGTGGCCGGACGGTCCGCGATCGGCCGGGTCGAGGTCGGCGCCTGGACGGCCTGGCCACGCAGCGGCAGCCGCGAGGTCGATCCCTATATGCGCGCCTATCTCGCCCGCGGCGTCCATCTGCCGTTCGGCTCCGGCGAGGGGCTTGAGCTGATCGCCGAGCGGGACGATGCAGGGCAAGCACTGGACGGGCGCTGCCGCTACAGGCTCTCCGGCGCGACGCCGACGGCGCGCGGCTGGACCATCGGCATCACGGACGGCGACGGCCTGCCTTTCCGCCTGCCGCTGGAGCGCACGAGCTTTACCGATTCGGAGATCGTCCGCCCCGAGGATGGCGGCCTGGCCATTCTCGCCTCGTTCACGCCGGAGGCCGGCAACTGGCTGCCGCTGCCGGCGAGCGGGCGCTTCCAGATCCGCCTGCGGCTCTACGATACGCCGATCTCCAGCCAGACCGGCGAGACGCGGGCCGGCAACCTGCCGCGCATCACCCGCGTCGACTGCCGATGAGCGCCGTCAGCCACGACCCGCCGGAACGGCGCGGCGCGCCCTTCGCCGGCTGGCGGCAGCGCCTGCGCGCGGGGTTCACGCGCTTCGTCATGGCGACGCTGGCCGGGCTCATCCTCGCGGCGATCGTGCATATCGTCACCGTGCTGGCGATCCCGGCGCTCTCGCAGCGCGACGCCGCCCATGCCTATCGCGAGCTCGGCACCGAAGGTCATGCCGAAATGGCCCCCTCCCCCGGCAATGCCCGCGGCCTGCCTGCCCTGCGAGAAGCCGATCCCAATGTCGTCACCGCCATCTGCAGCTACGATCTCTCGACTGGGCCGATGCGGATTGTCGCCCGCACCGGCACGTTGCTGCTCGGCCTGACGCTGCATCGCCAGGGCGGCGGCGTGCTCTATGCCATCACCGACCGGGCTGCGATCCGCGGCACGCTCGAGTTCCTGGTGATGACCGAAGCGCAGCGCGACGAGCGCATCGCCGCCGACGAAGAGGGCGAAACCAGCCGCGAGCTGCGCATCGTCTCCGATACCGAACAGGGCCTGATCGTCGCCCGCGTGCTGCTGCGCCTGCCCTCGGACAAGGCCGATGCGGAGGCGCTCGCGACGGGCGTCGCCTGCGGGCTGGCGAATTGAAGCGGTTTTCGATTTTCAGGCGCGTGTCATCCCGGGCGTAGCGCAGCGGAGATCCGGGATCCATGCCTGAACCTCAATCGCCGGCGCTCCGGAATGGATCCCGGGTCAAGCCCGGGATGACGGCGCGTTTCCGCGAGTCATCACGCAGCTCTTACCCCTTGTAGACGACCGGGCGCTTGCCTTCGCCGAAGGCGCCGTTGAGCTGCATCTGGCAGAGCGGCTTGGCTTCCATCTCCAGCGCCATGATCGCCCGCTCGGCCTTCACGGCTTCGCGCGACGGCATCTCGACGACGAGATTGGCCAGCGCGTAGCGGTAGCTTCGGATGCGGAAATCGACGCGTTCGCAGACCCAGAAGACCAGCCCCTCGTTCTCGACGACGCGCGCATAAGCAGGAGCCTGCTTGTCGACGGGCACATCGGGGGAACCCTCGGCGGCCCGTATCCGGACCCGGTCCATGTTCACGACGCGCCCTGCGTTGGCGCGGAACGGACCGATCAGCAGGCGGTCGGCATTGGCATCCTCGGCCAGCCGGTTGTAGCGCGAGGCCTGCGAGGCGAAGGATATCGAGGTCAACCCGCGGAAGTAGTCGGAAACATCGGTCGACTGGGCCGCGACAGGCATGATGCGGGCATGGGCGAGATTGGAAACTTCACCCTGGAAGACGCTGTTGGGACTGGACGGCATAACGAAGCGCCAGGCGCGGTCGCGCATCTGCTCCTCGTCGTCGGTCAGGCGGAAATAGGATGCCTGTTCGCCGCGCGCGGTCGCGGACCAGAAGCCGGTTTCGGGCGCGATCAATTGCGACCACACCGTCGGCCGCGGCCGGCCGAGATCGCCGGTCGTGGCGGTGCAGGCCGAAACGGCCACGGCCGCCAGCATGGCGAGCAGCAGCTTGGACGGCCCTTGTGTCACGCAGGCTGCCTGCGGGCGCTTTTCCGCGCAGCGACCTTGCGCGGCCGTGTGCCGGTGGAGGCCTTCGCGGCCGGCGGCCGGGCCTCGGGCGCGCGCTCGTAGCGGACGCCCGTGAAGAACAAGATGTCTGCCGTCTGCGGCGGGAGGGAGCATGCCGAAGCCGGCTGCGGGCGCCGCTGCGGCGCAAAGGGGATGACGACGGCCATGATGCGCCTCCTTATCCAGCGCCAGAGTTGCAACGCGAGAATCGGCGAGGTGCGGGCAGCACCAGGTCGCAGGCCCCGCAAGCCCATCAGGCCCGGACATGGTTAACGCAGCCTTAACGGTCGGGGATTAATGCTGCTCCACCATCGGTTTTCCAGCCCGAGCCTGCCATGCCCGCATCCGTTTCCAAGGAACTCGCCGATCTCGCGCGCCTGGCGCGAGAAGGCGGGCTCGATCTCAGCCCGATCTCGTTGCGGGTCAAAGCCGATCTCCTGCTCTCGACGCCACGCCCCTCTTCCGGTGATCTGGCTGCCTTCAGCGAGATGGCCGAGGCGCTGCTGCCCGGCATCGACGAGGCGACCGCCCTCATCCTGGCGCGCAAGCTCGCCGGCTGGGCCCATACGCCCGCGCCGGTTCTCGCCGGGCTCGCCGCCAAGGGCGGGCTCGTGCTGGCCGCGCTTTTGCGCCATGGGATGCCCGTTCCGGAAGCGGAGATCGAGCGTCTCGTCGAGACCGGAGACGAGGCGATGCGCGCGGCGCTGGCCGTTCGGTCCGACCTCACCGCCCAGGCCGTCACCATGCTCGTCGCGAACGAACGTCGCGAGCTCGACCTCGCCCTGATCGCCAATCACAACGCCCCGATGCCGCGCGCCGCCGTAGACCTGCTGATCGCGCGGGCGCGAATCGAGCCCGCCTATCGGCCCGGCCTGCTCGCTCGTCCCGACCTGTCCAACATGGAACTAGCGCCGCTTTTCCTGCATGCTGGTGCGGAGCGACGCCTTGCGATCCTCGAATCGTTGATGGCGCGCGAAGCACTGCACCCCAGCGACAGGCGCCCGGCCCTGTCCGGTCCGGCCTTCGCCGGCTGGCTCGACCTTGCCGCCGAGGATCGTGACGCCGCCTTCTCCGCCATCGCCGACCATCTCGGCGGCGGCAAAGCTCTTGCGGCTGCGATGGCCGGCGACGCGTCGCGGGATCTTGCGGCACTCGCGCTGACCGCGAGCGGCACCACGGTCGAGGAAGCGACGCGCTTCCTGATCCGGCTCGGCGACGATGCCGCCCATTCGGTCGAGCGCATCTTCGCACTGGTCACGCTGATGCGCTCGGTAAGGCCCGCCATCGCCTTCCGCCTGGCGATGCATATCGCCGGCACGGGGGTAGCCACGCCGCAGCGGCGGGGCCAGCACCTGCCGGCGATGGATCCGAGCGGCACGCCATCGCGCGCCGGCCATGTCCGGCCGGAAGCGCAACCGGCCATGTCGGACGTCCTCGGAAAGATCGGGGCGAAGCGCGAGCGCGGCTGAGCAGGCGCGCTCAGGCAGGCCGTATCAGGCCTCGACGAGCGCGAGTCTCGGGTCGCCGGCGCGGTTCTCGATCTCGACCAGCCAGAGATCGCCATCGAAGCGCAATTCACGCTCGACACGGTCCTCGATCGCCAGCGGATCGGCATCGAGCAGGAGCTGGAAGCGACGCTCGCCATCGTCCTCGGCCAGCGCCTGCGGTGCCGGGCCGTAGAGCGCGGCAGTGCCGTCGAGCCGGTCGAGCTTGACGAAGATGGCGCCCGCCTCGCGCGCGCCGCGGCGGCGCAGCACGGCAACGAGGCCGTCGAAAGCTGCCTGCCGCAGATAAGCCGAAACCCAGAAGTCGCTGGTCAGGCGCGCCATCTCCGGCGCCGCCGATCAGGTACGCGGTGTTGCGGCGGAACGGTTGGCGGACCTGACATCCGCCGGCGGGCGCAGGTCACCATTGATCAGATCCGCGATCGGATCACGCGCGGGAGCGGCGGCAGCGCGGGGCGCAGGAGCCGGGGCGGCGGCGCGCGGCGCAGCCGGGACGGCAGCCGGCGGACGGGGCTGCGCCTCACGGGCGGCCTGCGTCTGCGAAAGATCGGTCGGGCGCGCCGGGGGCCGGATCGGCTGCGCCGCCGGTGCCTCAACGGCCGCGGCGGGCGTCGGGTCGGCACGGCGCTCGGCGGCGGCCCGCGGCTGCGAGACCGGCGCGGGAGCGGAGAGCATCGGGGCCGGATGGCGCGCCTTCTGGAACATCAGAGCATTGGCGACGATGGCGACCGAGACGATGCCGAAAGCCAGCAGGACCAGCGCCCTGCCCGGCCGCTGCCCGGCAATGCGGGCGACCCGGCCGAGCCAGGATGTCTTGCGGCGCGCCGGCTGGGCGCGGCGCACCGGAGCGGACAGGGAGGCGCCGGAATGGGCGCGGGCGGCCATGGTCACGGACATTGCGTCAGCTCGTCTTCAGGCGGTCAGGCGGAGAGGTTCTTTGGTGTCGAGACCCCGGCGGGGGGCTCGGGCGAAAGTCACGATCTTGGCAGGCTGCTCGACGCCCTCCACGCCGCCAACCGGCAAGCGAACAGAGACGCGCGTGCCGATGCCCGGCGCGCTCTCGACCGTCAGGCGGCCGCCATGCAGGCCGACGAGGCCGCGCACGACGGACAGGCCGAGGCCGGTGCCTTCATGGGCCCGATCATAGGCGCCCTTGGCCTGGAAGAAGGGATCGCCCAGCCGGGGCAGATCGGCGGCGGCGATGCCGATGCCGGTATCGGAGACGGAAAGGTCGATCGTGTCGCCATCGCGCACGACCGCAAGCGTCACGCGCCCACCGGCCGGGGTGAACTTGATGGCGTTCGAAAGCAGGTTGAGCACGACCTGCTTCAGCGCACGCCGATCGCCTTCGACCGCCGGAAGGCCCGGGCCGACCACGCGCTCCAGCGCGATGCCGCCGGTCTCGGCCCGCAGCGCCATCAGCGTGCAGCAGTCCTGTGCCATCGCGGCAAGGTCGAGCGGCTCGCGCTCGATGGTCATGGCGCCGCTCTCGATCTTCGAAATGTCGAGCAATGTGTTGACGACATCGAGCAGGTGATGGCCGGAAGCGTGGATGATGCGCGCGTATTCCAGGCGCTTCTGCGCGTCGAGCCAGCCATTGTCCTCGGCGCTCAGCATCTCGGAAAAGCCGATGATCGCGTTGAGCGGCGTGCGCAATTCATGGCTCACGGTCGCCAGGAACTGGCCCTTGACGTCGTTCGCGCGCAGCGCCTCGGCATGGCCGCGCTCGCGGGCTTCCTCGGTGGCGCGACGCGCCGTCACGTCGCGCATCACGCAGACGACGGCGGCACCGTCCGCGGCAGCGGCACCTGCGACACGGCAGGCCTGCATCTCCAGCCAGAGCGAAACCGGCAGGCGGCTCTCGCCGGCGCCCTCGCGCGGCACGAAGAGCGTCCGGAAACAGGCAGTCACCCCCTCCTCGCCATGAGCGGCATCGCTCAGGGCTTTCAGGAAAAGCGGCCGGTCGGCGATGTGGACGCGCTCGAACAGGCCGCGCCCGAGCAGTTCGCGCGGATCGGCGCCGGCCAGCGTGCGCGCCGCGGCATTGGCGAAGACGACCGCGCCGCCGGCATCGTGCCAGGTGACGAGATCGCCGACATGATCGAGCAGAAGCTGCGAGCGCGCATCCGAGACGCGCTGCACGCGCTCCTCGGCATGGCGCCGGCGCAGCAGGACAGCCGTCACCACCAGAGCCTGGACGAGCGCGGATATCGCCAGAAGCGGCATCGCTTCACCTGTCCATGGCGAGGCTTCGGCGAACAGACCGAGCGACTGCAATCCGATGGCGGCGAACAGCGCGCCCACTGCGATCCAGCCGGCCCGCAGCATGAAGCCGCGCGAACCGAAAAGCGCCGCCTCGACCGGCACGACCGCCAGCCAGAGCAGCAGGGGTGAGGACATGCCACCGGTCGCGCCGGCCAGCGCCACGATGAAGAGAGAGAGCGCAGCGGAGGACAGCGCATGCGCCGCATCGAGACGGCCAGTGCGGGCAACCAGCGCGACGGAGAAAACCGCAAGCGCGGCGGCGACGATCATGGCGGCCTCGAAGGCGCCGGGTGCGCCGCGCCAGGCCAGATAGGCCGGAGCGAGGCCGAGCATGCCTGCGCCGACGAGCAGGCGCGACAGAACGAAACGTTCGTGACGCTGCCTTTCCGCCGGGTTCGACTGCACCGATGCATGCACCAGTGCCGCCGCCTGTGTCCTCAGTGCCGTGATCGCCATACGGAACGCAACGCCTTACTCTCGCGGATACCCCCATCCGCTTGGCGCATCTCGCCATGGTCGGTTTAAGCGGGGCTTAAGGCGAAGACGGACGAAAGCGCCCGCCAGATCGACCTGTTAGATTTTTCTAATATTTTTCATATAGTTATCTCAAATACGATCGATTTTCCGACGGCCGGCGATGTTCGCGGCAAGGTGAATGGAAACTGAAGATCACCTGCGGTATTCGACTCGCATTTGAGCGTTTGGAATGACGCGATTTTTCGAGATCCCGGTCTAGGTTGTCCTCGCGGCGCACAGGAAGGCGCCGGCGACGGAGACAGAGATGGCCCACCTGCTGCGCAAGATCGCGATCATCGGCCTGATCGCCGTGAATTCGCCGGTGCACAGCGGCAAACCGGCCGACGACGCCCCGCCTCAGGCCATGCGGCAGGCCGCAGAGACCGTCCGGACCGAGGCGCGCAGCGTGGCTGGCAGCCTGACGGCCGCGCGCGAGGCTGCCGAAATCCTGGCGGGGATGGACCCGGTCCTGCGCGAGCGCATCCTGAACGCCGCGGCGACGGCCGTGATCGGTAAGCCTGCGCCTCAGCGCTGAACGCTTGACGCTCCCCCGCAATCGCGGGAAGAGGCCGGACATGACCACAAGCCTCGACGACATCGTCGCGAATTTCGAACTGCTCGACGAGTGGGACGATCGCTATCGCTATCTCATCGAACTCGGCAAGAGCCTCGAGCCCCTGCCCGAGGACGCGCATGTCGACGCCAACAAGGTGCGCGGTTGCGCCAGCCAGGTCTGGCTCGTATCCCATCGCGAGGGCGGCGGCGGACCGCAGACCCGGCTCCGCTTCGTCGGCGACAGCGACGCCCATATCGTGCGCGGGCTGGTGGCGCTGGCGCTGGCGATTTTCTCCGGGCGGGAGGCCGCCGACATCCTCGCGACCGATGCCTTCGCCATCTATGAGCGCCTCGGCCTCGCCGCCCATCTCACGCCGCAGCGCTCGAACGGCGTGCGCGCCATGATCGACCGGATCAAGCGCGACGCTCAGGCTGCAGTCGCCGCCTGAGCGTTTTCAGCCGGATGCCGGGAATTCGCGCGGCCGGGCATCGGCCGCCTGCCAGCTCCGCATTCCCTGCTGCCGGGCGCGGCGGTCAAGACCGTAATGCGTCACCAGTGCCGCCAGCGCGACCCGCAGCACGACCTTGGCCGAGCGCGGCGGCCAGCGACGCTCCTTCTCGACGAGATCGAGCCCCTTGAGAAAGCCGCAGATATCGATCGCGAGGCCTGACAGCTCAGGCCCCAGCCTGTCGCAAGCCAGCCTGATACGCTGACGCGCCGCGAGCGCGGTGTCGGAGGAGCCTGCGACATCGCGCGGCCCGGTTACGGCCGGCTCCGGCGAGAGCGCCGCGTCCCAGTTCATCGTCACGCGCGGCAGCATGCCGGCCAGGGTGATATCGGCCCGGAAGCGCTCGCCCGCCGCGAATTCCTCGCTGCTGATCTGCGGCCTGCCGTCTTTTCCGGGGCGGCGATACAGCCAGAGCAGCGGGCTTTCGCGGTCGTCCACGACGGGAGCAGACCGCACTGCAGCCCCGGATCGCGCCTTCTCTGCAGCCGAAGCGCCCGAAACGGATGGAGCGAGCCCGAGCCGTGCCGGCTTTTCGTCCCGCGCCCAGGACACGCGCCCCTCGGCCACGAGGGCCTGCACCGTTTCCGCAGCAACATAGCCGGCGCCCAGGCTCGTGCCGTTCACCGTCCGGAACAGCGCGATGCGGCCGCAGCCCAAGGGCGAAACCAGGCCGTAGCATCCAGGCCCGGCAAGGTGCTTCAGAAGGCGAGCGCCCTCATTGCCTGCGATCCCGGCGGTCATCGGCAGGCCTCCGCAGGCGATTCGACCAGCCTCGCCATCGCCGCCAGAAGCGCGGCCTCCATAGCGGCCAGACCGAATTCGAGGGCTGGATCGTCGCGGCGATCCTCGATCAGCGCGCAGGCGTGGCGCACGGTCGTGCGGTCCCGGCCGAAACAGATGCCGACGCGGGTGAGACTGAGCCCGAAGGCGACATGAGCCAGATACATCGCCGTCTGCCGGGCCAGCGCGATCGGTTTCCGGCCCCGGCTCGCAGCCCGCAGACCGACCAGGGGAATGCGGATCGCGGCGACGGTCGCCACTTCCGCCAGTCGCGCCCCGGCGGTCGCTCGCAGGATCGGTTGCGATTGGTCACGCGATATGTTCATGTTATGTTCCTATCCAGCGCCACCCGCCTTTCCGGGAAGCCTCGCGCTAATAGGATTATATTCTTATAACTCGACTGACAAGCCCGGACCCGGTTTTATCCCCGCCGCTGCCGTGCGCGCGAGATGCGCAAGAAAAAAGCCGCCGAGATCATCGGCGGCTTTTTTCTTCAGGGTGGCGCGTCCATTCGGCGCCGGCCAGTTGCTCAGCGGCGCTTGCGGCGCTGCTGGCCCAGGCCCATCTTCTTCGCAAGCTGAGAGCGTGCCTCGGCATAGTTCGGCGCGACCATCGGATAGTCCGGCGGCAGGCCCCACTTCTCGCGATACTGCTCGGGCGACATGTTGTACTGCGTGCGCAGGTGCCGCTTCAGCGACTTGAACTTCTTTCCGTCTTCCAGGCAGATCAGGTAATCGGCCGTGATCGACTTCTTGACGGGAATGGCAGGCTTGGGAGCCTCGACCTGCACCACCGGTGCAGCGCCGCCGATCACGCGGCTCAACGCCGAGTGTACTTCGCTGATCAGAGCCGGCAGGTCGGAGGCCGGCACCGAATTGTTGGAGACGTAAGCGGAAACGATATCCGCCGTCAGCTCAATGAAATCAGCGCCCTCATTATCAGCCATGGCGATGTCTCTCCTTATCGTTCTTGGTAGCGTTCTGCGCTGATCGTCCACCGCCTCGTATCCGATAGCCTGATCAATATTGCCAATAATGGGTCAAGCACCATCGGCTCAGAATCGGATAACGCGGACTGATCACAATATGCGTTTAGTCGATACTGTTTATTCGTGCAAGCCAGCAATTCCCAACAATTCATGAATGCAAAGCTCAACAATTCATCCATGGGATGCTGCAATGCACTGAGCAGAAAAATTCAAAGCCGGGGCGCCCCGCACTGTCTTGCAAGCTGTTGCCGCCGCCTCTACCTGTCGGCTCCCCATGCCGGAGATCGCCATGCGTCAGGATCAGGCCCCTCGCTCCTCGAGCACCGCAGCACGCCGGCGCAAGCCTGCGCCGTTGCCGCCAAAGGCCGAGATTCGCACGACGGAAACGCAGGTCCATGGCGTCACGCTGCGCGACGACTATGGCTGGCTGCGCGCCGATAACTGGAAGGACGTGCTGCGGGAGCCCGACGTCCTGCCCGCCGACATCCGCAACTATCTCGAAGCCGAGAACACCTATTGCAAGGCGCTGATGGCGCCGACCCGGGCCTTGCAGAAAGAACTGGTCAAGGAAATGCGCGGCCGGATCAAGGAAGACGATTCGAGCGTTCCGCAGCCGGATGGCCCCTTCCTGTACTATTCGCGCTATCGCAAGGGTGCCGAGCATCCGCTGATCTGCCGCAAGCCCCGCAGCATGGCGGGCAAGAGCGGCCGGGCGGGCGAGCAGATCATGCTCGACGCCGATGCGTTGGCCGAGGACAAGGATTTCTTCGATCTCGGCGACGCCGCGCATAGCCCGGATCATCGCCTGCTCGCGTGGAGCGCCGACGAAGCGGGCTCGGAACTGCACAGTATCCACGTCAAGGACCTGGAGAGCGGCGCCGACCTGCCCGACCTCGTCAAGGACACGACCGGCGAGATCATCTGGGCACGCGATTCCCGCTCGTTCTTCTATGTCGCGCTCGACGACGACCATCGCCCGTCACGGGTGAAGCGCCATCGCCTCGGCACGCCTGCCGAGGCGGACGACTTGCTGCATGACGAAACCGATGCCGGCATGTTCGTCGATATCGACAAGACCCAGTCCGGCCGCTTCCTGCTGATCACCATCGGCGATCACGAGACATCGGAAACGCGCATCCTCGATCTCGACCGCCCGGAGGCGAAGCCGGTGCTCGTCGCAGAGCGCGAGCCGGGGCGCCAGTACAACCTGGAGCATCACGGCGACGTCTTCGTGATCCTGACCAATGCCGACGGCGCCGAGGACTTCAAGATCGTCACGGTCCCCGTCGATGCGCCTGATCCGGCGAACTGGCGCGACCTGATCGCGCACAAACCGGGCCGCCTCATCCTCGACCATGTCTGCCTGAAGGGGCGCCTGATCCGGCTGGAGCGCGAGGACGGGCTGCCGCGCATCGTCATCCGCCACCTCGCCGATGGCGTGGAGAGCAACATCGCCTTCGACGAGGAAGCCTATGGGCTCGGCATGGATGCGGGCTACGAATTCGAGACCGATACGCTGCGCTTCATCTATGCCTCGATGGCACGGCCGGCAGAAACCTATGATTACAACCTGATTACCGGCGAACGGACCTTGCTGAAGCGGCAGGACGTGCCCTCCGGGCATGATCCGGCCAGCTACAAGGTGCGCCGCATCTTCGCCACGGCGCCGGACGGCGCGCGCGTGCCGATCTCGATCCTGCACCGGGCCGATCTCGCGCTCGACGGCAGCGCGCCCTGCCTGCTCTACGGCTACGGCTCCTACGGTTCGGCGATGTCGGCCTCGTTCCGGACGCGGCCGCTCAGCCTGGTCGATCGTGGCTTCGTCTATGCCATCGCCCATGTGCGCGGCGGCACGGACAAGGGCTGGCGCTGGTATCTCGACGGCAAGCGCGAGAACAAGCGCAACACCTTCACCGATTTCATCGCCGCCGCAGGCGCGCTGGCCGATGCCGGCTTCACGACGCGCGGGCGCCTCGTCGCCGAGGGCGGCAGTGCCGGCGGCATGCTGATGGGGGCCGTCGCCAACATGGCGCCGGAGCTCTTCGCCGGCATCGTCGCGGAAGTGCCCTTCGTCGACGTGCTCAACACGATCCTCGACGACACCCTGCCGCTGACGCCGCCGGAATGGCCGGAATGGGGCGACCCGATCCGCGACGTGAAGGCCTTCGAGACCATCCGCAGCTACTCGCCCTACGACAATGTCACGGCGCAGAATTATCCGCCGATCCTCGCCATGGCCGGGCTGACCGATCCGCGCGTGACCTACTGGGAGCCGGCGAAATGGGTCGCACGCTTACGCGCCACGATGACCGGCGGTGGCCCCATCCTGCTGCATACCAACATGGAAGCTGGCCATGCCGGTTCGGCCGGCCGCTTCGACTCGCTGAAGGAGACCGCCCTGGCTTATGCCTTCGCCATCCATACCGTCGGCGAAGGCTGGGATGCGGCGAAGGGCGCCTGATCAGACGCCGAGCCGGCTCTTCTCGCTGGCGAGATAGACCTTGAGCTCGTCCATCGAGCCGAAGCTGTATTCGCCCTCGGGCGTGCGGGCGCAGATCGAGCCATCGGCATAGATGGTGAAATGCGCGTCGCCGACCTGATAGGCACCGACGATGCCCTCGTCGGACGCCGCTCGGCTGTCAGCAGGGGCCGGAGGCTCCTCGGCCTGCGGCTCGTCGACTGTGGCAGGCTCGGGCAACGCTTCTGCGTGCGGGGTGTCCGGCTCCTCATGAACAGGCGCTTCGACCGGGTAGGCAAACGTTTCAGCTTCGGCGCCGATGGCCTCGGGCTCGGCCCGCTCATCGAAGGCATGAGCCTCGGTTCGCGGCGGCCAGAGCGGAGCGGTCTCTTGCACCGGGGCCAGCGCTTCGGCCGGCGGCGTATCGAGCCAGGGCTCGCGGCGCGGCGAGGCTTTGTCCATCCAGGACTCCGCCGCGGCGAACGGATCCGGTTCCGGGGAGAAGGATGGCTCGATGCGGCCGGTTTCGGGCTCCGGCTCGTTGAGATGGCCCGCCAGGCTCGCGCGCAGGGCGCTGAACTCGTCGAGCTCATCCTCGTCGGCAGCCGGCGCCTCTACGGGTTCGTCCGGGATGGCCTCACGTTCCGCGACCGGCTGCTGCTCCGGAAGCGAGGCCCCGAAGGATTCCGGCTCGTCATGTCCAGCGGGAGCTTCCTCCTCGGCGGTGGGCTGGACCTTCGCGGTAACCGGCTCGGCCGACTCATGCCCTTCCGCTTCGAATGCCGCAGGATACTCGAGAGGCTCCGGCGCCGCCACGGTCGACGGCGCCTCTTCGAACATGTCGAGCAATGGCCCGGCGCTTTCCGCCACGGGTTCGGCAGCCGTCTCGGGCGCGTCCTCGACGGCGGGCTCCGGTTCCTCCAGTTTCTGCGCGACGAGCGCGCCGAACAAATCCCTGTCTCCGGATGAGGCCGGCGCCTCGGCAGGAGCCGGCGTGCGCTCGTCGTCGGATACCGCGAGGGCCTGCGCCACGATGCCCGTTGCCGCAGCGCCCGCAACCGCGCCGATCGCAGCCGGAGCCACGGAACGCGAGAAGACCGTGGCTTCGGGCCGCGCCGGCACGGCAAACGGCGCCTGCTCAACGGCGGCGGCCGGAAGCGGCGCCTGCGCCCGAAGCTCGATCGCCTCGATCAGCGCGCGCCGGGTTGCGCGGACTTCCTTCAGGACCCAGGCGAGCGAAAGCATGATCAGACCAACGCCGCTTGCGATCGAGCCGATGATGACCTGCGTGAAGCCACGCTCCAGCACCATATAAGGCCAGCCGTCATAGATGGCGTAGGCGCCACCGCCGAACAGAAGCAGACCCAGAACGGTAAAAATCGCGATCAATTCGGTATCCTTGGCAGGGCCGTGACAGCTCTGGGCTGAGGCGACCGTCGCGTCACTATCTAACGTATTGAATAAGGGAGAGTTTCCAATCCAGACCGCTAAGGGAGAGAAATCTGGCGCGATTGTGGCGACCTGTCGAGAACACATATGCTTTTCGCAACCGGAGCGGTTGTCGACCGGCGCGCGGGCGCTTAACTATCGCAGGGAATGGCAAGGTCTCCACGGCCTCGCCTGCCCCAACGGCAGGCCATTCTCATTTCAAGCGATTTCACAGCCCAAGGAGAGGCCTCATGTCCTTTACCCTTCCCGATCTTCCCTACGCCCATGATGCGCTCCAGCCCTTCATGTCGAAGGAGACGCTCGAGTACCATCACGACAAGCACCACCTCGCCTATGTGACCAACGGCAACAATGCCATCAAGGGCACGGAGTTCGAGGGCAAGTCGCTGGAGGAGATCGTCAAGGGCTCCTACGGCAAGAACCCCGCCGTCTTCAACAACGCTGGCCAGCACTACAACCACCTTCACTTCTGGAAGTGGATGAAGCCGAATGGCGGCGGCAAGATCCCGGGCGCGCTGGAGAAGGCGATCGTCGACTCGTTCGGCTCGGTCGAGAAGTTCAAGGAAGACTTCGTCGCCGCCGGCGTCGGCCAGTTCGGCTCGGGCTGGGCCTGGCTCGAGGTCAAGGGCGGCAAGCTCGCCGTCAGCAAAACCCCGAACGGCGAGAGCCCGCTCGTCCATGGCGCGACCCCGATCCTCGGCGTCGACGTCTGGGAGCACTCCTACTACATCGACTACCGCAACCGTCGCCCCGACTATCTCAAGGCCTTCCTCGAGAGCCTGGTGAACTGGGACTACGTGGCCGAGCGCTTCGACGCCGCCAAGTAATCGGCAGGTTGCCGGAAACGAAAACGGGGCCTCACGGCCCCGTTTTTTTTGTTTGTGGGTGTCTTCCCGCATGCGCTGCGGCGCGAAGTGCCGCTGCGCATGCGGGACCGTCATCACGAAGAGGCGCCTTCTCGTCTCACGGTCCCGTGTCTGCGGCGCATCGCTTCGCGCTGCACCGCGCACGGGATGACCCGCGCCCTATAACCTGCCGGACCGGTGCTCAGGCGGCGACGTTGCGCAGAAACTGATCGACGGTCGAGTCAAGGCGCTGCGCCTGGTCGGCGACCTCGCCGGCCGCGCCGCGCACCTGCTCCGCCGAGCGACCGGTCTCCTCGACGCTGTCGGCGAGCACGCTGAGATCGCTCGACACCGAGAGCGCCGAGGTGCTCGCCATGGCGACGCCGCTGGCGATTTCGCCGGTCGCAATGGCCTGCTGCTCGATCGAGGTGGCAACCGAGTTCGCAAATTTCTCGATGGCATTCATGCGCTCGGCGATTTTCTGGATCGAACCGACGACCTGACCCGTCGCGCCCTGGATCGCGGCGACCTGCGCCACAATGCGGTCAGTCGCATCGGCGGTCTGCGCCGCCAGCGACTTGACCTCGTTGGCCACCACGGCGAAGCCGCGGCCTGCCTCGCCGGCACGCGCCGCCTCGATGGTGGCATTGAGGGCGAGCAGGTTGGTCTGCGCGGCGATGTCGCGGATCAGGTTGACGACCTCGCCGATGGCGCGGGCGGTCTCGTCGAGCGCCTGCACCGAGCCGGCCGTATCGCGCGAGACGGACGCCGCCTCGACGATCTCAGTCCGGACACGGCGCACCTGGAACTCAACCTCGCGGATGGCCGCGCCCATCTCTTCGGCCGCCTGCGCGGCGTTCTCGACATTGCCCGAGGCGCCGTGGGCGTTGTCGGCCGCGCGCGCCGCACGCTCGGAGGATTCCGCGGCGACGCGGGCGAGACCGTCCGAAGCCTCGCGCATGCGCTCCGCATTGTTCTTGAAGGCTTCGAGCGCCAGACCAACCTCGCTGCGGAACGAGGTGATCGCATGGTCGACGCCCTGCTGGCGCGCGACCCTCTCGACCTCGGCCACGCTCTGCTTCTCCTCCAGCGTCGCCCGTTCGGCGAGGCGGATCTTGAGGACGCCGAGCGCCCGCGCGATCGCGCCGATCTCGTCGCGCCGGCCCAGCGCGTCGATCGGCGTCGAGAGATTGCCGTCGGAGATGCTGACGATCGCCTTGGTCATGCTGCGCAGGGGGCGCATCGCCCGCGACAGCGAGAACCAGAGCAGCGGGCCGAGCACCAGCAGGATGACCAGGCCGAGCCCGATCGTCACGAACTGCTCCCAGGCGGCGCGCGCCACGAGACGCGTCTTGTCGAAGCGCAGAGCGACATAGCCGATCTGCATATTCTGGGTGCCGACGCGCACGGCATGGATCTTCGTCAGGTAGACGTCGTCCTCGATATCGATCTCGATGCGCGTCTCCAGTGCTTTCCACGGCTCCTCGCCGATCGCATTGGCGAGCCAGCGCGGCGTGAGCGACAGGCGCGCCTCCATCGTGCGCCCGGCGGAGGCCAGGGCAACGAGATCGTCGCCAACGATACCGGCATCGAAATCGGGGTCGCGCTGCAACGAGGAGAGAAGATCTCCGAGCGTGCTGTTGTCCCGCGACAGGATCAGGGACGGCGAGGCGTTGACCACCATCAGGGTCAGCGCCGTGACCTTCTGGTCGAGATCGGCACGCGTGCGGGTCTCATTGTAGCGGGCGATCGCCATCACCACGAAGACGATGGCAATGGCGACAATCGCCACGGCCGCCGTTGCGATCTGCCGGCTGAGGGAACCCAGGCTCTGCCCGCCCGGCTGCGCCGGCTCTCCCGCTCCGGCTGCGCGCCTGAACATCTTCATCGAGCCGATCATCTCCGAAACCGGCGCATGCTGCTGCGAAGAGCGGCGCCCCCAACCCGCTGTCACAATGGCCGATCCCGGTAAACAAATCGCTTGCGCGCGCGGCGGGCGATCAAGCGTCCAAAGCAGAGAAGCGGCTCAACGGCAGGCCGGGTGGAGGCACGAAGGCGGCGATGGCCGCATGCTCGACAGGCCGCGAGGCCACCACCGGGTCGAGCGTGGCCAACTCGTCATCGACAAAGCCCGGATGGCACATCACCAGATGGCACGGGCCCGGCTCGATCAGGAAACCGGCGAGGTCCGCAACGAAATCCCGTTGCGGATCGAACGGCGCCACGCCGGAGAAACCCCGGTTGACGCGTAGGCCCCGCTTCAGCGCCGCACCGCGGAAGCCGGCGGCGAGGCCGGCAATGACGAGCGCCTTGCCCACCGCCACGCCTCGCGCGCGAATCGCAGCCGGGCGATCCGCAGTGTCGCGGACATAGAGGGCGCCCGCGGGATAACGTCGTGCGAGGCTATCCAGCAATGCGCGGCGCACGCCGGGCAGCACATGGACATGCTGGTGTCCGTCGACGAAATCCGGCGGCCGGCCCAGCGCCTCCTCGAAAGCGTCGAGCTGGCGCGCGATCTCGGCTGCAATCTCCTTGCGCACGGCCGGAGAGGTGGCGGCAGCGCGCGCGACATCCTTCAGGCTCGGAAAGGTGCCGCCGGGTGCGAGCCGCGGCATCGCCGAGAGCGGCGCGGCGCAGGTCAGGTTGAGATGCAGGCCGAGATCGGCCTTGCCGGTGAAAGCTGCGAGTTCCGGTGCGAGCCGGCGCCAATGCGGGCGATTGGTCATCGCCCCCGTTGCGGTCAACTTGCCTTGCCGGAGGAGGTCGAGAATCGCGCGGCTGACGCCCTCCGTCATGGCGAAATCATCGGCGCACAGGATAAAGCCCTTCGCCATCGCGCGTATTGTCCCTCGTTGACCGGGTTCGCGCTATAGCGCGACGCCGTCATGATGGAAACGCGCCGCCATGAAGCCGCGCGTTTTACCAAAGCCGTTTTGCCGCGCGGGCTTGTCGCCCGGCAAGCTTTGCGGTTCTGTGCGTCGCGCATCGCCCCGAGAGGCGAATGCGCCCGCAATTGAAAGGTCGTTCGTGTCGGATATCGGGTCTCAGCCGGTTCAACCTGTGCCTCGGGCTTCGCGCTGGCCAGAGCTTTCCATCGTCGTGCCCGTGCACAACGAGGCCGACAATCTGCCCCTGCTCGTCGAGCGACTGCGGACGACTCTCAACGGGAAAGTCGAATCCTGGGAGGTCGTCTTCGTCGACGATGGCAGCCGCGACGAGACGCTCGCGGTGATCCGCGACCTCAACCTGGCCGACCCGCGAATCAACGCCGTCTCCTTCAGCCGCAATTTCGGCAAGGAAATCGCGATCGCTGCGGGGCTCGACCATGCGCTGGGCGATGCCGTCATCATCATGGACGCAGATCTCCAGCATCCGCCGGAAACCATCCCCGCCTTCCTCGCCAGATGGCGCGAAGGCTATCTCAACGTCTACGGCCAGCGCACCGACCGCGAAGGTGAAACCCGGATGAAGCGCGGTTTCGCCAAGCTGTTTTACCGCATCTTCGGCTATTTCGGCGAAACGCCGCTGCCGGAAGGCGCCGGAGATTTCCGCCTGCTCGACCGCAAGGCCGTCGATGCCCTGCGGGCGCTGCCGGAACGCGCGCGGTTCTCGAAGGGCCTCTATGCCTGGGTCGGCTTCCGTTCGATCGGCGTGCCCTTCCAGGTCGCGGAGCGCGAGCACGGCCAGTCCAAGTTCAAGTATCGCAAACTGTTCTCCTTCGCTTTCGACGGCCTCTCCTCGTTCTCGACCGTGCCGCTGAAGATCGCGACATGGTCGGGGGCGGTCATCGCTGTGATTGCGACGTTCTCGGCGCTCTACTTCATGCTGCGGACACTGCTCTTCGGCACCGACCTGCCCGGCTTCCCCTCGCTGATCGTCTCGATCATGTTCTTCTCGGGAATCCAGCTCGTCTCGCTCGGCATGATCGGAGAGTATGTCGGGCGCATCTTCGCCGAGGTGAAGCGCCGGCCGCTCTACCTGATCGGCGAGCGCGTCGGCTTCGACGCCCGCACTGTCGAACATCCGCGCGGCGACGCCCTGCCGCCGCTGATCCGCTAGATCACCTCCATGCTCAGAAACATCCTGTCGGTCGGCGGCTACACGCTGATCTCGCGGATCACCGGGTTCGCGCGCGACATCGTGCTCGCCGCCGTGCTCGGCGCCGGCGCAACGATGGATGCGTTCTCGGTTGCGCTGCGCCTGCCCAACCATTTCCGCGCCATCTTCGGCGAAGGCGCGTTCAACCAGGCCTATGTGCCGACCTATGCCCATGTTGCCGAGAAGCAGGGGCAGGAGGCGGCCAATCTCTTCGCCGACCGGCTCTTCACAGTGCTGCTGATCGTGCAGGTCGCGCTGCTGGCGCTGGCGCTGCCCCTGATGCCCTGGCTGGTGACGTTGCTGGCGCCGGGTTTCAGCAAGGACCCGGCGGTGTTCGAGCTTGCGGTCGCGCTGACGCGGATCACCTTCCCCTATCTGCTGTTCGTGACCATGGTCACGTTCCTCGGGGCAACGCTCAATGCCGTCGAGCGCTATGCCGCCTTCGCCGCCGCGCCGATCCTGTTCAACCTCTTCGTCATCGCCGCGCTGGCCGTGCCCTTCCTGTTTCCGAGCGCAGCCCATGCCGCCGCCTGGGGGGTTGCGATCTCAGGCGTGGCGCAATGGGGCCTGCTCTATGTCGCGGCCAAGCGGGCCGGCGTTTCGAGCAAGCTGGTGCGGCCACGGCGGGATGCCGGGGTCCAGCGTTTCCTGAAGGCTTTCGGCCCGGCCGTGATCGGCTCGGCCGGCGTGCAGATCGCGATCTTCGCCGACACCATCATCGCCTCGCTGCTGCCCCGCGGCGGCTATGCGGCGCTCTACTATGCCGAGAGGCTCTACCAGTTGCCGCTCGGGCTGATCGCGATCGCTGTCGGCACCGTCGCGCTCTCGGCGATGAGCCGCGCCGTCGCGCGGGGCGACGAGGCCGCCGCCAACCGCGCGCAGAACCGCGCCATCGCGATCTCGCTCGCTGCCAGCGCGCCCTTCGTCGCCGCCTTCGTCGCCGTACCGGAACTGATGGTCGCCGGCCTGTTCCAACGCGGCGCCTTCGATGCGCCGGCAAGCGCGGCGGCCGGTGCCGTGCTCTTCGCCTATGCGCTCGGCTTACCGGCGATCGTGATGATCCGCACGCAGGTCTCGGCTTTCCAGGCGCGCGGCGACACGACGACACCGATGCTTGTCTCGCTCGCGGCCATCGCGTGCAATCTCGCGCTGAAGCTCCTGCTCTGGCGCGACTGGGGCGCGCCGGGCCTGGCGCTCGCGACCGCCGCCGGCGCCTGGGTCAATCTGATCGCGCTGTTCGTGCTGGCGCGGCGACGCGGCTTGACCGAGCTCGACCGGCGCCTGCCCGGCTTCGCGGCGATCATCTGCGGCGCTGCGGCGATCTGCGGCCTGCTGGCCTGCTGGGGGAAGCCGACGGCGCTCAAGCTGACGGCGGCCCTGCCCTTCGAACCGATTTTGATGGCGGTGCTTCTCGTGTCCGGGATTGCGGCCGTGCTTTACGCCGTGCTGGCCGGCGGCTTGCTCAAGGTGACGGGGCTGCTCAGGTTGTTGCACTGAAGCGGACAGCCTGTGCCCTTTGTCATTCCGGGGCGCCCGAAGGGCGAACCCGGAATGACAAAGGGCAGTTCCCAAGGGACGATCAGGCGACGAAGCCCCCTGCTCCGCCGAGCAGGGCCACGGCTTCGGCAACCATGCGCTCGACGATCTCGCCAGCGCCGGGAATATCCGTGATCAAGCCGGCGGCCTCGCCGAAGATGACGGCGGCCTTGTCGGGATCGCCGGCCATGAAAGCTTCGCGATAGGCCGGCCCCTCGGCTGCGATGGCGTCCTTCAGAGCGGCGTCGCGCCCGGCCCATTTCGCGATGAAGGCATTGTCCGAGACGCGGATATCGAAGGGCTTCGGCCAGTCGAGCTGGCGGGCGATATCGGGCAGCGAGGAGCGCACGGTCTGGTCGCCGGTCGCGGCGACGGCCACCGCGTGATGGCGCTCGTGGACCATCGCCTCACGGCTCGCCCAGAAGCGCGTACCGGCCAGCACGCCATCGGCACCGAGCATCAGGGCTGCGGCAAGCCCACGGCCATCGGCGATGCCGCCAGCGGCAATGAGCAGGGTATCGGGGCTTTCGCGGGCGATCAGGTCGACCGCCTCGGGCACGAAGGGCAGCGTCGCGCGCCTGGCACCATGCCCGCCTGCCTCGGAGCCTTGCGCGACGATGATGGTCGCGCCCGCCGCGATGGCGTCCCGGACATGGGCAAGCGTCTGGCACTGGCAGATCAAGGGCACGCCCGCCGCCGCGATCTCGGTGGCGAAGGGGCGCGGGTCGCCGAAGGAGAGCATCAGCGCGGCCGGCTTGTGGGCCAGAGCCTGCGTCAGAAGCTCCGGTTTCTTGGCCATCGACCAGGTGATGAAGCCGCAGCCGACCTGGGTATTGCCGGCTGCCGCGAACTGCTGCTCGATCCAACCGGCGTCGCCATAGCCCCCACCGATGAGGCCGAGGCCGCCGGCACGGGTGACCGCAGCGGCGAGTGCCCCGCCGCCTGCCAGCGCCATCGGCGCCGACAGGATGGGATGGGCGATGCCGAGGCGTTCGGTCAATCGCGTAGCGAGGCGCGCCATGGATCAGGCCTTTCGGCTCAGGCCGCCTTCGGCTTGCTGTGAGCGTAGTCCATGTAGAGCTCGCGGGCGCGGCGGAAGAGCGGGCCGGGCTGGAGCGTGCGGTTGTCGATGCGGGTCACCGGCATGCACTTGGAATAGTTGCCGGACATGAAGATCTCGTCGGCCTGCTCGAAATCCTCGTAACGCAGGCTGCATTCCTCGACCGGAATGCCGCTCTCGCGCATCAGCTTGATGACGCGCTGGCGGGTGATGCCGTTCAGGAAGGTGCCGTTCGGAACGGGGGTCTTCACGACGCCGTCCTTGGCAAGGAAGATATTCGAGGTCGCGGTCTCCGCGACATTGCCTTGCATGTCGAGCACCAGCGCGTTGTCGAAGCCGGCGGCCTTGGCCACCTTCAGCACGCGGGCATTGTTCGGGTAGAGGCAGCCGGCCTTGGCGTCCGTCGGGGCGGTCTCGTAGCTCGGGCGGCGGAAGGCGCCCTTGGTCACCGAGAAGCCGGCGGTCGGCTGCGGCATCGCCGCCTCGAACAGGCAGAGCGCGAACTGGGTCGATTCGGGATCGGGCATGATGGTGGACGGGCCGTCCGCCTCGCCCCAGTACATCGGCTTGACGTAAATCGCCGTGCCGGGAGCGAATTTCTTGACGCCCTCGAACATCTTCCCGACGATGAAATCCGCCTCGACGGTCGGCTTCAGGCCGAGCGCCGTGGCCGAGCGATTCACGCGGGCGGCATGCAGGTCGATATCGGGCGCGACGCCGTCGAAATAGCGGCCGCCGTCGAAGACCGAGGAGCTCTGCCAGAGCACATGGCTGCGCGGACCGACGATGCCGGGGTTGCCCTCATGCCAGGCGCCATCGAACCAGGTCCACGTCTGAGAATACCATGCCATGACGGCGCTCCATTGTAGGCGATTTAACTCAGCCGCACCGTCCTCCCCCCACCGCTCGCCGTCAACATGCGGCAATGCATATCGGGATGACGTGATGTGATGGAAGCAATCGGCCCGCGTGATGGATCAGTAGCCCAGCGCGCGCAGGCCCGAGATCGCCGCCATGCCGACCAGCAGCGCCAGCAATTCGCTGCGCCGCAGGATCATGGTGCCGACGGCGGCCAGCAGCGCGACCGCCGCAGCCCAACCCAATCGCTCGATCAGGGGCAGCACCGTCGCCACCACGATCGAGCCGGGCAGCGCCGCAAGCCCGCGCCGGACATGCGGGGTCAGCGGGATGATGCTCATCAGCGCCACGCCGGAGATGCGGCAGAGATAGGTCGCGGCCGCCATCGCTGTGATGGCGATGATCGCGCCCCAGGCGCCGGGATCAGGCAGTGTCATCGCTGAACGCCCCCGTGACCGCGCCGGCGAGCGAGCCGACGATGATGAAGGCATAGCCGTCGACGAGACGCGCCGTGACCAGCGCGACGAGGCCGGCGACGACCCATGGCACCATGCCGCGCCGACCGCGCCAGAGCGGCACGATCATCGCGGCGAAGAAGATCGGCATGACCAGGTCGATGCCGTAACGGCGCGGATCGCTCACCAGCGCGCCGAGCATATAGCCGCCGCCGGTCGCGATCACCCAGACCAGCCAGAGCGCGAGCCCCGCGCCGACCAGCACGCCGAGATCGCGCCCGCCCTCGGCCCGGTAGCGCGTGCCGATCAGCCAGTTGGCATCGGTGAAGAAGAACAGATGGAAGGCGTTGAGCGTCTTCGGATATTTCGCGAACCAAGGCTGCAGCGAGGCGCCCTGCAGCACCATACGCGCATTGACGGTCGCGGTGACCACGGCGATGCCGGCAATGGCGCCCCAGCTCCATTCGGGGCGCCAGAGTTCCAGCGAGACGAGCTGGGCGACGCCCGCATAGACGAAGCCGCTCATCAGCATGGTCTGGAAGAAGGACAGTCCCTTGGCCGACGCGGCCGCGCCGAAGGCGACGGCGAAGACGACGATACCCGGCATCAGCACGGAGACCTTGCGCAGTCCGAGCATCATACCCGCAGCGGTGATCGGCGCTTCCGGGCTAACCGGTGGCGTGTTCGGGTCGTCTGACATGATCCTTCCAAAAGCGGGAAAGCCCGCGCGAAGGTCAACGCGCGCGAACGGTGCGCCTGCATGAATTCCGCGCAGGGCGCGACAGCCTTCGGCAGGAGCATTACAGATGGGCGATGCACTGGTTCGACGATGCCGACGCCATCGCCCCTGCCCTTCCCGCGATCTGGCTCGTCCGGACGGATGCCAATCCGCACAACCTGACGGAGCGCTCGGCGCTCAGACGTGGGATGGCGCGGTCGATCCTGGCGCGCCAGCTCGGCTGCCGCGAGGGCGATGTCGCCATCGCGCACGACGCGGCCGGACGTCCGTTTCTCGATCTCCCCCGAGAGACCGGTCTCCATCTCTCGCTGGCGACGCGGGCCGGCGTCGTCGCCGTCGGCCTGGCATGCCAGCCGCTGGGGGTCGACGTGGAGCAGGTCGACGAGCGGACCGCGCCGCCGCTCGACCTGTTGCATCCCGATGAGCGCAGCGCCCTCGCAGCAGCGGGCGCTGCCCAACAAGCCCGGAACTTCGCCCGCCTCTGGGCTGCGAAGGAAGCCTATGTGAAGGCGCTGGGATCGGGCTTTCGCAGGGCGCCGGAGAGTTTCGCGGTATCGCTCCTGTCGGAGACAGCCTTTCGGGTGACCGACGCCTCCGCACCTGCCGACATCGCCGGCGCTCTGCGCGCCATGAAAAACGGCGGCCATGAGATCATGGCCGCCGCAATTGTCGTGACCCGTCAGGCTGAACGCATCAGCCCAGCTGATCGATCGGCTTCTTCTTGAGGGCGTAGCCGACGATGCAGACGAAAGCCGCACCGAGCACCGCCGCCGTATAGAACGGCACCTTCGCAGGCAGGAGACCGGCCGGGTTGGTGTCGGAGACCGGCACGGTCTGGACCCAATTCGGCATGTGCACCTGAAGCCACTGCATCACCGCCATGTCGCTGAGCAGCATCTCGCCGGCGATCCAGCCGAGCAGGGCCGCACCGAGCCAGATCAAGATCGGGAAGCGTTCGAGAATGGTCGAGAGCATGCGGGCGCCGAAGATGATGAGCGGGATCGTCAGCAGCAGGCCGAACACGAACAGCTCGAAATGGCCACGCGCCGCGGCAGCGATCGCGAGCACGTTGTCGAGGCTCATCACCGCGTCGGCGATGGCGATGGTGCGTACCGCCTTCCAGAGATTGTCGCTGGCTGCGACCTCGCCATGCGCCTCTTCCTCACCCTTGGCGAGCTTGATGGCGATCCAGAACAGGAGCAGCGCGCCGACGACCTTCAGGAACGGGATGTTCAGGAGGTAGCTGACAACCACCGCGAAGATGATGCGCAAGCCCACCGCCGCAGCGGCGCCGAGCCAGATGCCGACCTTGCGCTGCTTCTCCGGCAGCGAGCGCACGGCGAGCGCGATCACGACCGCGTTGTCGCCCGAAAGCAGCAGATCGATCCAGATGATCTGGAGCAGCGAAGTCCAGAAGGCGGAAGATGCGAAATCCATAGGTCAGGTTGTCCCTTTGCAGTTTGTCAGAGAGCCGGATCGGGCCGGCGTGATTTGATGAGGTAGCCGAGGCCGAGCACGAGCAACGCGCCCAGGATCGCGGCCGGGTATTCGAACTTGTGCAGCAGTTCTTCGCCGAAGCGGGCGATCAGCCAGGGATCGCTCTCGAACATCTCGCCCGCGACCCAGCCCAGCAGCGCGGCGCCGGCCCAGACCAGGACCGGGAAGCGAGTCAGCAAGCTGGTGATCAGCGAGGCGCCGAGCACGATCAGCGGGATCGAGATGACGAGACCGGCGATCAGCAGTGGAATTGAATCCTTGGCAACGGCGGCGATGGCCAGCACGTTGTCGAGGCTCATGACGATGTCGGCGATCGCGACGGTCTGCACCGCCTTCCAGAGCTTGCTGCTGGCGGTGATCGAATCCTCGTCCTGGCCCTCGTCCTCGACGATCAACTTGACCGCGATCCAGATCAGAAGGCCCGCGCCGACGATGCGCAGGAGGGGCGTGTTCAGGAGCGAGGCGATCAGCACGGTGAAGAGCACACGCAGCACGACCGCGACACCGGCGCCGAGCGCGATGCCCTTGGTGCGCTGCGCCGGTGCCAGCGCCCGGCAAGCCAGCGCGATGACGACGGCGTTGTCACCCGAGAGCACGATGTTGAGCAGGATGATCTCGGCCAGCTTGCCCCAGACAAGCGGGTCGACGATCGAAACCGACGACAAATCCATGATCATCAAACCTTTGAATACGTATTGCGCATGACGCCCAGCCGACCGTCCTAAAGCGCCTGCTCGACGGCCTTGCCGGCTGCTTCCGTGCCGAGCGAGCCACCGAGATCGCGCGTGCGGGTCCGGGCGTCGCCGAGCGCGCGCTCGATCGCGGCCTCGATGCCCTTCGCGGCCTCGTGCTCGCCGAGATGGTCGAGCATCATCGCGCCGGACCAGATCATGCCGACGGGATTGGCGATGCCCTGCCCGGCGATATCCGGCGCCGAACCGTGAACCGGCTCGAACAGCGAGGGATGGTCGCCGGTCGGGTTGATGTTGCCGGAGGGCGCGATGCCGATCGTGCCCGTGCAGGCCGGGCCGAGATCGGAAAGGATGTCGCCGAACAGGTTGGAGGCGACGACGACGTCGAAACGGTCCGGATTGAGCACGAAATGCGCGGTCAGGATGTCGATATGGTACTGGTCGACGGCGACGCCCGGATAGCTCTTCGCCATCTCCTTCACCCGTTCGTCCCAGTAGGGCATGGTGATCGAGATGCCGTTCGACTTGGTGGCGGAGGTCAGCTTCTTGCGCGGGCGGCGCTGCGCCAGATCGAAGGCGTATTTCAGCACGCGGTCGACGCCGACGCGGCTCATCACCGTTTCCTGGATGACGATCTCACGCTCGGTGCCGGCATACATGCGCCCGCCGACCGAGGAATACTCGCCCTCAGTGTTCTCGCGCACGACGAAGAAGTCGATATCGCCGGGCTTGCGACCCACGAGCGGGCCGGGCACGCCCGGCATCAGGCGGACGGGGCGCAGGTTGACGTATTGGTCGAACTCGCGCCGGAACAGCAGCAGCGAACCCCAGAGCGAGATATGGTCCGGCACCTGCTGGGGCATGCCGACGGCGCCGAAATAGATCGCGTCATGGCCGCCGATCTTCTCTTTCCAGTCGCCCGGCAGCATCTTGCCGTGCTTGGCGTAGTAGTCGCAGGAGGAGAAATCGAACGAGTCGAGGCGCAGCTCGAAGCCGTATTTCTTCGAGGCGGCCTCCAGCACGCGCAGGCCCTCGGGCATGACTTCCTTGCCGATGCCGTCACCGGCGATCACGGCGATGCGGTAAACGCGGTTGGTCCCGGTCATGCGGTTTCTCCGAAGAAAGCCCTGAACTCGGCGGCGACGAGATCGGGGACCTCCTCCGCCAGATAATGTCCGCCGGGCAGAGCCCGGCCGCGCACATCCTGCGCACGCTCGCGCCACAAGGCCAGAGGGTCGAAGCACTTGCCGATGACGCCGCGCTCGCCCCAGAGCGCCAGCAGCGGGCAGGCGAGCTTCCGGCCGCCATCGGCCTCGTCATGGGCGATGTCGATCGTCGCGGCGGCGCGATAATCCTCGCAGCTGGCATGGATCATGGCGGGATCGCGGAAGCAGCGCAGGTATTCGGCAAGTGCCTCCGGCTCGAACAGGCGCATGTCGGAGGCGCGCCGGCTCGTCCAGTAGAAATCCGGATCGCTCTCGATCATGCGCTCCGGCATCGGCGCCGGCTGGATCAGGAAGAACCAGTGCCAGTAGGCGCGGGCGAAGGCGTCGGTCGTGTCGCGATACATCTCGCGCGTCGGCGCGATGTCGAGGGTGGCGAGCTTCAGGACGCGCTCGCCATGGTCGAGCGCCAGACGATGCGCGACGCGGGCGCCGCGATCATGCGAGCCGACGAAGAAGCGCTCGTGCCCCAGCACGCTCATCACCTCGGCCATGTCCTGCGCCATCGCGCGCTTCGCGTAAGGCGCGTGCCCGGCGTCGCTCGGCGGCTTGTCGGAATCGCCGTAGCCGCGCAGGTCCGGGCAGATCAGGGTGAAGTGCGGCGCGAGCAGCGGGGCGATCCGGCGCCACATCACATGCGTCTGCGGATAGCCGTGCAGCAGCAGGAGTGGCGGCCCCTCACCGCCGATCCGCGCGCGAATCCGCGGGCCCGACGTCGCGACGTCGAGCAGACGAAAACCGGGGAACAGATTGTCCGTGACGGGACGTTCGGTGAGAAACATAGAACCGCAGGAATGCAAGAATGCGTCAGCGCATACCCCGATAGCTTAGGGATTTCGCGCACGGATTATTACATAATATCGATAAATGGTGAGGGGCCTTCCCTTCTCCCCTTGCGGGAGAAGGTGGCAGCGCGAAGCGCTGACGGATGAGGGGTCACGCAGTAATGACGGCAAGCGCCGCGAGACCCCTCACCCCAACCCTCTCCCGCAAGGGGAGAGGGGGTAGGTCGAGGCGCGCGCGCCGTCAGCCGCGCAGGGTCGCGCCGTAGCGCTTGCCGATCTCGGCGACGATCTTGCTGCCGACGGCCTCGATCTCGGCCTCGGTCAGCGTCTTCTCGGTCGGCTGCAGCGTCACCGCCAGCGCGACCGACTTCTTGCCGGCCTCGACGCCCGCGCCTTCATAGAGGTCGAAGACGCCGACATTGGCGATCAGCGCGCGGTCGGCGCCCTGCGCCGTCTTGACCATGTCGCCGGCCGCCACCGCCTTGTCGACGATGAAGGCGAAATCGCGCGTCACCGGCTGGAAGTCGGAGAGCACGAGCTTCGGCTTGACCTTGGTCGGCTTGGCCTTGGGCAGCGGCAGCGCGTCGAGATGGATCTCGAAGGCGACCAGCGGCCCCTTCACGTCGAGCGCCTTGAGGATCTTGGGATGAACCTCGCCGAAGGCGCCGATCACGCCCTTGGGGCCGAACTGGAGCGTGGCCGAGCGGCCGGGATGGGCCCAGGCCGGGCCACCCGCGACGATCTGGAGACCGCCGGTCGGAATGCCGAGCCCAGAGAGCAGGCCGAGCACATCCGCCTTGGCGTCGAACAGGTCGACGGGTTTTGCGCCGCCATCCCAGTGGCGGCCGGTGCCGTCGAGGCGAGCGGTGCCGCGGCGCAGGCCGGTCGCGGCGATGAGCTGGCCTTCCGGCTCGTCGCTCTTGAAGACCTGGCCGACCTCGAACAGCGCGACATCCGGGAAGCCGCGATCGGCGTTGCTCTGCGCGGCGCGGATCAGCCCCGGCAGCAGCGAGGGGCGCATATCCGAGAGATCGGCGGCGATCGGGTTGGCAAGCGCCAGCTTCGGCGAACCGCCGCCGAAGAGCTTGGCCTGATCATGCGAGATGAAGGACCAGGTCACGGCCTCGACGAGGCCGCGCGCGGCGAGCGTGCGCTTGGCGGTGCGGGTGCGCTTCTGCAGCACGGTGAGCACCGGCTTGACGACCTCGCCCTTGATGCGGGGCAGCGGCGTCGAGGCGACGCGGTCGAGCCCGGCGATGCGGACGATCTCCTCGACAAGATCGGCCTTGCCGCCGACATCGGCGCGCCAGGACGGCGGCGCCACCTTCACTCGGTCACCCGGGCCAGAGACCTGGAAGCCGAGCGAGGTGAGAGCCGCCTGCATCTCCACCTGCGGCAGGTCGAGCCCGGTCAGGCGCTTGACCTCGGACCAGGGGAAATCGATCACGGCCGGGCTGCCGGGTAACTCGCCGACGAATTCCATCTCGGAGGCTTCGCCGCCGCAGAGTTCGATCACCATGGCGGTCGCGAGATCCAGGCCCGGCCGGGCGAAATCGGGATCGACGCCGCGCTCGAAGCGATAGCGCGCATCCGAATTGATGCCGAGCGCGCGGCCCGAGCGGGCGACGTTCAGCGGGTCCCAGAGCGCGCTCTCGATCAGCACATCGGTGGTGGTCTCGCTTGAGCCCGAGGCCTCGCCGCCCATGATGCCGGCGAGCGATTCAACGCCGTGCTCGTCGGCGATCACGACCTGCTCGTCGGTCAGCGTATAGGTCTTGCCGTCGAGGGCGAGGATCGTCTCGCCAGCCTTGGCGCGGCGGACGGTGAGATTGCCCTTCACCTTGGCGGCGTCGAAGACGTGCAGCGGCCGGTTGCGGTCGAGCGTCATGAAATTGGTGATGTCGACCAGCGCGTTGATCGGACGCAGGCCGACAGCGCGCAGGCGCGCCTGCAGCCAGTCCGGCGAGGGGCCGTTCCTGACGCCGCGCACGAGGCGCAGCGCGAAGGCCGGGCAGAGCTTCTTGTCCTCGCCAGCGAAGTCGAGCGTGACCTTGACCGGGCACGGGAAGGAGCCAGGGATCGGCTGGATGGCCTTCGATTTGAGCTTGCCGATGCCGGCGGCGGCGAGGTCGCGGGCGATACCGGCAACGCCGAGCGCATCGGCCCGGTTCGGCGTCACCGCGATCTCGATCACGGCGTCGTCGAGCCCGGCATAAAGGGCGTAGGGCTGGCCGACCGGAGCATCCGCCGGCAGTTCGATGATGCCGTCATGATCGTCGGACAATTCGAGCTCGGCTTCCGAGACCAGCATGCCGTTCGATTCGATGCCGCGGATCACGCCCTTGCCGAGCGTGACCTTCTTGCCGGGGATGTAGCTGCCCGGCGGCGAGAACACGCCCTTCATGCCGGTGCGGGCGTTCGGCGCGCCGCAGACGACCTGCACGGGCTCGCCCGCGCCGGTATCGACCATGCAGACGCGCAGGCGATCGGCATTCGGGTGCTGCTTCGCCTCGATGACATAGGCGATGGTGAAGGCCGACAGCGCAGCGGCGCGATCCTCGATCGCCTCGACCTCAAGGCCGACGCGGGTCAGGGTCTCGGCGATCTCCGCAACGGAGGCGTCGGTGTCGAGATGCTCTTTGAGCCAGGAGATCGTGAACTTCATGCGTCTGCGTCCATCGGGGCGAGCACTTCCACCAGACGGAAGCGTTCGCAAAGCAAGGGCATGTCGGGGCTGAAGACACCGATGCGCCGGAAATAGGATTCGTGGGCCTCCCGCCAGAAGGCCAGTGAGCGGTCGCCCTCCCCTTCGTCGAAGGCGAAGGCCTCGTCAACTTCGTCGAAGCGTCGCGGGATGAGCTCGATCGTCTCTATGACGCAGATCGGCCGCCCGGCGCCATCGAGCACGATCCAGAGCTCGTTGAGCTTGGGGCAATCGGGCGCCCCGAGCGTGTTCACCGTCGCGATCTTGCGGCCGCTGATGACCAGCGCCGCGAGTTCGTTCGCGAGTTCCGGGCTGTCGCCGAAGGAAAAGCTCGGGCAGCCGCGATAGCGCTCGGGCAGGGAGGCGACGAGGTCAGCGTCCATCGTGCCCCGCCTGTGCCGACGCCGCCGGCCGCGCATCGTTGAGCTTGTTGGCGCCGTCCGTGCGGATCTTCATGGCATTGCCGCGCCAGCTCACCTCGCCGCCGACGAAGGCATAGGCCCAGATGCCGGGGAAGGCGATGTCGCGTGCCAGCATGGCGAGCGGCGTACGCCAGTTCAGGAACCAGCCGACGCTGGCGGACAGCACGATATCGCCGACATACCAGACGAGCAGGACGAGGAGCGGCGCGAGCCAGACCGACAACCCCAGCGCGGAGGCGCCGAAAGCAGCGAGCACGGCGGCAAGGAAAGGCGTGGAGAGGATCTCCAGCGCGAAGAAGGGCAGGAAGGTCACGCGCCGCAGACGCGCCCAGCGGAACTGGCGCTGCACGACGTCCCTCAGTCGGCGCCGGCCAAGCGGCTGCTCGAAGGGCTGGCCGACGAGATGGACCTGCCGGCCGGTATTGCGCACCAGCTTGGTCGAGGCCGCATCCTCGGCGATCTCGGCACCGAGCGCGGCGATGCCGCCATTGGCGTCGAGGAAGGGCTTGTTCCAGAGCATCGACTTGCCCTGCGCGAAGCCGAGGCCCAGCGCCTCGCCGACATATTGCCAGCGCGCCTGGAAGGCGTTGAGGAAGGCGCATTCGACTTCGGCGCCAATGCACAGAGGCCGGGAGCCGGCCGGCGTCGAGCAGACGAGGCCGGTCGTGGGCTGCCAGGCGGCCAGCATGCGCTGAATGTAATCCTTGGGCATCAGCACGTTGGAATCGGCGAGGATGACCCAGTCGGTCGGAGCCGCCTCCCAGCCGCGCACGCAGTTGTTGAGCTTGGGATTGGCGCTGACCGGCACGTCGCCGACGATCAGGCGAACCTTCTCGGCGCCGTAGATGCCGACCAATTCCTCGATCAGCGGGATGATCGGGTCATGGGCATCGGCGACGCAGAAGATCGTGCTGTAGCGGGGATAGTCGAGCTCCAGCCCCGAGACCGCCGTCTCGCGGCTGAAGGCCTCGATGCCGCGCACCGGGCGGACGATCGTGACCGGCGGCAATTCGTCGAGCAAGGCCGAGCGCTGCAGGGGCCGGCGCAGCCGCCAGAGCGCGATGGCCTGGCTGACCAGGTTCATCACGACCAGCAGCACGGCGATCGCCACCGCCCAGCCCGCAGGCGTCATCGCGCCCTCCCCTGCCCGGTCGATGCCGTCATGAGGAGAGGCCGCCCGTCAGCGTCGGCAGGTCGAGCGGGCGGAAGCCGTAATGCGCGAGCCAGCGCACATCGGCCTCGAAGAACGGGCGCAGGTCCGGCATGCCGTATTTCAGCATGGCGATGCGGTCGATGCCCATGCCCCAGGCGAAGCCCTGATAGACCTCCGGGTCGAGCCCGCAATTCTTCAGCACGTTCGGGTGGACCATGCCGCAGCCGAGGATTTCCAGCCAGTCGTCGCCCTCGCCGAAGCGGATTTCGCCGCCCTTGCGCGAGCACTGGATGTCGACCTCCATCGAGGGCTCGGTGAAGGGGAAGAAGGACGGGCGGAAGCGCATCTTCACGTCGTCGATCTCGAAGAACGACTTGCAGAACTCTTCCAGGATCCACTTGAGGTGGCCGAGATTGGCCGACTTGTCGATGACGAGCCCCTCGACCTGATGGAACATCGGGGTGTGGGTCTGGTCGGAATCGTTGCGATAGGTCCGGCCCGGGCAGATCACGCGGATCGGCGGCTGCTGCGCCAGCATCGTGCGGACCTGGACCGGCGAGGTGTGGGTGCGCAGCAGCTTGCGCTCGCCGTTCTCGTCAGGCGCGAAGAAGAAGGTGTCGTGCATCTCGCGGGCGGGGTGGCCGACCGGGAAGTTCAGCTTGGTGAAGTTGAGGTCGTCGGTCTCGACATCCGGACCTTCGGCAATCGCGAAGCCCATATCGCCGAAGATCGCGGTGATCTCGTCGATGACCTGGCTGATCGGGTGGATGCGGCCGCGCGCCTCCGGGCCGTCCTGCACCGGCAGCGACACGTCGACGCGCTCGGAGGCGAGCCGGGCTTCGAGAGCGGCTTCGCCGAGCGCTTCCTTGCGGGCCGCAATCGCGCTCTGAACCCGATCGCGCAGGCCGTTGATCTGCGGCCCCTTCTCCTTGCGCTCGTCCGGCGTCATTCCGCCCAAGGTCTTGAGCAGGCCCGAGATCGAGCCGGACTTGCCGAGGGCGCCGATGCGCACATCCTCGATGGCGGCTTCATCGGCGGCAGAATCGATCGCGGCGAGGACGTCGCGTTCCAGGGTGGCGATATCGGTCATGAATTCAGTCGCAAGCGTTTGAAGGCGTGGGAACGGGCGCGTTCTAGCGGGAACGGCCGGCATATGCCAGAGCGAAGCGACGAGACAGGAGGATGCCTTGCCCGACAACACCGCCCAGAAGGAATCGCCCTCTTACCGGATGGCCGCGCTCGACCCGGATTTCATCCTCGGCGATTCGATGCGCGGCGCGCGCTTCATGCTGGAATACCAGAAGGCAGAGGACAGCCTGAGGGCCCGCGGCGTCGTCTCGACCATCGTCGTCTTCGGCTCGGCCCGGGTGCGCGAGGGCAATCCCTGGTACGAGGCCGCCCGCACCTTCGGCCGCATCGCCTCGGAGCGCGGGGGCGCGCTGCGCGATGGCGAGGCCGGGCGCCATCACGTCATCGCCACGGGCGGTGGGCCGGGCATCATGGAAGCGGCCAATCGCGGCGCGACGGAAGCCGGCGCGATCTCGATCGGCTTCAATATCACCCTGCCGCACGAGCAGGAGCCGAATGCCTGGTCGACCCCGGACCTGACCTTCCTGTTCCACTATTTCGCGATGCGGAAGATGCATCTGGCGATGCGCGCCTCGGCACTGGTCGTCTTCCCCGGCGGCTTCGGCACGCTCGACGAACTCTTCGAGATCATGACGCTGGTCCAGACCGGCAAGATGGGGCCGGTACCGATCGTGCTCTACGATTCCGGCTACTGGAAGGGCCTGCTCAATCTCGAGCGGATGGCCGAGGCCGGCTTCATCCGGCCCGACGACCTGAAGCTGTTCGCTTACGCGGATTCGCCGGAGGAGGCTTACGACCGGATCGCCGAAGGCGCCGGCGACGGCTGGAACCAGCCGAAGAACGGCAGCGTACAGACGTAGGGCACCCATCGCATCGTCATGGTCGGGCTTGCCCCGACCATCCACGTCTTCGCTGGTCGAAGCTCGTGCTCAAGACGTGGATGCTCGCCACAAGGGCGAGCATGACGGAGGAGCAACCCAAAGAAAAAGGCCAGCGTCACCGCCGGCCTTTTCCAATTCAGCACTGCAAGACTGCTCAGGCAGCCTTGGCCTCGGCGCCCAGCACGCCCTTGACCGTCTCGACCACGGCAGCGAACGAGGCTGCGTCGTCGATGGCCATGGCCGACAGGGTCTTGCGGTCCAGCTCGATGCCCGACTTGATCAGGCCGCCGATGAAGACCGAATAGGTCAGGCCGTGCTCGCGCACCGCAGCGTTGAGACGCTGAATCCAGAGCGCGCGGAACGTGCGCTTCTTGTTCTTGCGGTCGCGATAGGCGTACTGCATCGAGCGATCGACGGCCGCCTTGGCGGCGCGGATCGTATTCTTGCGGCGGCCATAGAAGCCCTTGGCGGCCTTGAACGTCTTCTTGTGCTTGGCGTGGGCGGTAACGCCCCGTTTCACGCGAGCCATGTCATGATCTCCGGAATGTCAGGTGGCGTCAGCCGTTGGGAAGGAAGAACTTCTTCACGTTGGCAGCATCGCCCTCGAAGAGGGTCGTGGTGCCGCGGTGATTGCGGATCTGCTTGTTGGTCCGCTTGATCATCCCGTGACGCTTGCCGGCCTGGGCGTAGAGCACCTTGCCGGTTCCGGTGATCTTGAACCGCTTTTTGGCGGCCGATTTGGTCTTGATCTTGGGCATTTGAGCTCCTCAATGGTCGTGGCTGCGCGTCTTTTGAACGCGTTGCCAATGTCTTGCTTTCAGGAAGCAAAGCACGATCGCCACGGCAGCCCTTATCAGCCGGGCGATCGAAGGCCGGGCCTATCGCAGAAATCAGCGGCTTTTGCAAGTGCGAAGCCGGCAATGCCGCGCAAGGTGCCCCGCTCTTATCCTCAGGCGGCTTCGCAGACCAGGGTCTCCGCCCGCGCGCCGAGCAGGCGGCTGTAACCGATGAGCACGACCAGCAGCGCGGCGACGCCCGCCCCGACCGAGACCCAGAAGCCGCTATGGGCGCCATGGATGTCGATCAGGATGCCGGCGGCCGAGGCGCCGGCCGCCATGCCGATATTGATGCCGGTGATGGCCCAGGTCATGCCCTCGGTGAGCTGGCGCGGCGGCACCAGACGCTCGACCAGGCCCATGGCGATGATGATGGTCGGCGAAACCGCCGCGCCCGCCATGAAGAAGACCAGCGCCAGCGAGTAGAGCCCGGTTACCGCCAGCAGCGGCAAGGTGGTCGCCGCCGCCAGCGCGATCGCGGCGAGGAACTGCATGGCGAGCGAAGCCTTGAGCCTCATCGTGCCAAAGACGAGGCCAACGATGAGCGAACCCGTCGCATAGACGGCGAGAGGCAGGCTCGCCGCCGCCTTCTGCCCCTGCGCCTCCGCGAAAGCGACGGCGGTGATCTCGGCCGTGCCGAAGATCGCACCGATCGCGATCATGACGAGGACGACGGTCTGGACGCCGCCGACGCGGATGACCGAAGTGTCCGTGCCGGCGACATGCGCACGAACGGGCGGCTCGGTGCGCCGCTGCGCGCAGAGCAAGGGCACACCGACGACGAGGAAGATCAGGGCGGCAAGCGGCCCGGCCTCGGGAAACAGCCCGACGCTCAGCCCGATCGCGACGATCGGCCCGATGATGAAAATGACCTCGTCGACCACCGATTCGAAGGCGAAGGCCGTACGCAATTGCGGGGTGTCGCGATAGAACTCGGTCCAGCGCGCCCTGACCATCGCGCCGATGCTCGGCATCAGGCCGGCCAGCAGCGCGAAGACGAAGAGCAGCCAGCTCGGCGCGCCCGTCCAGGTCGCGACCATCAAGCCGCCGAGCGCGAGCGCTCCGGCGGCCGCGGTCGGCATCAGCACCCGGCGCTGGCCATAACGATCGACGAGGCGCGAGACCTGCGGGGTGATCAGCGCGCTCGCGAGCGCGAAGGTCGCGGCGACGGCGCCCGCGATCGCATATTCCCCGCGCCGCTCCGACAACATGGTGACGATGCCGAGCCCGACCATCGAGGCCGGCAGGCGGGCAATGAAGCCGGCCGAGGAAAAGGCGAAGGCGCCAGGCACCTGGAAGATTTCGCGATAGGGGTTAGGCATGATTCAGACCGTGCAGTGCGGACATACGCCGCGTATGTAAGCGAATGCGTAATTGCATACACCTCGTATGTCAATTAACATACGGGGCGTATGTGATGAGGATATGATGGCCCGCAGACTTCGTGCCGACATGATCGCAGAGACCCGCGCCAGCCTGATCGCCGCCGCGCGCGCGGCCTTCGGCACGGTAGGCTATGCGGCGGCCTCGATGGACGAGATGACCGCTGCAGCAGGGCTGACGCGCGGCGCGCTCTATCACCATTTCGGCGACAAGAAGGGGCTATTCGCCGCCGTGATCGACCAGATCGACGCGGAGATGACGGTGCGGTTGCGCGCCGTCTCGGCCAGGGCCGGGGATCGCTGGACCGGCTTCCGCGACGAATGCGCCGCCTATCTCGCGATGGCGCTGGAACCGGAAATGCAACGCATCATGTTGCGCGACGGCCCGGCCGTACTCGGCGATCCCTGGAGCTGGCCGATCCAGAACGACTGCATCCGCATGATGGCCCAAGGCCTCGACGCACTCGTAGCCGAGGGCGTTCTGGCACCGCTCGATCCCGAAGCGGTGGCGACACTGATCTTCGGTGCGACCCAGCATGCAGCACAGTGGATCGCCCATGCGCCCGACCCGGAAGCCGCGCTCAAAGGCGCGACCGATGCCTTCGACGCGATGCTCGACGGGCTGCTGAAAAAAGCGAAATGAAAAAGGGCGCCAGCGGCGCCCTTTTTCTCGATCCGTAAGCGATCGTGGATGACGCGCGCCTCAGCGCGGCGCGAGCACCATCACCATCTGGCGGCCTTCGAGCTGCCAGTCGCTCTCGACCTTGGCAATCTCGGCGGTATCGACCTTGACGCGCTCCAGCACCTTCACGCCGAGATCCTGATGCGCCATCTCGCGGCCGCGGAAGCGCAGGGTGACCTTCACCTTGTCGCCTTCCTCGAAGAAGCCGTGCATGGCCTTCATCTTCACGTCGTAGTCGTGCTTGTCGATGCCGGGACGCAGCTTGATTTCCTTGATCTCGATGGTGCGCTGCTTCTTGCGCGCCTCCGAGGCCTTCTTCTGCTCGAGAAAGCGGAAGCGACCATAATCGAGGATCTTGCAGACCGGCGGAACAGAGTTCGGGGCGATCTCGACGAGGTCGAGGCCGGCATCCTCGGCAAGCTTCAACGCATCGAAGAACGAGACCACGCCACGGTTGGCGCCGGTATCGTCGATGAGCTGAACCTCGCGAACTCCGCGGATATCGCGGTTCGAGCGGGGACCTTCCTTGGTCGGGGTCGGGGCAGCGCGGTAGGGACGACGAATGGGGGTATTCTCCTGTACTTGGCGCGCTTCGCGCCGTTGTTGCAGACACATTGCACAAAGACGGGCGATGTCAATGCATGACACCGCGATGGCGGGCATCTCCCACCGCAGAAGCCGGTCAGCGCTCCAGCAACGCGCAATAGACGTCGAGGGTTTCCGCGACCATCGCTTCGAGCGAGAAATGCCGCTCGACATGGACCCGCGCCCGCCGCGCCAGCGCATCGCGGGCGGAAGGGCGCAAAGCCAGCGCCTCGTTCAATCCGGCCGCAAGAGCCGCGGCATCGCCCGGAGGCACATGCCAACCGGTGCGCTCGCTCGGCGCGGTCTGCGGCGGCGCCAGCACCGTCTCGGGCACGGCACCGAGATCCGAGACCACGACGGGCGTGCCCATCGCCTGCGCTTCGACCGCGACGCGACCGAAGGCTTCCGGATCGGTCGAGGGCACGGCGACGACGGCTGCCGAGAGCATCGCCGCCGGCATGTCGGTGCAGTGGCCGACGCGCTTCACGCGGCCTTCCAGCCCGGCCTTGGCGATCAGCGCATCGAGTTCCCGGACATAGCCGTCCCTGCCCTGCGCATCGCCGGCGAGGATGAAGGCCGTGTCGGTATCGCCGCCGTCGCGCATGATGCGCGCCGCCTCGATCAGCACGCGCTGGCCCTTCCAGTTGGTCAGACGGCCGGGCAGCAGCACGATGCGCTGGTGAGGCTCGACGCCCCAGGCCTTGCGCAGGGCCTGCACCCGCTCGGCACCGACCGCCGCAGGCGCGAAGGCCGAGAAATTGGTGCCGCGATTCACGACCCTGACCCGGTCACCCGCCACCGGATGCTTCGCCTGGATCAGGCCCGCCGTGTAGTGGGAATTGGCGATGACGACATCGCCGCGCGCCATCACCGAGTTATAGAGCGTCTTCACCGCAGAGCGGCTGTTATAGGAGCCGTGATAGGTGGTGACGAAAGGCAGCTTCAGCAGCCGCGCCGCGCCGAGCGCGACCCAGGCCGGGGCGCGCGAGCGGGCATGGATCAGCTCCACCCCCTCCTGCTTGCAGAGCCGCGCGAGCTTGCGGATGTTGAAGAGCATCGCGACCGGGTTCTTGGAGGCGGCCGGAAACGGCAGCCAGACCCCGCCCTTGGCCTGCAATTCGGCGACGAGGCGCCCGCCCTCGGTGGCGACCAGCGCGCGGGCGCCGGCATCGGTCAGCCCCTTGGCGATGTCGACGGCAGTGCGTTCGGCTCCGCCGGCTTCCAGCTCGGGGATGATCTGCAGGATCGTCCGCCCCGCCAGCGGATGCGTTTCGGTCGAAGGCAGAGAAAGATGGGCACCCGGCTTGAAGGACATTCGCTCTCGGTCTGGAATTTCGTTAACAGGGGCGAATATGCCCCCATCGGTTGACTGCCGCAGCCTCTAATCGGCGCGGCCGGATGATTCGCCACAGGAGATTTGCCTTGGAGCGCCAGCCGCCGCAATGGCTCGAGGTCGGAGAAGGCCCTTCAAAGCGCCGCCTCGCCTATCTCTTGCAGGAGGGAACCGGCGCGCCGGTCGTCTGGCTCGGCGGCTTCCGTTCCGACATGCGCGCGACCAAGGCCGAGGCGCTGGCCGATTGGGCGCGCGACGCAGGCCGGACCTGCCTGCGCTTCGACTATGGCGGCCATGGCGAGAGCGATGGCGACTTCGGCAACTTCACCCTGTCGGACTGGCTCGGCGACGCGGTTGCGACGATCGAAAGCCGGTGCCGCCAGCGCCCGATCCTGGTGGGGTCCTCGATGGGCGGCTGGATCGCTCTGCTAGCTGCACGCCGCCTCTTCGGCACGCCGTTGCAGCCGGCCGGGCTCGTCCTGATCGCGCCGGCCGTGGATTTCTCCGAAGACCTGATGTGGGCGCAGATGCCCGATTCGATCCGTCGGACGATCCTCGAACAGGGCGTCTGGCTGCGGCCTTCGGAATATTCGCCCGAGCCGACGCCGATCACCCGCGCTCTGATCGAGGACGGGCGCCGGCACCTGCTCTTCGGTGGCGAGATCAAGGCCGGCTGCCCCGTGCATATCCTGCAAGGGATGCGCGACCCCGACGTGCCCTGGCGCCAGGCGCTGAAGCTCGTCGAGCATCTCAGCGGCGATCCGGTCGTGCTGACGCTGATCAAGGACGGCGATCACCGCCTGTCCACGCCGGACGATATCGTGAGGCTGCAATCGGCGGTCGCCGGAATCGCGACCGCGCCCTGAGGATCGGGCTGGCCAGCGTCAGTGGACGCTGACCATCCTCAGATCATGCTCCCAGGCATTGGCCGTGGCGGCCTCGCGCGAATCCGTGACGAGGATCGGCGCGCCGTCGGCCGAGAGCAGGGTGAAGAGCTGCAAGCCGGACTCGATCTTGGGAGCCTGCGGGAAAATCCGCATTAGCTCGTCCGAGCTCATCGACTTGATGTAAGCGACCTCGCCGGCGCCGAGCGCGGCGAATTCCGCAGGGGTCAGCGGGCTGGTCTGGATGAGATTCCTGTCCTGTTTCATCGCGCCCTCCTTCAGAGCAGTGCGAATGCGGTTCTGATACTGCGCCTTCAATTATGAACAGATGCGAAAACCGCTGGCGCATCCTTCAAAGCTGGACGGTGTCCGTCCTCTACTCGCGGCTCATGATATCGATACGCCGGATGAGCCGTTCCGGTTCCGGCCTGATGAGATCAATCGCGAGCAGGCCGTTCGACAGATCGGCGCCGAGGACCTGCATGCCGTCGGCCAGCAGGAAGCTCCGCTGGAACTGACGAGCGGCGATGCCGCGATGCAGGAACTGGCGATTCTTGTCGTCGCTCTGGCGCCCCCGGATCGTCAGCTGGCTCTCTTCCAGCGTGATCTCGAGCTGCTCCCGCGCGAAGCCCGCGACGGCCAGCGTGATGCGCAGGCGGTCGGGCTCATCCTCCGTCCGGGGCAGCCGCTCGATATTGTAGGGCGGATAACCCTCGCTCGCGCCCTTGGCGACGCGATCGAGCGCGCGCTCGATATCGTCGAAGCCGAGCAGGAACGGATGGGACAGGCTAGGTGGACGCGTCATCACTCCAGGCCCTCGAAAGGCGCCTCACAATCATCGGGACCCGCCGCCGGGCAGCATCCCGCAGGCGAGAGGCGAACCCTCCCGCTTGAACAAGATATGGCGAAGCGCAGAGGTCGCTTCAAGGGGAGCGGCACTGAGCCGGCAACCCGGAAGGGGGCGGAGATGTCCGACGATGTCCGGGAAAGGAATGGTACAGCCACCCCGGCTTGAACGGGGGACCTCTAGATCCACAATCTAGCGCTCTAACCAACTGAGCTATGGCTGCCCGTACCGAGGGCTTCGCGACCGGCCGCCGTGGCGGGGGTCGTCAGCGGCGCGGACCCTAGTGCCGACTCTCCGCTTTTGCAACCGCGTAATTCAACTCCGGCTGCGGAATTTCGGCGCGGCCTTCGCACGCGCCGAATCCGGTCGCTCGATCAGTCCTTGCGCAGGGCCGCGTTGGCGGTGCGCGCCAGCTCCTTCAGGTGCTCGGCATAGGACTCGTAGCTGCGGCGCACCGCCTTGGCCTGCAAGGCGATCGCCTCCGAGGCGCTCTGGGTGCGCGCGAGCGACTGCGCATCGCCGAGTGTCGCCTCCAGCTCGGCACAGGCATGATCGAGCATGCGGGCCTGCAGGGCACCGAAGGCGCGCGCCATGGTGAGCGCCTGGCTCATTGCCGTCGCCGTGACGACGGCAGCGGCCTCGGGCGGGCGCGGCAGAGGCAGCGAATCGAGGGACGCGGGCTGCGGCGGCGGCGCCTTGGCGGCCGGCGCGGGCGCGGGCTCCGCCGGCTTCGCAACCGGGGCGACCGGCGCGGGCCGAACAGGCTCCGGCTTGGCGACGGCGGCCTTGGCGGGAGCCGATTCGGATACGGCAGGCTTGGCCAGCGCCGGCTTCGTTTCGGCGATCACCGGCCCGGACACCGCGACAACAGGCTTGGCGGCCTTCGCGGCCAGCCTCGGCCCGGCGACCTTGGTCGCGGGCTTCTCGACCCGGACCTTGACCGGCGCCGCCTTTTTCGGAGCGCTCGCGAGGGCGGGCTTGCTGACGGGAGCCGGCTCGGCTGCCGCGGCGGGAGTCGGCGACGGCGCAGAGGCCGCAATCTTGACAGGCGCCGGCTTGGCAGGAGCGGCAGCAACGGGCTGCGCGGGGGCCTTCGGCTTCTCGGGTTCCACGGCGGATGGCGGCATCGCGGCGGGCGCGGGCGTCAGCGCCTTGACCGGGGACAGGCTGACCGGAACCTTGGACTTGGTCCGGGTCGGAGCAGGCTTGACCATGACAGCTCTCCTTCGGCGGCAAACAGCGAAGGCCGGGCTCCGTGGCCCGGCCGAACTATGATGTGGCGCCCCCGGGGCGCGCCAGATCGGTCAGGCTTCAGCGACCCTTGGTCGCCTTGCTGACGGTCTCGGCGGCCTTGGTCGCGGCATCCTGCGCGGCGGTGCCGAGGTCCTTGAGCTGATCCTGGAGCGCGGCGACCTGCGACTTCAGGAAGTCGGACTGATGCTGCATCACCTCGGTCAGGTCCTTCGACTTCACCAGCTTCTGGGCGAAATCGAACGCGGCCGCGACATTGTTCTCGGCATAGGCGATGGCCTTGCGGGTCGCGTCCTGAGTGTTGGCGCGGGCGCTCTCGGCCGAACCATGGGCATTGTCGACAGCCTTATGGGCAGCGCCCATGAATCCGTCGAACGCCTTGCGGGCCTGCTCGACGCTGCGCTCGGCGAACTCGCGCATTTCTGTGGGCACTTCATAAGGCAGCTTGCCGTTCATCGAATCCTCCTGTCGTGTGGCGATCCATCCCTAGATCATTGTGCACTGCAATATCATTGTTGCACCGCAATGACAACAGCGTGACATTCGGTGACAGCCGCCATGTTAACGCTGTTTCGATGAGAAGCGGGAGAGCGATCTTCGGCTCCATGGATTTGCCGCCGTTTGGGGTCTATTAAGGCTTTGTTAGGCATAACAGGCGCGATCGAACGAGCGGGCAGGCATGAACGAGGCCGGAGAGGACTGGGCGAAGTGGAGCGTGGCGGCGGCTGAAGACGCCGCCCTTGCAGCCTTTGCCGCCGGCGGAGCCCTGCTGCTCTGGGACCCGGCCACCGAGCAGCCGTATCTGGTCAACGCCGCCGCGCAAGCGCTGCTCGGCGGACAGACGAATCTGCCGGCGCCGACGCGGCAGCGCCTGAACCTGCTGGCCGGCGGCCTGGCCTCGGCCAACGGCATCCGCCTCGAGCGCCTGCGCCTGACCGCGAGCTTCGCCGCGGTGCCGGTCACCTGCGGCAGCAAGCTGGTTTCGCTCGCCGATGGACGCTCTGCGCTGGCGCTCGCCGTGCAGGCTTCCGAACTGCGCCGCCTCGGCGTCTCGGTTCCTCAGACAGCTCCTTCCGAACGTGCCCCTATCGCCGCTCCGGCTGCCGTTGCGGCGCCGCCCCGTGAAAAGGCGCCCTCCCCCGCCAAGCCGGCCATGGTCCGCTTCCTCTGGCAGAGCGACCGCGAGGGCAGGCTGACCAAGCTCTCCGACAATATCGCTGTCCTGACCGGGCAAGCGGCGGCGGCCGGGCTGATCGGCCAGCGCTGGCAGGACCTGCCCGGCACCACCCTTGCCGACAGCGATGGCGGCCTGATCGAGCGATTCGCCAAGGCCACGACCTGGAGCAGCCATAGCGTGCTCTGGCGCACCGATTCGCCCGGCGAGGCCGCACCGGTCGAGATCTCGGGCGTGCCGGTGCTCGATGCCGCGCGCCAGCTTGCCGGCTTCCGTGGTTTCGGCATCGCCCGGCTCAACGAGCGCCGCCCCTTCCCGGAAACTGCGGCGCCGGGTGGCGATGCCAACAGACAGGCGGAGCAGGTTCCGCCTGTCGCCGAGACCGCGCAGGACGATGCGCTGCTGCCTGCCGCCAATCTCGCCGCCATGAGCGACACGCCTCCGGCTGCGTCGCCCATCGCCGAAGATTCGACGGCCTTTGCCTCACCCGGCCCGATCGACGCGAAAGCGCCGGTCGTCAGCACGCTTGAGACGGACGAGCTGCCCGAGGATAATGACGAGGGCGCGGAAGAAACCGCCTCGCACGTTCCCGAGCCGCCACCGGAAGAGGCTTCTGCTGAGCCCGTTCCCGAAGTGCCCGAGTCCGATTCGCCGCCCGGCAAGATCGTGCCGCTACGCAACGGCCACCTGACCGCGATCAGGCCGGTTCTCGAACCGTCGAAGCCGCATCTGAGCTCGGCCGAGCGCAACGCCTTCCGCGAGATCGCCAAGGCGCTGGGTGCGCGACTTGCCGGTGACGACGAGCCGAGCGCGCCGCGCCTGCCGCCGGTCGCGCCATTGCAGGTCAAGGAGAAGGACGAGGCATCGGCCGCGAAGATGGCCGCGGAGGCGGACACAGGCCTTGCCCCCGCCCGGCAGCGCAACTCCCATGCCGACGTGCTCGACCGGCTGCCGATCGCCGTCCTCGTCAATCGCGGCGACGAGGCGCTCTATGCCAACCGCACGCTGCTCGAACTGCTTGATTATGCCGATCTCGCCGACCTCAAGGCCGGCGGCAAGGTCAGCCGCCTGATCAAGGAGGCCACGCGCACCGACGGCGGCACGATGACGCTGATCGACCGCCTCGGCCATCTGGTCCATGTCGATGCCGTGCTGTCGAGCGTGAGCTGGCAGGACGAGCCGGCGACGCTGATGGCCTTCCGCCATCCCAATGGCGACGGCAGCGAAGTGCCGGTGCTGACGCCGGAAGAGGCCGAGGAAGCCGAGCTGGCGGCCGAGTTCGCGGCTGAGGAAGCCGAATCGGCGGCCCGGGTCGAAGCGCTCCGCCTCGATGCCGATGCACGCGATGCTCGTATCGGCGAACTCACCGCCATGCTCGATACGGCGACGGACGGCGTCGTCACCGTCGACGATCGCGGCCGCATCCTGTCGCTGAACAAGGCGGCCGAGGCGCTGTTCGGCTATGACCAGCGCGAGGTCACCGGCGAATTGTTCACCCTGCTCTTCGCAGGCGAGAGCCATGCGCCGGCGCTCGACTATCTCGAAGGGTTGAAGGGCGGCGGCGTCGCCTCGGTGCTCAACGACGGCCGCGAGGTACAGGGCCGCGTGCGGCAGGGCGGCAAGATCGCGCTGTTCATGACGATGGGCCAGATCGCCCATGGCAACGAGCCACGCTTCTGCGCCGTGCTGCGCGACCTGACCGCCTGGAAGAAGACCGAGGGCGAGCTGGTCGAGGCTCGCAAGGCGGCGGAGACGGCGAGCGCCCAGAAATCCGACGTGCTCGCCAAGATCAGCCACGAAATCCGCACGCCGCTCAACGCGATCATCGGCTTTGCCGAGGTGATGGCCGAGGAGCGCTTCGGGCCGATCGCCAACGAGCGCTACAAGGAATACCTGCGCGACATCCACCAGTCGGGCGGCTACGTCATCAGCCTCGTCAACGACCTGCTCGACCTCGCCAAGATCGAGGCCGGCAAGCTCGATCTCGACTTCGTCAGCGTCAACCTCAACGAGATCGCGCTGTCGACGGTGTCATTGCTCCAGCCGGAAGCGCAGCGCGGCCGCGTCGTGCTGCGCTCGGGGCTCTCGCCGAAGCTGCCGCCCGTCGTCGCCGACGAGCGCTCGATCCGCCAGATCGCGATCAACCTGCTCTCGAACGCGGTGAAGTTCACCGATGCCGGCGGCCAGGTCATCATCTCGACCGCGCTCGGCGACCAGGGCGAGGCGATCCTCAGGGTCCGCGACACCGGCATCGGCATGGACGATGACGAGCTCCGGCTCGCGCTCGAACCCTTCCGCCAGGTGCCGACGACGCGGCGTGCCGGCGGCACCGGGCTCGGCCTGCCGCTGACCAAGGCGCTGGTCGAAGCCAACCGCGCCGCCATGGCGATCACATCAGTCAAGAAAGAGGGCACGCTGGTCGAGATCACCTTCCCGCCGCAGCGCGTGCTGGCGAGCTGATCGAACAGCGATGCTGATCCGAAAAAGCCCGGAGCTACCGCTCCGGGCTTTTTCTTTTTGTCAGAGCAGCGTCCCGGTCAGGATCGCGGCGGCGACGCCGAAATAGATCACCAGGCCGGTGACATCGACCAGCGTCGCGACGAAGGGCGCCGAGGCGCTGGCGGGATCGAAGCCGAGCCGCTTCAACGCGAAAGGCAGCATCGAGCCCGCAAGCGAGCCGAAGGTGACGATGCCGACGAGCGCGCCGCCAACCGTCGCCGCGATCAGGATCCAGTGCGGCCCGTAATCGTAGAGGCCGAGCCATTGCCACGCGACGATCCGAACGACGCCGATCAGGCCGAGAATGCTGCCGAGCGTGAGGCCGGTCGGCAATTCGCGCAGCGCGATCCGCCACCAGTCCTTCAGCGTGACCTCGCGCAGCGCCAGCGCCCGGATGATCAGTGACGTCGCCTGCGAACCGGAATTGCCGCCCGAGCTCATGATCAGCGGAATGAAGAGCGTCAGTACCAGCGCCTTCTCCAGCTCGCCCTCGAAGAACTGCATGACGGAGGCCGTCAGCATCTCGCCGACCAGCAGGATCGAGAGCCAGCCGGCGCGCTTGCGGATCATCGCGACGAAGCCGATCTCGTTATAGGGCTGGTCCAGCGCCTCCATGCCGCCGAGCTTCTGCACGTCCTCGGTGGTCTCGGCGATCATCGCGTCGATGACGTCGTCGAAGGTGACGATGCCGATGATCTGCTCATCCGCATCGACGACGGGAACGGACAGCAGGTCGTACTTGGTGATGAGGCGGGCGACCTCCTCGCGATCGACCTCGGCGGTGACGCAGATCGGCTTGTGCGCGGGCACGACCGACTCGACCGGCGCCTCCGGGTCACCGCTGATCAGGCGGCGCAGCGAGACGGCACGCACCAGCTTGCGGGTCACCGAATCGAGCACGTAGATCGCGTAGACCGTCTCGCGCGAGCGCTCGACGCGGCGGATATGGTCGAGCGTCTGCTGCACCGTCCAGTTCGAGGGCACGCTGACGAACTCGGTCGTCATGATCGAGCCCGCGCTGTGCTCGGGATAGGCCAGCAGCTTCTTGAGGTCGGACCGGGTCTGGCGGTCGATGCGGCCGCTCAGTCGTTGTCGAACCTCCTCGTCGAACTCCTGGAAGACGTCGGCCGCGCGGTCCGCCGACATGGCGGAGAGCAGCGCACCGGCGCGTTGGTCCGGCAGCAGCGCCACGGCGTCGGCTGCTGCGGTGAGTTCGGGCTGATCCAGCACCTCGACGGCGCGTTCGAACGGCAGTTCGGCCAGGACATGCGCGATGGTCGCGTCGTCCTGGTCGTTCAGCGTTTCGACGATGTCGGCGACGTGTTCCTGTGCCAGCGTCTGGGCCAGCGTCACGGCAAGGAGGTCCGTGGTGGCGGCGGTATCATTCATGGCTCTGTTCCTTGCGATCGGGCCGTCGTGGCCGGATCGCAGGCGAGCCGGGAAACCCGGTCAGGCGCGCGAGGCGGCGGCGGACGGCTTCGACTGTCGGCTGGGACTGTCGCTGGGCATCGGGTCGGGATTTCCTGTGAGCAGCCGGCCGCAGAGGCCGGAAGCAGGAGGCCAATGCACCCGCAAGGCGCGCGCGTCAAACGGTTTTTTGCTCCGCGCGCCGCGATGATTGGCATTGGCCGATGCCAGGCGCTCAGCCTATTGTCGCGCTGACGAACCGGCGTGTGCCGGTCGCGTCGCCGTTCCACACTTTGTCGCTGGATCCCGCCGATGTCCCTGACCATCTATGGCTGTTACCGCTCGCGCGCCTCGCGCAACATCTGGCTCGCCAACGAGCTCGGCCTGGCCTTCACGCATGTGCCGGTGATCCAGGCCTATCGCCTGCCGGACCCGAACGCGCCCGGCGTGCCGCTGCATACCCGCAGCGCCGACTTCCTGAAGATCAACCCGAACGGCCATATCCCCAGCATCGACGACAACGGCTTCAAGCTGCACGAATCGCTGGCGATCAACCTCTATCTCGCGCGCAAGCATGGCGGCCCGCTCGCTCCCAAGGACGCGCAGGAGGAAGGGCTTGCGGTGATGTGGTCGCTCTGGGCCGCGACCGAATGCGAGACCCATGCGCTCAACCTGCAGTTCCACCTCGCGGCCTATCCGCCGGAGAAGCGCAAGCCGGAGCTGGTCGAGGCCGCCCTCGCCGCCCTGCCCGGCCCCTTCGGCGTGCTCGAAAAGACGCTGGCCGAGAACGGCGGCTATGTGATGGGCAACCGCTTCACCGTCGCCGACATCAACCTCGCGGAGATCTTCCGCTACGCCAAGCCCGCGACCCAGCTCTTCGACGCCCATCCGCGGGTGAAGGCCTGGCTCGACGCCTGCCAGGCACGGCCCGCCTTCCAGGCGATGTGGCAGGCGCGCGACGCCGAGGCCGCCTGAGCGGAAGAGCCTGCACAGAATACGGGTGGCCGGGTCTCGCCCGGCCACCTACTGACGCGGAATGACCCGGCCCAAGAGCAGAGCTTCCGCCATGACACAGCCGACACCCGCTCCCGCGCTGCGCATGGGCCTGCTCGAATGGCTCCTGCTGATCATCCTGTCGGTGTTGTGGGGAGGCTCGTTCTTCTTCAACAAGCTCACCGTGGCGGAATGGCCGCCCTTCGCCGTGGTGCAGGTGCGCGTCGGCCTCGCCGCGCTGGCGCTGCTGCTCGCCGTACGAATCGCCGGGCAGTCGATGGCGGTGGGGCGTGAACTCTGGCTCGCCTTCTTCGGGATGGGCATCCTCAACAACCTGATCCCGTTCAGCCTGTTTCTCTGGGGCCAGCAGCAGATCGCGAGCGGCCTCGCCTCGATCCTGAACGCGACCACGCCGATCTTCGCGGTGCTGGTGATGCACTGCTTCGGCAACGAGAAAGCGACCGGGCTGAAACTCGGCGGCGTGCTGGCCGGCCTGATCGGCGTCGCCATCCTGATGGGGCCGGACGCGATCAGCGGGCTCGGCTCCAATCTGGCGGCGCAGATCGCCTGCGTCCTCGCCGCGGTCTCCTACGCCTTCTCCGGCCTGCTCGGCCGGCGCTTCCGCGGGGTGTCGCCGCTGGTCGCTGCCACCGGCCAGCTCTCGGCCTCGACGCTGATGATGATCCCGATCGTCTTCGTGATGCATCCGCCCTGGACGCTGCCGGTACCGTCCCAGACGGCATTTCTCGCTCTCGTCGGACTGGCGCTGATCTCGACGGCGCTGGCCTATCTCCTGTTCTTCCGGATCATGCGCACCGCCGGGCCGAGCAATGTCATGCTGGTCACCTTCCTGATCCCGGTCAGTGCCATCCTGCTTGGCTCGGGGCTGCTGGGGGAGGATCTGCTGCCGCGCCATTTCGCAGGCATGGCTGCGATCTTCGTCGGACTAGCCCTCATCGACGGCCGCATCATGCGTATTGCGCGGGCGAGTCCGGCTCCGACCTCCTGACCCCACACGCATTCTCCGGAGCTTCAACGGCTGAGCGCCTTGTCCCGTGCTCAGCCGAAAGGCTTTGTTGCCTAAAGATTATGAATTTCTGTAAGGTCGACACCTTGGCCGGAACCGTTATTGGCCACGGCCACCGATAGAGATATCGCGGCAAGCGATACACGGGACAGGGGACGGCTTATGGATGTGCGGCAACTGCGATGCTTCATCGCGGTGGCAGAAGAGCTGCACTTCGGCCGCGCGGCCGAACGGCTCGGCGTTGCGCCTCCTGCGCTATCGCGCCAGATCAGCGCCCTCGAAGACGAACTCGGCGTCGCCCTTTTGACCCGCACCACCCGGCAGGTCGCGATGACGCGCGCCGGGCTGATCATGCTGGAAGAAGCCAAGGGCATCCTCGTCAAGATGGAGCATGCCTCGCGCGCCGTGCGCGAGGCCTCGCTTGCCTCCGGCAAGGTGTTGCGCGTCGGTGCGATCGACGCGGCTTCGTCGAGCTTCGTGCCGGAAGCGCTGGTGACCTTCCGCGCCCGCTTTCCCGGCGTCGAGATCAAGTTCGTCGAGGCGATCACCACCGCCCTGATCCAGATGCTGGAAACCGGCAAGCTCGACATGGCGCTCACCCGCCCGCCGCGAAAGCCGACCGATTGTGCCTTCGAGATTCTACGGGTCGAGCGGCCGGTCGTGGTGCTGAACGAGAACCATCCACTCGCCGCCCGCGAGCACCTGACCATGCTGGACCTCGTCGGCGAGCCCTTCGTCGTGCCCTCCAAGCGCCTGCGGCCTTATGCCTACGATCTGGTCATGGCCTATTTCGAGAGCGTCGGCGCGGTGCCGAACGTGACGATCGAGGCCACCGAAAAGCCGGCGATGATGTCGGCGGTCGCCGCCGGGCTCGGCATGGCGCTCGCACCGGACTGGGTCTCGCGCTTGTCCTTCCCCGGCGTGACGATGCGACGCCTGCGCGGCGCGATGCTCGACCCGCCGCCGGCGGGCGCCCTGGTCGGCGTCTCCTGGCGGCCGCAGCAGAAGCTGCCCTCCCGCGACGATTTCCTCGCGATCCTCAGGGAAAGCGTGACGCTGCTCGACGACCGCCACGTCCTGCCCTTCGTCCCACCGAAACCGCAGCAACGAACCGCCCGCACCGGGCCGCCAATCGGAGGTTCCTGATGAGTTTGAACCAGATGGAGCGGGCGCAGGGTCTGCGCATAAGATCGTCGCAGGACCTGGCCGGCGGCCTGTTCATGATCCTGATTGCGCTCGGCGCCTTCGTCTTCTCCTGGGAGCTGCCGGCCGGCACGCTGCGCCAGCTCGGACCCGGCATGCTGCCCAAGGCCTTCGCGGTGATCTGCGGCGCGCTCGGCGTGATGCTGGCGCTCGCTTCGCTGCGCTACAACGGCGAGAAGCTATCAGGCTGGTCGTGGAAGGGCATCTTCTTCGCGCTCGGCGGCGCCTGCCTGTTCGCGCTGACCATCCGCGGCTTCGAGTTCGGCCCGATCCGGGTTCCCGCGCTCGGCCTGCTGGTCTCCGGTCCGCTGCTGATCTTCTTCGCCGGGCTCGCCGCGGACGACCGCAAGATCAAGGAATTGCTGATCTTCGCGATCGCGATGTCCGCCGGCTGCATCCTGCTGTTCAAATACGCGCTGTCGCTGCCGATCCCGCTCGCGCCCTGGCTGCTGGGGATCTGACCGATGGATATGTTCTCCAATCTCGCGCTGGGCTTCGGCGTCGCTCTGACGATGAAGAACATCGCGCTCTGCTTCGCCGGCTGCCTCGTCGGCACGCTGATCGGCGTGCTGCCCGGCGTCGGGCCGATCGCGACGATCTCGATCCTGCTGCCGATCACCTTCGGGCTCGATCCGACCGGCGCGCTGATCATGCTCGCCGGCATCTATTACGGCGCGCAGTACGGCGGCTCGACCACCGCGATCCTGGTCAACATTCCTGGCGAGGCGACCTCGGTCGTCACCACACTGGACGGCCACCAGATGGCCAAGCAGGGCCGCGCCGGCATCGCGCTCGGCACCGCGGCGATGGGCTCCTTCTTCGCAGGCTGCGTCGCGACCCTGATCATCGCCGCGCTCGGCGCGCCGCTGACCAAGATGGCGCTGCTGTTCGGACCGGCCGAATATTTCTCGCTGATGGTGATGGGCCTGTGCTTCGCGGTCGTGCTGGCGCGCGGCTCGATCCTCAAGGCCTTCTGCATGATCATGCTCGGCCTGCTGTTCTCGACCGTCGGCACCGACCTCGAAACCGGGCAGGAGCGCCTGACCTTCGGCATCGCCTCGCTCTCCGACGGCATCGACTTCTCGGTGCTGGCGATGGGCGTGTTCGGCTTCGCCGAGGTGCTGCGCAATCTCGAGAGCCCCGAGGCGCGCGACGTCGTCAAGGGCAAGATCGGCCGACTCCTGCCGGACTGGAACGATATCAAGCAGGCGACCGCGCCGGTGCTGCGCGGCACCGCGATCGGCGGCATCCTGGGCATCCTGCCGGGCAACGGCGCGGTGCTCGGCCCCTTCGCCAGCTACACCATGGAAAAGAAGATCGCCAAGGACCCCTCGCGCTTCGGCAAGGGCGCGATCGAGGGCGTGGCGGGGCCGGAATCGGCCAATAATGCCGGCGCGCAGACCGCCTTCATCCCGCTGCTCACGCTCGGCATTCCGCCGAATGCGGTGATGGCGCTGATGGTCGGCGCGATGACGATCCACGGCATCATCCCCGGCCCGCAGGTCATGACCCGCAACCCCGAGCTGTTCTGGGGCATGATCGCCTCGATGTGGGTCGGTAACCTGATGCTGCTGATCATCAACCTGCCGCTGGTCGGCCTCTGGGTGCGGCTGCTGCAGGTGCCCTACCGGCTGATGTTCCCGGCGATCCTGATCTTCTGCTGCATCGGCATCTACTCGGTGAACAACCAGCCGCTCGACGTCGCCTTCACGGCGCTGTTCGGCCTGTTCGGCTATCTCCTGATCAAGCTCGGCTTCGAACCGGCGCCGCTGCTGCTCGGCTTCGTGCTCGGCAAGCTGATGGAGGAGAAGCTCCGGCAGGCGCTGATCATCTCGCGCGGCTCGTTCTGGACCTTCGTCGAGCGGCCGATCTCGGCCGGGCTGCTGGCTGTGGCCGTGCTTGTGCTCGTCATCGCGCTTCTGCCCTCGATCTCGAAGAAGCGCGACGAGGTCTTCACCGAATGACGGGGTTGCCGCCCCGGCGGCAGCCCCCCAGTTTCATCTCAAGCTAATCCTAGGGAGGAATACGCATGAAGAAGCTCGTTCTCGGCCTTGCCGCGGCCGCCACGCTGGCTTTCGCCGGTGGCGCACAGGCGCAGGGCTACCCGACGAAGCCGATCACCATGATCGTGCCCTTCGCGGCCGGCGGTCCGACCGACATCATCGCCCGCATCGTCGCCGACAACATGTCGAAGACGCTCGGCCAGCAGATCGTGATCGAAAACGTCGCCGGCGCCGGCGGCACCACCGGCATCACCCGCGCCGTGACCGCCGCGCCCGACGGCTACACCATCGCGATGGGGCATCTCGGCACCTTCTCGGCGGCGCCCGCCACCTATCCCGGCCTGAAATACGACCCGATCAACGGCATGCAGACGATCGGCCTCGCCGGCGGCACGCCGATCCTGATCGTCGCCCGCAAGAACCTCGAGGCGCCCGATCTCAAGGCCTTCGTCGCCGCCGTGAAGGCCAACCCGGACAAGTTCAACGAAGCCCATGCCGGCCTCGGCTCGGTCTCATGGACGACCTGTACCCTGCTCAAGGGCATCCTCGGCACGCCGAAGATCAACGCCGTCGCCTATCGCGGCACGGGTCCTGCCCTGAACGACCTCGTCTCCGGCCAGGTCGACTTCATGTGCGACCAGATCGTCTCGGTCGCCGAGCAGGTTCGCGCCAACACGATCAAGGCCTATGCCATCGCCTCGGCCCAGCGCTCGCCGGCGCTGCCGGATGTGCCCACCACCAAGGAAGCCGGCCTGCCCGACTACCAGATCGAGGCCTGGAACGGCATCGCCGGCCCGAAGGGCATGCCGAAGGAGGCCGTGGACAAGCTGGTCGACGCGCTGAACAAGGCGCTCAACGACGAGGGCACCAAGAAGCGCCTGCTCGATCTCGGCACCGTGCTGCCGACGGCCGAGGAGAGGACACCCGCCGGCTTCGCAGCCCTGATCAAGCGCGACGCCGACAAGCTGACACCGGCGCTCTCGGCCGCGCCGAAGCAGTAAGCTTCCAGCGCGTTCAGACGATAATGCGGCGGGCCTTCGGGTCCGCCGTTTTCGTTTCCGACATTGATCTCGCAAGGCAAGGGCCAGGTCAGGCCATTGTCATGACCTGCCAAACCTCTGTTTCGGAAAGAATTTCTTCGATCTGTTTCCGACCATTAATATCTCGTGACCCGATTTCCGGGAACTGTTCCGACACGTTGCGGTTGTCCTCGCCGAAGGTTCGCTTCGAAAGGAGACATACCATGTTCAAGAAGCTTGCTCTTGTTGCCGCCCTGGCCATCACCCCGGCGGTCGCCTTCGCCCAGAGCCAGCCCTCGGGTGGCGCGGTCGGCGGTGCGACCAGCGGTGCCGCGGCTGGTGCGGTCGGCGGCGCGGTTGTCGGCGGCCCTGTAGGCGCGGTGGTCGGCGGTGTCGGCGGTGCCGTGGTCGGCGCGATCGTCGGCGATGCGGCCGAGCCGCGCTTCCGCACCTATGTCGTCGAGCAGCGCGTGCCGTCCTACACCTATGCCGAGCCGGTCGCGGTCGGAACGGTCCTGCCGCAGCAGGGCGTGGTCTACCACCAGCTGCCGGCCGATTACGCGCCGAACGCCTCGAACTATCGCTACACGGTCGTGAATGACCGCACGGTTATCGTCGAGCCGCAGACGCGTCGTATCGTGCAGATCATCGAGTAACGCCGCCACGATCCGAAAGACCGGCGCTTTCAACCCCAGACACGCCTGTCTCTCAGGCCAGGCCCGCTCCGGAAACGGGGCGGGCCGCTTTGCGTCGGGGAGAGTTCAGCGCGTGCCGAACATCCGGTCGCCGGCATCGCCGAGACCGGGAACGATATAGCCGTGATCGTTCAAGCGTTCGTCGATCGCCGCCGTCCAGATGCGGACATCGGGATGGGCGCCGCGCAGGCGGGCGATGCCCTCGGGCGAGGCCAGAAGGCAGACGAAGCGCAAGTCCTTGGCGCCACGCTCCTTCAGGCGCTCGACCGCCGCGACGGCGGAATTGGCCGTCGCCAGCATCGGGTCCATCACCACGATCATGCGGTCTGCGATATCGGAGGGCGCCTTGAAGTAATACTCCACGGCCTGGAGCGTGTCGGGATCGCGATAGAGCCCGATATGGGCGACGCGGGCGGCCGGGACGAGCTCGAGCATGCCGTCGAGAAAGCCGACGCCGGCGCGCAGGATCGGGGCGAAGACCATCTTCTTGCCGGAGATGACCGGCTGCATCGACTTTTGCAGCGGCGTCTCGATCTCGATCAGCTCGGTCGGCAGGTCGCGCGTCACCTCGTAGCAGAGCAGCATGCCGATCTCGTTGAGGAGCTGGCGGAAGCTCTTGGTCGAGCGATCCTTCTCGCGCATCAGCGTGAGCTTGTGCTGGACCAGCGGATGGTCGACGACGGTGACGCCGTCCTGGCTCGAAGTCATACGCCGTTTCCCTCTCGTTATCAGGTCTCTTGCGTCATCCCGGACAAGCCGCGGAGCGGCGCCGATCCGGGATCCATCGAAGGGCGGCATGCGCTACGATGGATCCGGGTCTCCGCTTCGCTCCGCCCGGAATGACGGCGCTTTTGCACGTAACTCGTGGATCAAAATACCGTGCCATCGCTGACGATGGTCAAGGGCGGGCCGCCATCCACACGCTTTTCGCGCGCGATCCGGCGCCCGGCCGCCCAGGTCCCGCCTTCGAGCACCTTGGCAAGCGGCAATTCCTCGCGCGAACGGCCCAGCCGCTGGCGGATCAGCGCCCCGACCTCGTCGAGCAGGGCGACCGTCAGCGCCCGCCATTCCACGACCAGCGGCGATGAGACCTCATGCGCACTCGCCCGATCCGCCTCGTCCTTGAGCGCGATGACGCCGCTGTCGAGGAAGAGCCCGCCATTGCGGTATTCCGGCAGGCCGGTCATCTCGTCGATATCGACCACGGTGATACCAGCCCATTCCAACGGCTCGATCAGCGAATAAGTCAGCCATTGCGAGAGCTTGTGGAAGGGCACGAGCCCCTCGGTCGGCTTGCCCGGCGCGATCAGCGGATGGCGCCAGGTGTCGCCGAGCGCCACGCCGGCCAGCGTTAGGCGCGAGGGCCAGATGCCGCCGAAGGTGCCGAGCACCTCGCCCAGCATATGCGGCGCCCGCAGCGACCCGGTATCAGCTGAGGCGGCGAAGCGATCGAACAGCGCGCCCGGGCGCGACAGGCCCTGCCGCTCCAGCTCCTCGCCGAGACGGTTGAGCAGAGCGGCGCGGCCTTCGAGCGCGAGCAGTGGATTGCCCGGCCCGGCCTGGAAGCCGTGCGCCAGCGCCGCCGCATCGAGTCGCTTCAGGCCGGCTGCATCGGCCTGCAACGGGGTCGCCGGATCGCTGGAGAACAGGCCGGCGGCGAACATGTCGAGCGAGGCGAGCGCCAGCCCTTCCGAACGGCCGATCTCGCGGCCGGTCGCGGCGTCGCGATAGCGCCAGTCGGGACCGGCACCCGCATCGAGCAGAACGCTGACCACCGCGAGATCATAGGCGGCGCGGCCGCGCGCGGCGGGATTGGCGAAGCCTGCGGCCTGGTCGAGCTTCTGCCAGCGATCCGCGCCATCGACGCTGAAATGGCGCCAGCGCGCATGGAAGGGGATGTCGAGGGTCGGATAGTTCGCGCGGATCGTCTCCAGCACATAATCGGCGCAGGCTTCGAGCCGTTCGGGATGAACGCTGAAATGGAGGAGTTGGCCGGCGAGCCCGAGCTCCAGCATCTCCTGCGCGCGCTCGCGTACGGCAGCGGGTTTCAACAGGGCGCGGAACGCCTCGGGATCGCGGTCGGGCATCATCAACTCGGTAAGCGTGACGGAATCAGAACTTGTCGAGGTCGCGGCCGACCGTCGATTTCAGGGCGTTGTCGCCGGGCGCACCGTCGGGCGAGTAATAGCCTGCGGCCTTCTTGGCCTCGATCTCGACGGAAGCATCGGGCGGGACCAATTCGGGCGGGATCGCGACGCGCTCGCCGATGGTGATGCCGCTCTCGACCATGGCATCGTATTTCATGTTCGACATCGACATCAGCCGGTCGATATGGGTGACGCCGAGCCAGTGCAGCACATCCGGCATGAGCTGCTGGAAGCGGGCATCCTGCACGCCGGCGACGCATTCGGTGCGCTCGAAATAGGTCGCGGCGGAATCGCCGCCCTCCTGGCGCTTGCGGGCGTTGTAGACGAGGAACTTGGTGACCTCGCCGAGCGCCCGGCCCTCCTTGCGGTTGTAGACGATGAGGCCGACGCCGCCACTCTGGGCCTCCTTCACGCATTCCTCGATGCCATGCGTGAGATAGGGCCGGCAGGTGCAGATATCGGAGCCGAAGACGTCCGAGCCGTTGCATTCGTCATGGACGCGGCAGGCGATGCGCGCCTTCGGATCGGCAAGCCGCGAAGCCTCGCCCATGACATAGGCGGTGATCGAGCCGATCGGCGGCAGGAAGACCTTGAGGTCCGGCCGCGTCACCAGTTCGGGATACATGCCGCCGGTCTGCTCGAAGAGCGTGCGGCGCAGGTCGCTCTCGGTCGCGCCGAAGCGCTCGGCGATGCCCGGCAGATACCAGACCGGATCGACCGCGATCTTGGTGACGCTGATATCGCCGGAAGCGTGCAGGATATGACCGTCCGCGGCGAGGCGATGCGCACCCATCGCGGCGAGGATCTCGGGCAGGTTGAGCCTGGCCTTGGTGATCGCGATCGAGGGGCGGATATCGATGCCCTCGCCGATCAGCCGACCGAAATCCTGCGCGACCGTGTGGCCGAACGGATCGAGCGAGACGATCTTCTTCGGGTCTGCCCATTGCGGCTGGGGCAGGATCTCCGCCGTCGGGTAGGTATTGGTCAGGTCCGGGCGCTGCTGCGGGTTCATCGCGCGGGCCGAGATCGCCAGCGCCCGATAGACCGAATAGGAGCCACCATGGGCGCCGATGACGTTGCGATCGGCGGGATTGGTCGTGGAGGCGATGATCGGGCCGCGCTCGGTGGCGGTTGGAGCGCCCCATCGGATCGGAAAGCGCGCGGCGGCGCTGCCCGGCTCGGGATGGGAGGTCAGCCTGATATGGCCGTTGCGGTTCGGCGCGTTCATCGCGGTCACGTCCTGAAACGGAAGAAGGCCCCGGGACGGGATCGTCCGGGGCCCTCTGGACCTCATGAAGTCTGAACCAGCGCGATGGCGCCGTCAATCGCCTTAGAAAACAGCGAGATAGCGCAGCAGCGAGATGATGCCGATCACGATCACGATGATCTGGACGACGTTCTTGATCTGCCCGTCGAGCGGCAGCATCCGCACGAGGTAGAGCACGAGGCCGATGACGAGAACGGTGATCAGCAGCGAAATCAGAATGCCCATGCTTTCAGCCCTTTGTCTCGGCCGGTAGCCGGCCCCCCGGAGCCCAGCCGCGACGCATTCGCGGCCTGTCAGCCCCGGCGAAAGAACGTCGCAGGGCGGGAATTGGTTCCGGGGGCGGGTTTGGGGGCGAAGGGGCGGGCAAGGGCGTACGCAGGAACCACAACAGAAAACCCCTCTCCCGAATGGGAGAGGGGTAGGGGTGAGGAAAGGCCAGAGAACCAGTTCCGCTCGATGGCAACAGCATCGGTAGAGAGCGTAGAGCAAGGGTGATTGGCGGCCCTGCCCCTCTCCCATCCGGGAGAGGGGTTCCCCGCGCTGTCCGCGCCTTATCCGGCGATGCGGTCGAAATCCGCGACGGCGCGCGTCGCCTGGCGGAGCTGGTTGAGCAGCTTCAGCCGGTTGGCGCGCAAGGCCGGATCGGGATCGTTGACCGTGACCTTGTCGAAGAAGGCATCGACCGCCGGGCGGATTTCGGCGAGCGCGGCCATGGCGCCCTCGTAATCCTCGGCGGCGACGGCAGCCTCGGCCGTCGGCGTCGCCTGCGCCAGCGCGACGGCAAGCGCCTTCTCCTCGATCAAGCCGGCATCGGCGATGAGGTGCAGGTCGGGAGCGGCGGCGAAGGCGCCCTCCCCGTCCTTCTTCTCCTCGGCCTTGAGGATATTGGCGGCGCGCCTGTAGCCCGCGAGCAGGTTCCTGCCGTCCTCGGTATCGAGGAAGCGGCCAAGCGCGGCGACGCGACGGGTGATGAGGAGCAAGTCGTCATTGGCCGAAGCCCCCTCGCCCAGCACGGCGTCGGCGAGATCATGTCGCGCGCCCTGGTCGCGGAGCATGACCTTCAGGCGGTCGTGGAAGAAGGAGAGGAGATCGGTAGCCGCACTTTGCAGACGCTTTGGCAAGCCATGCGCCAACATCCAACGCACGATAAACGCCCGCGTATCGTCACCTTCCGCCAAGGAGACGAAATGCTGGTGATCAATCTCAAAGCGTTCTTGCAGATCGATGAATCGTACAGGGTAACCGGCTTTGGCAGTCGCCAGCGCTAATAGCCTAAGCTCTACACCTACGATTGATCGCACAAGCGCGGTGCCGAGAGGCAGCTTGACCCCATTCTCAACCACCAACCGGATCACACCCAACGCCGCGCGGCGCAGCGCATAGGGGTCCTTGCTGCCGGTCGGCTTCTCGTCGATGGCCCAGAAGCCAACGAGCGTGTCGAGCTTGTCGGCCAGCGCCACCGCCACCGAAACCGGATCGCTCGGCACGCGGTCGGAGGGCCCGAGCGGCTTGTAATGCTCCTCGATCGCCGCAGCGACCGAAGCGTCCTCGCCCTGCAGTTCGGCATATTTCCGGCCCATCAAGCCCTGCAGTTCCGGGAACTCGCCGACCATCTCGGTCGGCAGGTCGGCCTTGGCGAGCTTGGCGGCGCGCTCGGCCTTGGCCGGATCGGCACCGACGATCGTCGCCAGTTCCCGCGCCAGCGCGGCGATGCGCTGAACGCGCTCGCCTTGCGTGCCGAGCTTGGCGTGGAAGACGACGCCGAGCTTGTCGAGCTTGGCCATGCGCTGATCGAGCGGCTTGGCGAGATCGAGCCCGAGCTTTTCGGCGCTGTCCTTGAGGGTATCGAGGTCAGGCAGCGCGCCGCGATCGGTCTGCCAGAAATAGGCGGCGTCCGAGAGGCGCGCCCGCACGACGCGGCCATTGCCGGCGGTGATCGCCACGCCGCCATCGCTGGCGGCGAGGTTCGCGGTCAGCAGGAAGCGGTTGGCGATATTCCCGGTCACGGGGTCGCGCAGCACGAAGCATTTCTGGTTGGCGCGGATGGTGGCGCGGATCGCTTCGCCGGGGATGTCGAGGAAGCGCTCCTCGAAGGAACCCATCAGCACGACCGGCCATTCGACGAGGCCGGCGACCTCCTCCAGAAGCCCCTCGTCCTCGACGAGATCGAGCCCCTGCGCGAAGGCGAGGTTGCGGGCGTCGGTGAGGATGATCTCCTTGCGCCGGTCGGCATCGAGCACGACCTTCGCTTTTTCGAGCGAGGCGACGTAGTCCTCCAGGCGTTTCACCGTGATCGGGCCGGGCGCATGGAAGCGGTGGCCGTAGGTGACGTTACCCGAGATGATGCCGTCGACCTCGAAGGGCACCACCTCCGGGTCCTCAACCTCCGCGGCGCCGAAGGTACAGAGGATCGAATGCAGCGGGCGGACCCAGCGCAGGCTGGCGCCAGCCGCCGAGGCCTTGCCCCAGCGCATCGATTTCGGCCAGGGGAAGGCGCGGATCACGGCCGGCACGATCTCGGCGATGGCCGCGACGGTTTCCTGACCGGGCTTTTCGATGATGGCGACGTAGCTGTCGCCCTTCTTCGGATCGCTGACGATGGTCGCCTGATCGAGCGAGGTCAGGCCCGCAGCCTTGAGAAAGCCCTGCACGGCAGCGTCGGGGGCGCCGACGCGCGGACCCTTGCGCTCCTCGCGCACGTCGCGGCCGCGAACGGGGAGACCGGCGATGTGCAGCGCGAGCCGGCGCGGCGTCGCGAAGGCCTTGGCGCCCTCATAGACGAGGCCGCGCTCGACCAGCGCATCGGTGACGAGCTTCTTCAGGTCGTCAGCCGCCTTGCGCTGCATGCGCGCGGGGATTTCCTCGGAAAAGAGTTCAAGCAGAAGATCGGGCATCAGTTCGCTCCCCCGCCGTCGGTCTTCAACCAGGCCGCGCCGCAGGCCTTGGCGAGCTCGCGCACGCGCAGGATGTAGCTCTGCCGCTCGGTGACCGAGATCACGCCGCGCGCATCGAGCAGGTTGAAGGTATGGCCGGCCTTGAGGCACTGGTCGTAAGCCGGCTGGACCATGAGGTGCCGGTCGCCGGCCTCGCCCTTTTGCAGGAGGGCGCGGCATTCGGCCTCCGCCTCGGCGAAGCGCCTGAACAGGGCATCGGTATCGGCGTGCTCGAAATTGTAGCGGGAATATTCCTGCTCGGCCTGCAGGAAGACATCGCGATAGGTGACCTTCTCGTCGCCCTCGAGCCCGTTGAAATTGAGCTCCATGATGCTCTCGACGTTCTGCAGATAGCAGGCGAGGCGCTCGAGCCCGTAGGTCAGCTCGCCGGATACGGGCGCGCATTCGATGCCGGCCACCTGCTGGAAATAGGTGAACTGGCTGACTTCCATGCCGTCGCACCAGCATTCCCAGCCGAGGCCCCAGGCGCCCAGGGTCGGGTTCTCCCAGTCGTCCTCGACGAAGCGGATGTCGTGCAGGAGCATGTCGATACCGATCGCTTCGAGCGACTGGAGATAGAGCTCCTGCAGGTTCGGCGGGTTCGGCTTCAGGATGACCTGGAACTGGTAATAATGCTGCAGCCGGTTGGGGTTCTCGCCATAGCGGCCGTCCTTGGGCCGGCGCGAGGGCTGGACATAGGCGGCCCGCCAGGGCTTCGGCCCGAGCGAACGCAGCATCGTGCCGGGGTGAGAAGTGCCGGCGCCGACCTCCATGTCGTAGGGCTGCAGCACCACGCAACCTCGCTCGGCCCAGAAGCGCTGCAGCGTCAGCAGCAACCCCTGGAAGGAGCGGGTCGGGTCCATCGCCGGGGAGGAAGCCGGGATGGCGGAATGCGAGAGTGGCGCGGGGGCGGACAAGTGCCTGCAACCTTCCGATAACGAGGGAATGCTGCGGTGATTAGGGTTCGGGCCTGCCATGGTCAAGCGCGAGCCGGAACCGGACGCGGACAGGTTTCGTTCATAACCGGTCTGATATCGACACAGGCAACCGCACGGTTCGCGATGTTCGGGGCGAGCATTTGATGCCGGGCCGGCGGCTGCAAAACCAAGGAGTAAGCCCATGTTGACAACCCGCATCATTGCCGCCGCCTTCGGCGCCGCAACCTTGCTCGGTGCCGCCATGAGCAGCGCCCCGGCCTCCGCGGCCCCGATTTCCGCCGGCACGACCTTTGCCGCCGGCGCCGAGACCGGCCTCGTCCAGCAGGCCTGGCACTACGGCCGCCCGCATTACCGCCCGGGCCGCCCGCACTACCGCCCGCGCTGCTGGACCGAGTCCCGCCGCGTCTGGAACGGCTATCGCTGGATCCGGCGGACCGTGCGCGTCTGCCGCTGACGGCAGTGCATATCGCTGAAGGCGGACAGAACGGCGCGGGATCGCGCCGTTCACCTCCCAAGGGCCTGAGGCGATGAAGGACGACGGGCCTCCAGCGGCTGGACCGCTGGAGCGATCCATGGAGACGACGATGTTCCGGGCAGCCATCCTCGCAGCAGCAACGGCCGTCGTCCTCGGCGGCGGCGCCCTGATGGCGACATCGCCCGCTGCTGCGCCGGTCGCAGCTGCGGCAGGACAATCCGCCCAGGCGGGGCAGGACCTCGTCCGGTTGGCCCAGTACTACGGACCGCGCCGTCCTTACCGGGTGCGGCCTTCCTATCATCGCCCGCGCTGTTTCTGGTCCGAGCGTCGCGTCTGGGACGGCTGGCGCTGGGTGGTCCGCCCGGTGCGCATCTGCCGCTGAGCGGCGCCAAGCATGGCCGCAATGCGGCCATTGGCTGTAGGCAAACTGAACGACGCGCTCCTGTGCCGTTCAGGTTCGGGGTCCTAGTGTTCAATTCAAGGGCGGCGTTTTCATCCGACGGCAGGGACTGCCGACGCCATCTCATGGAGGTTTTCATGTTTCGGACAATGATCGTCACCATGGCGACCGCCGGCGCGCTCGGCGTGGCCGGCGTCGCCGCCACTCCCGCCTCCGCCACCCCGATCGGGGCTGCGCCGATCGCAGCCGTTTCTGCGGTCGCGAGCGAAGGCATGGTCCAGCAGGCGCAGTATTATTACGGCCAGCGCCGCTATTACGGGCCGCCGCGTTATTACGGACCCCGCTATTACGGGCCGCGGCGCTATTATGGTCCGCCGCGCTACTACGGCCCGCGACCCTATTACGGCCCGCCGCGCTTCTACGGCCCGCGCCCCTATTACTGGTAATCGGGCGCGAGGCGCTCGCGGCCGCGATGCACCGCATCGCTGAACGGGGTCAGCCTGCCATCGGCGCCATTGATCACGAAAGCCGGCAGCAGCGTTGCCGGCTTTCTGCTGTTCAGGATGGCGGTGACGATGATGCGGATCGCGGGCTTGTCGGCAAAGGCATGGATCGGGCGGACCGCGATCGCGCCGAAACCGGTTTCGAGACCGGCCAGCACCTCCGGCAGCGCCTCGACCCGGTGTATCAGCGCGAGATGCCCGCCCGGCCGAAGCAGGCGCCGGGCCGTGCGCAGCCAGGGCGCGAGCGCCCCTTCGGCGACATGGGCCGCCTTGCGATTGGGGACAGGCGAGGCCCTGCTGCCGCCCGGCGGATAGAAGGGCGGGTTCATCGCGACGGCGTCGAAGGAGGCCGATGCAAGGCCCAGCTCACCAAGAATGGCGGCGCGCGCCGTGACATCTCCGGCCACCACCGTCACGCGCCCTGCCAGCTCGTTTTGTCCGGCATTGCGTGCAGCCAGGGCTGCAAGCTCCGGATCGCGCTCCAGCAATGTGACGCGGAGGCCCGGTTGCAGCAGGGCCGCAGCAAGGCCGATCGTGCCGACGCCGGCCCCAATATCGAGCAAGGCCCGCTGCCCCAATTCCGGCAGGGCCGCCGCCAACAGAATCGCATCGCTGCCAGCGCGGTGCCCCTTGCGCGGCTGAAGCAGCTTCAATCGACCATCGAGCAGCCTGTCCTCGACGATCTCGCCCAGCGCCGAACCCGGTTCCATCTCACTCATCGCGCAGTTCTGCGCCGTAGCCGGCCTCGATCAGCAATGCACGCGCGCGCCTGCGATCGGCCTCGCGCACCAGCAAGCGGCGCGGGAAGGCGCCGATCATGCCCTCGAGCGAGCTGATATGCTGATCGGCGATCAGGCAATCGAGATTGGCCGAAGCCAGCAGGGCCTCGACGGCTCCGAGCAGGATGAGATCATTGGTGCGCATGAGTTCGTGCATGGCTCCATGGAGCCCAAGCACCCCACCCTGCGCAAGAGCCGAGCGCTTTCAGCCCCTCGCTCACGAAAAGGTGCGGCGTCACGCCGGTTTGCAGGGGCTGGCGTCCCATGCGACGGTTGTGGCATTGCACAAGCGCGCCGCCCGGCGCGAGAATCTGACCCGGAGTGTTTTCAGTGGGCGTCGTCGTCTCCCTCGAGGAACGGGAATCGAATCAGGCGAGCATCGAGCCGCTGGTCGCGCTGACGCGCACGGACATGGAACGCGTCAACGCGATGATCCTGTCGCGCACCGGCTCCGACGTGACGATGATCCCGGAGGTCGCCAACCACCTGATCTCCTCGGGCGGCAAGCGTTTGCGGCCGATGCTGACACTCGCCATGGCCGATCTCTGCGGCTATGCCGGCGACGGCCACGTCAAGCTCGCGGCCTCCGTCGAGTTCATGCACACCGCGACGCTGCTGCATGACGACGTCGTCGACGAGAGCGACATGCGCCGCGGCAAGCTCGCCGCCCGCATGCTCTGGGGCAACGAGGCGAGCGTGCTGGTCGGCGACTTCCTGCTCGGCCAGGCCTTCAAGATGATGGTCGAGGTCGGCTCGCTGCGCGCGCTCGACATTCTGTCGACGGCCGCCTCGGTGATCGCCGAAGGCGAGGTGCTGCAGCTCTCGGTCGCCAAGAACACGGAGACGACCGAGGACGAATATCTCTCGGTGATCCGCGGCAAGACGGCCGAGCTCTTCGCCGCCGCCTGCGAGGTCGGGCCGGTGATCGCCGGCTCCTCCAAGGCCGATGCCGCCGCCTGCCGCAGCTACGGCCTCAATCTCGGCATCGCCTTCCAGCTCATCGACGACGCGCTCGACTATGGCGGCGTCGCGGCCAAGCTCGGCAAGAATACCGGCGACGATTTTCGCGAGGGCAAGATCACCCTGCCGGTCGTGCTCTCCTTCCGCCGCGGCGACGAGGTCGAGCGTGCGTTCTGGAAGCGCACGCTGCAGGACGGCGAGATTCGCGATGGCGACCTGGAAGAGGCACGGACGATCATGCGCCGGCACAAGGCGCTCGACGACACGATCGCCCGCGCCGAGCACTATGCCCGGATGGCCAAGGATGCTCTCGGCCTGTTCCCGGCCTCGCCGATGAAACAGGCGCTCAACGCCGCCGTCGATTTCTGCGTCGCGCGGGCGCACTGAGCGGGCCGGCATGGCATCAGGTGACGAGCCTGAAATCGAGACCTTATCGTCGCGGATCGTCTACCAGAACCGCTGGATGAGCGTGCGCGAGGACGCCATCCGGCGGCAAGACGGCTCGCATGGCATCTACGGTGTCGTCGAGAAGACCGATTTCGCGGCGATCGTTCCCGTCGAGCCGGATGGCAGCATCCATCTCGTCGAGCAATATCGCTACCCTGTCGGAGGGCGCTTCTGGGAAGTGCCGCAGGGCTCGTGGGAGTCGAACCCGGAAGCCGATCCTCTGACAGTGGCCCAGGGCGAGCTGCGCGAGGAAACCGGCCTTCAAGCGGCTGACATGGTCAAGCTCGGCTATCTCTTCGAAGGCTACGGCTATTCGAACCAGGGGTGCCATATCTTCCTGGCCCGGCAGCTCACCCAACAGGCCCGCGATCTCGACCATGAGGAACAGGGCCTGATCTGCCGCCGCTTTCCGGCCTGCGAAGTCATGGCCATGATCGCGAGCGGCCAGATCCGGGACGCCATCACGGTCGCCGCCATCGGCCTGCTCGTGATGCGAGGCCTGCTGCCACAAGCCTTCGATTCGCCGCGCTGAAGCGGGCGACAAACCCTGATCACCCCAGCAGCGTCGGCTTGATCCACCAGTCCGGGCGCTCGCGCTGCAGCGCCTTCGCCGCGGCAGCGCTGGCCGTGCAATCGTCGAACAGCGCGTAACAGGTCGCGCCGGAACCCGACATCCGCGCCAGCCGGCAACCCGGCAGCGCCACGAGACGCTCCAGAACCTCGTCGATCACCGGCGCGACGCGCTGCGCCGGCGCGGCGAGATCGTTCGTCGTCGATGCAAGATATCCCGTCAGCTCCGCAGCCGATGCAGGCGCCACAAGCTCCGTCGCGCGCGCGTCGGCCAACGTCTCGCCGGCCTTGAGCCCGAGCGCGCGGAACACCGGAACCGTCTCGACACCGACGCCCGGATTGGCCAACACGGCGAAGAGCGGCGGCAACCTGAGCACCGGGCCAAGCTTCTCGCCGATCCCCGCCATCAGCCGCGCCCGCGAATCGAGGCAGACCGGCACGTCGGCGCCGACGCCCGCAGCGACCTCCGCCAGGAGCGGATCGGCCGGGGCGATACCGTTCAGGCGCGCGAGCAGGCGCAGCGCCGCAGCCGCATCGGCCGAGCCGCCGCCGATCCCGGAGGCGACCGGCAGGCGCTTGACGAGATGGAAACGCCCGAGGCGTAGGCCGGGGCGCGCGGCAGCTAGAGCGCGGGCGGCACGCAGAACGAGATTGCCGTCATCGACGGACAGCCCTTCGGCGCGGGGCCCGGCGAGCGTGAGGGAGAGCGGCGCGCCGGGATCGAGCGACAGCGTATCGCCCACACTGGCGAAAGCAACGAGGCTTTCGAGCTCGTGATAACCGTCGGCGCGCCGGCCGAGCACGCGCAGGTCGAGATTGACCTTGGCGCGGGCGCGCGTCGTCAGCGGCAGGGCCACGGCGTCAGGCCGGCGACTCGACAGCGTCAGCCGCCATCCTTCTTCGGGGCTTCGGTCGCATTGGCCGAAGGCTCCTCAAGACCGCGATCGATCTTGCGCAGGATCTTCTCTAGGTCCTCGGGCTCGGGCTTGAGATCGCGGGCATGGTTCCACTGGAACTTCGCCTCGAGCTGGCGGCCGGTGCGCCAATAGACGTCGCCGAGATGGTCGTTGATCACCGGATCGGAGGGGCGCAGCTCCGAGGCGCGCTCGATCTCGCGCGAGGCATCCTCGTAGCGGCCGAGGCGGTAATAGGCCCAGCCGAGCGAATCGATGATGTAGCCGTCGCGCGGGCGCAGTTCGACGGCGCGGCGCAGCATGTCGAGCGCCTCGTCGAGCTTGAGGTGCTTGTCGACCAGCGAATAGCCGAGATAGTTCAGCACCAGCGCGCGCTCGCGGCCGAGCGGATCGGGCAGGAGTTCCAGCGCCTTGCGCAGGTCGGCCTCGGCCTCGGGCCAGCGGTTGGTGCGCTCGCGAGCGATGCCACGGAAATAGAACAGGTCCCAGTTGGCACGGCCGGGCGAAGCAAGCTTTGCGATAGCCCTGTCATAGGCCGTTGAGGCCTCAGCGAACTGCTTGCGCGAGCGATAGATGTTGCCGAGCGCGGAGAGCGCGTCGACATCGTCCGGGCGCTCCGCGATCACCTTGTCGAGATGCTTCACGGCCTCTTCGGGCTTGCCGAGATTCTCCAGCGCCAGACCGGCCTGGATCTCTGCATTCGGACGCAACGGCGAGGTCGCCGGCATCTTGTCGTAGACGGCGACGGCGTCCTCCGGCTGGCGGGCGCGCTCCAGGATGTCGCCGAGCGTCAGGATGGCGAGGTCGTGGCCGGGGTCGAGATAGATCGCCATGCGCAAGTAGAGCAGAGCGGCCGCCTCGTCGCCCTGGCGGTTGCCGGCGCTGGCGAGGCCGTAGAGCACCTCGGCGGCGCCCTGCTGCGGGGTCGAAATCTGGCGCGACGGCGCATCCTTCTTGCCGACGAGCGCCATGCCCTCGCGGATGACGGGGTGATTCGGCAACAGGCGGTCGAAAGCGGCATAGGTTTCGGCCGCGCCGTTGAAATCGCCACTGCGGGCCTGGAAGCGCGCCCAGAGGTCGACCAGCCGGAGCGTGGTCTTCTCGGCATCGTAGGCCGATTTCAGCCGCTTCTCCGCATCGGCCTTGCGGCCGGCGGCATCGAGGATCAACCCGGCGTGATAATCGCGGAAGAGGTTGTAGGACGGCTCGCCCTTGAGACGCTCCAGCGTCTCGATCGCGCGGCGGGAATTGCCCGAGCCGAGATAGGACCATGCCGAGAGCAGCGTCGCGGTGATATCGGCCGCGCGGCCCCTGCCCCCGCGCTGGAGGTGGTTGCGCGCGGTCTGGTAGCTCTTCTGCTTGATCGAGCGGATGCCGATGACGAGCTGAGCGAGGCCGTTGCTCGGGTCCTGCTGGATCAGCTTGTCGGCGGCCCGGAAGGCGTCCGGCATGGCGCCGTCGGCCAGGAAGGCGACGAAGGCGCGCTCGGTCAGGTCGTTGTTCTGCGGGTCTTCCTTGATCGCCTCGCGCAGATAGACGGAAGCCGCGCCGAGATCGCGCGAGGCGCCGGCGACGATGGCCGCGAGGTAATTGCCTTCCAGGCTGTCGCCCGGCTCAAGCGTGTCGGCCGCACGCGGTTGCGTCGCGCCCTGGGCGACGGCCACGGCTGGCAGGAACATCAACAGCGACAGCGCAGCAGCCGTGCCGGAGGCACGCACCTTCTTCAAAAATGTCACGACTGCCATTCTCCCTCGGTCCGCGGATTCACCATCTCGGGGCGCACTTTTCCAGCGGACCGTGATCACTTCGCGTAGGCCGCCAAGATGGCGGTTTCCGGGCGGGCGGGCAAGCCGGCCAGCTACTCAATGCGCCGGTTTCGTAGCAACCGCGCAACACTCGCCGAAATCCGCATGACGGAAGGGTCGACACCGAAAAACAGCCACCATTGCGCAGGGATATCAGGCCATATTCGCCCTTGTCTGCAGATATTGCAGCGATTCCACTGGGACTGTTCCAATGAAGAAGATCATTCTGAGCGTTGCCGCCGTCGCGCTCCTCGGCGGCTTCGTCGCCGGCTGCGCCAAGACCGAGACCAAGCCGGCCGCCCCGATCGTCCGCAAGGGCTGATCGGCCCCAGGCCTGACGACAAAGGGCGCGCCTCCCGGCGCGCCCTTTTTGTTTCAGCGGATGGGCATGCACGCCGATTGTCATTCCGGGGCGCACTGTAGGTGCGAACCCGGAACCCACGACCGGGTGAGACACTCGATTCGCGTTTGTTGGCGGCTCACCCAGTCGTGGGTTCCGGGTTCTTCGCTCCGCGAAGCCCCGGAATGACAAGAGCAGCGTCCACTCAGAACGACCAGACCGTCGACCGCACCGGAGGCAAGCCGAGCAGGATCACATATTCGCGTAGCCGGGCCCGCCGCCGCCTTCCGGCACCGTCCAGGTGATGTTCTGGGCGGGGTCCTTGATGTCGCAGGTCTTGCAGTGGACGCAGTTCTGCGCGTTGATCACGAAGCGCGGATTGCTCTTCGTCTCGGCGTTCTCATAAACGACCTCGTAGACGCCCGCCGGGCAGTAGAGCCGCGCCGGCTCCCCATAGAGCGGCAGGTTCTGCGAGATCGGGACCGACGGGTCGGTCAGCTTCAGGTGCGCCGGCTGGTCTTCCTCGTGATTGGTCGAGGACAGGAAGACCGAGGAGAGCTTGTCGAAGGAGATCTTGCCGTCCGGCTTAGGATAAGTGATCGGCGGGACTTCGGAGAGCGGCTTCAGCGTCGCGAAATCCGGCTTGCCGTGCTTGAGCGTGCCGAAGGGCGACCAGCCGAAAAGCTGGTTCAGCCACATATCGATGCCACCGAGCCCGATGCCGAGGAAGGTGCCGAACTTGGACCAGAGCGGCTTGACGTTGCGGACGCGCTTCAGGTCCTTACCGATAGCGCTGCCGCGCCAGCTCGCCTCGATCTCGACGACCTCATCATGCTTTCGGCCCGCCTGCAGCGCCGACACCAGCTTCTCCGCTGCCAGCATGCCCGACAGGATGGCGTTGTGGCTGCCCTTGATGCGGGGCACGTTGACGAAGCCCGCCGCGCAGCCGATCAGCGCGCCGCCTGGGAAGGTCAGCTTCGGCACGGACTGCCAGCCGCCCTCGGTGATCGCGCGCGAGCCGTAGGCGATGCGCTTGGCGCCCTCGAAGGTGTCGCGGATCAGCGGATGCGTCTTGAAGCGCTGGAACTCGTCGAAGGGCGAGAGCGTCGGGTTCTGGTAGTTCAGGTGCACGACGAAGCCGACCGAGACCAGGTTATCGTCGAAATGGTAGAGGAAGGAGCCGCCACCCGTGCTGTTGTCGAGCGGCCAGCCGAAGGAGTGCTGGACGCGGCCCTTGTGGAACTTCTCCGGCTTGACCTGCCAAAGTTCCTTCAGGCCGATGCCGTATTTCTGGGGCTCGCGACCCTCATCGAGGGCAAACTTCCTGATGGCGATCTTGGAGAGCGAACCGCGCGCGCCCTCGCCCAGGAGCGTATAGCGACCACGCAGCTCCATGCCGCGGGTGAAGCGATCCGAGACCGTGCCGTCCTTGGCGATACCCATGTCGCCGGTGGCGATGCCGGCGACGGAGCCGTCCTCGTTGAAGAGGAGTTCGGCGGCGGCGAAGCCCGGATAAATCTCGACGCCGAGCGCCTCGGCCCGCGCGCCCAGGAACTTCGCGACCAGCCCGAGCGAACCGACGAAATTGCCGTGATTGTTCATCAGCGAGGGCATGCCGAAATTCGGCAGGCGGATGCCGTTCGGCTGCGTCAGGAAATAGAAGATGTCCTCCTTGACCTCGGTGGTCAGGGGGCGATCGGGGTCCTCGCGCCAATCCGGCAACAAACGGTCGAGGCCGATCGGATCGATGACCGCGCCGGAGAGGATATGGGCGCCGACCTCGGCGCCCTTCTCGACCACGACGACGGAAATGTTCTCGTCGAGCTGCTTCAGCCGGATCGCGGCGGCCAGGCCCGCGGGGCCCGCACCGACGATGACGACGTCATAGTCCATGCTCTCGCGCGGTTCGCTCTGCGCTTCCTTGAGATCCATCCTGCCCTCCGCCTCAGCGACCACGCCGCATGATAGTTTATATATGAACTATTTTGCCGGGTCGTTCAATGCCGGCTTTCGTCCAGTCTGGAACCCCTCTATCCAAGCGCGCGTTCCATTTTGCAACTGCGTCGGCTCGCGAAGCAGCCTTGCACGGTATAGGATGCGCCAATGAGCCTGTCCGATGCAGTCGGCCCCGACGCGCCCGATCCCTATGAGTTGCTGAGCTGGTACGCCGAGATGGGCGTGACCGAGGCGCTCGACGAGACGCCGCGCAACCATTTCGCCGATCCGGTTCCCGCTGGGGGCAATGGACAGCCGCGCCTGCGCGCCCTGCCCGGCCGCCCGGCTGCGCCGGCACGGCCGATGGCGGCTGCAGCGACGGCACCGGACGATGCGGCGGTCAGCGCCAAAGCACTAGCACGCGAAGCGCGCACGCTCGACGAGTTGAAGACGGCATTGGCCGGTTTCGAGGGCTGCGCGCTGAAGGCCACCGCAAAGAACCTCGTCTTCGCCGATGGCAATCCCGAAGGCCGGGTGATGATGGTCGGCGAGGCGCCGGGCGCCGACGAGGACCGAATCGGCCTGCCCTTCGTCGGGCGCTCCGGGCAATTGCTCGACCGGATGCTCGCCGCCATCGGGCTGAGCCGGAAGGAAGACGTCTATATCGCCAACCTGCTGCCATGGCGTCCGCCCGGCAACCGCACGCCGACGCCGCAGGAGGTCGCGATCTGCCTGCCCTTCATCCAGCGCCAGATCGAACTCGCCGATCCCGACATCCTGGTCTGCGTTGGCGGCCCCTCGGCGCAAGGCCTGCTCGGCTTCACCGGCATCCTGCGCTCGCGCGGCAAATGGGTGGAATACGACACCGGCGCGCGGCGCATCCGGGCGATCGCGACCCTGCACCCAGCCTATCTGCTGCGCCGGCCGCTCGACAAGCGCCTCGCCTGGCGCGACCTGCGTGCGCTCAAGGCCGCGCTCGACGGGAAGAATTGACGCAGCGACGTTGCGCGCAGGCGCAGCACAAGGCAGACTTGCATTAGATCACATCCAGAAGCGCCCCTTTGGGCGGAACCCAGCGCCTTGGCAGTGCGGCCGACGGAGTTCTGCGATGGTCATCGATGCATTCCTGCTCTCACGCATCCAGTTCGCCTTCACGGTTTCCTTCCACATCGTCTTTCCCGCCTTCACGATCGGGCTTTCGGCCTATATCGCGACGCTGCTCGGGCTGTGGCTGAAGACGGGCGATGCGAAATTCCATCTGCTCGCGCGCTTCTGGACCAAGATCTTCGCAGTCTCCTTCGCCATGGGCGTGGTCTCCGGCATCGTGCTGTCCTACCAGTTCGGCACCAACTGGAGCCGGTTCTCGACGGCGGTCGGCAACGTCATCGGACCATTGATCGGCTACGAGGTGCTCTCGGCCTTCTTCCTCGAGGCCTCCTTCCTCGGCGTGATGCTGTTCGGCTGGAAGCGCGTACCGCCCTGGCTGCATTTCTTTTCCGCCGTCATCGTCGCGGGCGGCACGGCGCTCTCGGGCTTCTGGATCCTCTCGGCCAATAGCTGGATGCAGTATCCGGCCGGCCATGAAGTGCGCGACGGCATCGCCTATCCCGTCGACTGGATGAAGATCGTCTTCAATCCGACTTTCCCCTTACGCTTCGCCCATATGATGACGGCCGCCTATCTGACGACCGCCTTCGTCGTGCTCGCGACCGGGGCGCGACACCTGCTCGCCGGGCACCGCACCGAATCGGCCAAGACGATGGTGCGGATGGCGATCCTGATGATCGCCCTGACCGCGCCGCTCCAGGCCGTGATCGGCGATTTCCATGGCCGCGACACCGCGACCTACCAGCCGGCTAAGCTCGCCGCGATCGAGGCGCACTGGGATTCGTCGAAGCCCGGCGCGCTCGTGCTCTTCGCCTGGCCCGACGAGAAGGCCGAGCTCAACCGGTTCGAGATCTCGATCCCCGGCGTCGCCAGCCTCGTCACCCATGGCAGCATGAACGCGCTTTTCCCAAGCCTGAAGGATTTCAAGGTCGAGGATCGCCCGCCCGTGCTCATCCCCTTCTTCGCCTTCCGGGCGATGGTCGGGATCGGCGTGCTGATGATCCTGTTCGGCTGGGTCGGCGCCTGGCTCTGGCGCAAGGGCACCGTCTTCGAATCGCGGCGCTGGCTCTGGATCGCGCAATACACCTGGCCGGCCGGCTTCATCGCCATCCTCTCCGGATGGTTCGTGACCGAGGTCGGACGCCAGCCCTGGCTGGCGACGGGCATCATCCGCTCAGCCGACGCCGTCTCGCCGGTCACGACGCTCCAGGTCGCAATCTCGCTCGCCCTGTTCGTCTGCGTCTATTCCGTCGTCTTCACAGCCGGGACCCTGCTGATCAACCGCCTGATCGACAAGGGGCCGGACGAGATATCCGGCGAGGATGCGCCGGAGCAGCCGTCGCAGCGTCCGCTCAAGGCGGCGCAGGGGGAGGCCGCCGCGATCTTCGGCGACGGCAAGCCCGGCGACGACAAGATCCAGCCCGCGATCTGAGGAGACAATCCATGGAATGGTATCTCCCCGTGATCTGGGCCGGGCTGATCGGCACCGCCGTGATGCTCTACGTCGTGCTCGACGGTTTCGACCTCGGCATCGCCATCCTCTTCCCGACGACGAAGGACGAGGGCGAGCGCGACCAGATGATGAATTCGGTCGCGCCGTTCTGGGACGGCAACGAAACCTGGCTGGTGCTGGGCGGCGGCGGGCTCTGGGTCGCCTTCCCGCAGGCCTATGCCATCATCATGCCCGCCTTCTACATCCCGGTCATCCTGATGCTGCTGGCGCTGATCTTCCGCGGCGTCGCCTTCGAGTTCCGCTGGGTCGCCAAGCCGCATCACCACCGCTGGGACCTCGCCTTCTGGCTCGGCTCCACAGTCGCCGCCTTCTCGCAGGGGCTGATCCTCGGCGGGCTGATCCAGGGCGTCACGGTCGCGAACGGCCAGTTCGCCGGCGGCCCGTTCGACTGGCTGACGCCCTTCACCGTGATGTGCGGCCTCGGCGTTGTGGTGGGCTATGCCCTGCTCGGCGCGACCTGGCTGATCTTCAAGACCGAAGGCCCGGTCGCGGAGCGGGCACGCCGGCAGGCCAGGACGTTGCTGCTGGCGCTGATGGGCTTCGCCGCGCTGGTTTCGCTGTGGACGCCCCTCGCGCATCCGCGCATCGCCGAGCGCTGGTTCACGCCGGGCAATCTCGCCCTGCTCTGGCCCTTCCCGGTGCTGACGGCGTTCTGCGGCTACATGGCCTGGAAGCGGCTCCACGGCGCGCATGAATTCACGCCCTTCGCCTTCACCATCGCGATCTTCCTGCTCTGCTTCCTCGGGCTGTCGATCTCGAACTTCCCCTATCTCGTGCCGCCCTCGGTGACGATCTGGGATGCGGCGGCCGCGCCGTCCTCCCATATCTTCGTGCTGATCGGCGTCGCCTTCCTGCTGCCGATGATCCTGTTCTATACCGCCTTCGTGTACTGGACCTTCCGCGGCAAGGTCAGGATCGACAGCGGCTACCACTGAGCGGAACCTCCGCAGTCACCGGGCGTTCAGGAGCAGCCTGCAAAGACGACTTGAGTTCCCCGCATCTCCCGGCGAGATTGCGGGGGAGCTTCGCCAGGGATGCCTTCATGCAGTGGGAAGATTACCGCCAGTCCGACAATCTCGAGGACCGGCGCGGCAGCGGTGGTGGCGGCGGCTTCGCCGGCATGCCCGGCGGACGCGGCGGCGTCGGCATCGGCACGATGGTGGTGCTCGGCCTGCTCGGCTGGGCTCTCGGCATCGACCCGCGCCTGCTCATCGGCGGCGCCGAACTGATCGGCGGCATCGGCGGACGCCCGCAGACGCAGGAGACGCGCCGGTCCTCCGGCCCGCCACAGGACGAGATGGGCCGCTTCGTCTCGGCCGTTCTGGCGCAGAACGAGGATGTCTGGTCGAAGATCCTGCCGCAGCAGGCCAATACCCGCTATCAGCCCCCCCGGCTCGTGCTGTTCTCCGGCGTCGATCGCTCGGGCTGCGGCACCGCGCAATCGGCGATGGGGCCGTTCTATTGCCCGGTCGACAAGAAGGTCTATCTCGACACCTCCTTCTTCCAGGAGATGCAGCGCAAGCTCGGCGGCGGCGGCGACTTCGCCTATGCCTATGTCGTCGGCCACGAGGTCGGCCACCACATCCAGAACCTGCTCGGCATCCTGCCCAAGGCCAATCAGCTCCGCGAGCGCTCCTCCGAGCGCGACGCGAACGCGATCTCGGTCCGGATCGAGTTGCAGGCCGACTGCTTCGCCGGTGTCTGGGCCCACAACATCCAGGCCATGGGCCGGCTCGACCAGGGCGATATCGAGGAAGCGCTGCGCTCGGCTGCGGCGATCGGCGACGACAAGCTGCAGCAGGCGTCGCGGGGCGTGGTCGTGCCCGATTCCTTCACGCACGGCTCCTCGGCGCAGCGCACGCGCTGGTTCAATGTCGGCTTCCAGTCGGGCTCGATGCAGCGCTGCGATACGTTCCGGAACCCGGTCTGACGCGACACCCGCTGTCCCGGGCGGCCATTCCGGCAAGACCCGGAAAACAGAACGGGCCCGAACCGGGCCCGCGACTTCCAACATTCGGCGCGGAGGGCTGAAATCCAGCCCTCCGCTTCGTTTTCATGGAGCCTTCAGCTCCAGAATCCTTCCTGATGCACGCGAGGCGAGAACGTATCCTCGTCCTCCTGCTGTTCCTCGCGCTTGTCCTCGTCGCGCTCGGCTTCGAACGCAGAACAGGGATCGTGCCGTTCAAGCATGGGTCTCTCCTTTCGAGGGTCTGAGGGAGGTGCTTTGGCAATCGTCTACATACGAACTTATGCTGAATCGCACAAGTTTCCGAGAAAAATGCGCCCAGCCATGCATTCCAAGCATAACGAATCCAGGACATCGCAGCTTGCCGAAACGGCCTAGCCCGCCCGCTCCCGCTGGACCGGCAGTCGCACCGGAGCCCGGTCTAGACGGCCGACCAGCGCCATCGCCTTTGGCATGACCAGCCCTGCCCCGAGCGCGCGCCCTCCCATAGAGAAGGCGACCCGCTCGCGCAGCGATGCGGCAACCCCGCGCGACGGAATCAGGGCCGGCTTCCCCGCTGCGAGCAGCAAATGGCGCTCCACCGCCTGGACCCAATGGGCCTGCGGCACATCGCCGGCCTCGAACAGAACGAGGCGATCGCCGCGGGCCCCGGCGGCGCCATTGCGCCAGGCGCTGTTCTTGTCGGCACGCAGATAGCGGGCACCAGTCGCGTCGGCCGCCCGCTCGATCTCGGGCGAGCCCGTCGTGTCGACGATGACCGCATGGCCGAGAAAGCCCTCGGCGACCGCCGGAATCAGCACCGCAAGCGTCGCGGCAAGCGCCTGCTGGGAACCATCGCTGCGGATCACGGCTGTGAGCATGAGCAAAACCCTATGCCGCAACGCAGCATGCCACAATCCCGCCGCTTGCCTTTTGTTCCCTATATGTTCACTCTACATGAGACCAAAAGGCACCGATTCCCGGTGCGCGACCCGGTTCGAAAACCATGCCACAGGCCAGCCCCACTTCCCGGCCCTTCCCGGCGGCCCAGCCCCTGCGGCGGGCCGACAGGGAGCCGAGCGTCTCGGCGCCCATGGTCGCACCGGCCGACCCGATGGCCTATGCCGGTCACCGCATCGATCCCGACAGGCGGCGCGGGCGCGGCGCCACGATCAATCCGGGCGGCCGATTCGAGGCCGAGCAACGCGTCGCCGACGACGACGGCTGGGGCTCGCTGGAGGAGCTGCCGCCGTTCTCGACCGAGATCGCCTATGAGAAGGCGCGCACCATCATCACGCGCAACGACTCGCCCGATATCTCCTTCGACCGCTCGATCAATCCCTATCGCGGCTGCGAGCATGGCTGCGTCTACTGCTTCGCCCGGCCGACCCATGCCTATCTCGGCCTGTCGCCGGGGCTCGATTTCGAGAGCAAGCTGACGGCCAAGCCCGATGCGGCGGCGCTGCTGGAGAAGGAACTCTCCTCGCCATCCTACCAACCGCGCACGATCGCGATCGGTACCAATACCGACGCCTACCAGCCGATCGAGAAGAAGCTCAGGATCATGCGGCAGATCCTGGAGGTGCTGGCGAAGTTCAACCACCCGGTCGGCATCGTCACGAAATCGGCGCTGGTGCAGCGCGACATCGATATTCTCGCGCCAATGGCGGAGAAGGGGCTGGTCAAGGTCGCCCTCTCGGTGACCACGCTCGATCCCAAGACCGCACGCGGCATGGAGCCGCGCGCCGCCTCGCCCGCCAAGCGGCTGGAGACGATCCGCAAGCTCTCCGAGGCCGGCATACCCGTCACGGTGCTGGTCGCGCCGATCATCCCGGCGATCAACGAGCACGAGATCGAGCGCATCCTCGACGCGGCGAAGGCAGCGGGCGCGGAGGCTGCCGGCTACGTCCTGCTCCGGCTGCCGCTCGAAGTCCGCGACATCGTGCAGGAATGGCTGCTGACGCACCATCCCGACAAGCTCAGGCATGTGATGTCGCTGATCCGCTCGACGCGCGGCGGCAAGGATTACGATTCGCAATGGGGCCAGCGCATGGTCGGCTCCGGCCCCTATGCCTGGATGATCGGGCGGCGCTTCGAGATGGCTGCCGAGCGCATCGGCTTCAACACGACGCGCCTCCGGTTGCGGACGGATCTTTTCGTGAAGCCGGAGAAGGAGAAGGCACAGCTGAGCCTGTTTTGAAGGTTGGTTTCGCGGCTCTCAGCGGTGGAGCACGCTTTTACCGCTCTGGCCCGGCGACTTAACCTGCTGCATAACCCCGCCATGCCCGCCGATTTCAGCCGCGAGACCTCCGCCATCGCCCAAGGCCTATGGCCGCTCGCCGGCATCGACGAGGTCGGGCGCGGGCCGCTTGCGGGCCCCGTGGTTGCCGCTGCGGTGATCCTCGACCCGGCTCGAGTGCCAGATGGACTCGACGATTCGAAGAAGCTTCCAGCCGCGATCCGCGAAGAGCTGTTCGGCGAAATCATGGAACGGGCTCTGGCCGTCGCCGTCGCCAGCGTCACGGCGGTCGAGATCGACGCCATCAACATCCGCCAGGCGACGCTGCTCGCGATGCGCCGGGCCGTGGCGGCGCTGCCGCTGACGCCATTGCATATCCTGGTCGACGGCAACGACCCACCACAATTCGCCTGCTCCTGCGAGGCGATCATCCAGGGCGACGGGCAGATCGCCTCGATCGCGGCGGCGTCCATCATCGCCAAGGTGACGCGTGATCGGATGATGGCGCGGCTGTCCCAGCGCTACCCCGCCTATGACTTCTCCAGCCATGTCGGCTACGGCACGCCTGCGCATCGCAAGGCGATTGCCGCGCACGGCCCCTGCCCCGAGCACCGCTATTCCTTCGCGCCGGTGAAGGGCGTCTGGTTCCGGTAAAGACGCGCATCCTCGCGCCTCGGTTCTCGATGGGCAGGGAGCCCCGGCCTGCCTCCTGTGAACTCGACCGTATTTCACTCCGTCATGCTCGCCCTCGTGGCGAGCATCCACGTCTTGAGCACCGCCCCGTCGAAGGAAGGCGTGGATGATCGGGACAAGCCCGACCATGACGGGAAACACCGCTCCCGGGCCCCATCGAGCCCCCCGCCCGAGCTGCCGCAACGGCAGCCCCAGACGTTAACCGCCGTTTACGAATTTCGCTTGATTCACAATGGGCTAGGCAAAAATTGCAGCCCCAGAATGACACGCATTTTTTTCAAAGCAGAAACCCGACCTTTACCCTGTCTGACCAATATCGCCCTCGTTGAAGTTGCGTAACGGTCTTGGCGTCATGGGTATTCTGCGTACCGGGACCGCCAGTGCTCCCGTCCGGATTCAGGTTTCGCGTACCGGACGGCCTGCACTGGGGGCTCGGATGAAGGCCAAGAGCCTTCCCGAACAAATCGGCATCCCTCGGGAGCTGCCGCTCGATCAGATCCTCGTCGGCGACTGCGTCGCGGCGATGAACGCGCTGCCGCCGGCAAGCGTCGACCTGATCTTCGCCGATCCTCCCTATAATCTCCAGCTTGGCGGCGATCTGCGCCGGCCCGACGACAGCCTCGTCGATGCCGTCGACGACGACTGGGACAAGTTCGCCTCCTTCTCCGACTACGACCGCTTCACCCGCGACTGGCTGTCGGCCGCGCGCCGCATCCTGAAGCCGGACGGAGCGCTGTGGGTCATCGGCAGCTACCACAACATCTTCCGCGTCGGCGCGACGCTGCAGGATCTCGGCTTCTGGATGCTGAACGACATCGTCTGGCGCAAGGCCAATCCGATGCCGAATTTCCGCGGCCGGCGCTTCACCAACGCGCATGAGACGCTGATCTGGGCTGCGCGTGGCGAAAGCTCGAAATACACCTTCCACTATGAAGCGCTGAAGGGCGGCAATGACGACCTGCAGATGCGCTCGGACTGGTATCTGCCCCTCTGCACCGGCGACGAACGCCTGAAGGACGACAACGGCGCGAAGGTCCATCCGACGCAGAAGCCGGAGGCGCTGCTCGCCCGCGTGCTGCTCTCGGCCTCGAATCCCGGCGACGTCATCCTCGACCCGTTCTTCGGCACGGGCACGACCGGCGCCGTCGCCAAGGCACTCGGCCGCCATTTCATCGGGCTCGAGCGCGATCCGGTCTATGCCAAGGCGGCGCGCGAGCGCATCGCCGCGGTGACGCCGCTGGCGCCGGAAGCGTTTTCGACCGCCCCCTCCAAGCGGAGCGAGCCGCGCGTGCCGTTCCTCAGCCTGGTCGAAGCCGGGCTGGTGAAGGCGGGCGAGACCGTCCACGACGAGAAGCGCCGCTACAAGGCCACGGTGCGGGCCGACGGCACGCTGCTGCTCGGCCCGGCGGTCGGCTCGATCCACAAGGTCGGCGCGCTGGCCCAGGGCCTGCCGGCCTGCAACGGCTGGACCTTCTGGCACGTCGAGCGCGATGGCGGATTGACCGTCCTCGATGCCCTGCGCGGCGAGATCAGGGCGCAGATGGCGGCTGCCTGAACCGGCGGGCGCCAGCGCCCGGCCCTCCCGTCATTCGTTCAGAGGATGCACGCCCGCCGCCCGCGAGCGCATGTTCGCCCGCATGACATAGTGGGGCGGCGACATGGCGACGATCCTCAAGAACGGCTCCCGTGGACCCGAGGTCAAGGCGCTCCAGGAAGCGCTGAACGCCAAGCTCAAGCCGGTGCCCAAGCTCGTGCCCGACGGCCAGTTCGGCACCTTCACACATAACGCGGTCGTCGCCTTCCAGCGCAAGAACTGGCTGGTCGAGGATGGCCAGGCGGGGCCTGCGACCCAGGCCTGCCTCTACGATACCGAGGCCTTCGCGCCGATCCTGCACAACGTCCCCTTCATCGCGCAGCCGACCAACACGACCTGTTGGGCGACTTCGACGGCGATGATGAAGAAATCGACCGTGCCGATCATAATCGCCAAGACGCCGCCGGATATGATCGCCTCCGATGGCGGGCTCTTGAACTCCTCAGAAAGCGACCAGGCGATCGTGACTGGCCAGCGTTATGGCCGCATCCACGGGCTGCGCTGCAACGCGCCGCAATCCTGGTCGGTGGAGCAGCTCAGGCAGGCCGTTTCGCGTGGGCCGCTGATGTTCGACATGCTCTGGCGCGTCGACGAGTACACCGCCGGCCGCGGCAGCCCCGGCCATATGATCGTGATCGTCGGCATGCGCGGCGACGGCAATCCGGACGGCACCGGCACGACGCTGCGCATCCATGATCCCTGGCCGCCGAACCGTGGCAAGATCTATTCGAAGGGCTATTTCAAATGGTCCGTCGAACTGCCGACGATGACCTATCGCGTCTTCGAGCTGTAGAGCCCGGCGCGCTCGACCACCTTCAGCATCAGGCTCGGCAACGGCTCGCCGGCCAGGTTCGCCAACGGCGTGAAGCGCATGCCGGCCGGTGCTGGCGTGCGAGCCGGAACGCTGCCGGTGAACACGGTCAGTTCCAACGGGAAATGCGTGAAGACATGGCGGACCGGCTCTGCCGCCTGCGTCCAGCTCAAGGGCAAGGGCGCGTCCTGCGCGGCACCGTCGAGTTCGTAATCGGCGCGCCATTCGCTGGTCGGCACCTCGGCCATGCCCCCGAGCAGGCCCTTGGCCGGCCGCGTGCGCAGCAGGATCGCGCCATCCTGCCGGATCAGCACGAAGGCCGCGCCATAGCGCGTGACGCCGGCCTTCTTCTTCGCCTTGCGGGGAAAACTCTCCTGCGTTCCGGCGATGCGCGCCCGGCACGGCTCGCGCCAGGGGCAGAGGCTGCAGGCGGGATTGCGCGGCGTGCAGATGGTGGCGCCGAGATCCATCAGCGCCTGGGCGAAGTCGCCCGGCCGGCCGTGCGGCAGCAGCGCCAGCACGCGCTCGCGAATCAAAGGACGAGCACCGGGCAATTCGTCCGCGATCGCGAAGAGCCGGGTCATGACGCGCTCGACATTGCCGTCCACGGCTGCGGCCGGCCGGTCGAAGGCGATCGCCGCGACGGCGCCGGCCGTATAGGCGCCGATGCCCGGCAGGTCGCGTAGCCCCTCCTCCGTATCGGGGAAGCGGCTGCGATGGTTCTCCACCACCGCCTTGGCGCAGGCATGGAGGTTGCGGGCGCGGGAATAGTAGCCGAGCCCGGCCCAGGCCTGCATGACCTCCTCGGACGGCGCCTCTGCGAGCGCCTTCACGGTCGGGAAGCGGGCCATGAAGCGCTCGTAATAGGGCTTCACCGCCGTGACCGTGGTCTGCTGCAGCATGATCTCGGAGGCCCAGACCCGGTAGGGATCGGGCCGCTCGCCCGCATTCGCGCGCCATGGCAGCGCCCGGCGATGGCGGTCGTACCAGGCGAGAAGGGCGGCGGCGCAGGCGGGAGGGGCGGCTTCCAGGCTCATCAGGTTCAAACTACAGCCTTCAAGGACGGGATCCACACCTGTTCATCGCGAACCGCGACCACCGCGGATCGGCAACGCCCTCGCCTTTCAACGAAGCACGACGGCCAAGGCGAGACGCGCTGTGTTCACGTCGCCGTGAACAGCTTCGCGCCAGCGTAACCTCGGAGCACTTCGTCGCGAAATCACAGCAGTACCCCACGAGCACAAGGACAGGAACCGCTCATGCTCTCGCGCCGTCATCTCCTCGCCGTCGCGGCTTTCGCCGGCCTCGTCTCATCTGTTCCCAGCCACGCCGCCGAGAACATTCCCTACACGCCCGGAGCCTTCGGCGAGGCGCAGAAGGCCGGAAAGCCGATCCTCGTCGAGATTCATGCCGATTGGTGCCCGACCTGCCGCGCACAGGCCCCGATCATCTCCGATCTGCGCAAGAATCCGCGGTTCAAGGATCTCGTCGTGTTTCGCGTCGATTTCGACGGCCAGAAGGATGTCGTCAAACAGTTCGGAGCGCGCATGCAAAGCACGCTGATCGTCTTCAAGGGCTCCCGCGAAGCCGGACGTTCGGTCGGCGACACGAACGGAAAGACGATCGAAACCCTGCTCGTCAAAGCGCTCTAGAGACGTCCAATGGTTCTCGGCAGCCTGGGTCTTGCCTTCCTGGCCGGCCTTCTTTCGATCCTGTCCCCATGCGTGTTGCCGCTCCTGCCGATCGTGCTGGGCAGCGCGGCGACCGAGCATCGTTTCGGGCCCCTGGCGCTTGCTGCCGGCGTGGCGCTGTCATTCGTCGCGGTCGGTCTGTTTGTCGCGACGATCGGCTATGGGCTCGGTCTCGATGCCGATGTCTTCCGGACCGCTGCAGCCATCCTGATGATCGCGGTCGGCGGCGTTCTCGCCATTCCGCCGCTTCAGGTCCGCCTCGCCGCAGCCGGCGGCCCGGTCAGCGACTGGGCCGAGCGTAATCTGTCCGGCTTCTCCACGCAGGGGATCTCCGGGCAATTCGGTGTCGGGCTGCTCCTTGGAGCCGTATGGGCGCCTTGCGTCGGCCCGACGCTGGGAGCCGCGTCCGTGCTGGCCGCGCAAGGCGAAAACCTCGGTCAGGTCGCCGGGATCATGGCGGCGTTCGGCTTCGGCGCGGCTATTCCCCTGATGGCTCTTGGCCTGATGTCGCGCCAGGCAATGTTGCGCTGGCGGCAGCAGATGCTCCAGGGTGGCAAGACGGTGAAGATTCTGTTGGGGATCGTGCTGATCGTCGTCGGCCTCTTGATCGTCAGCGGCTACGACAAGGCGATCGAAGCCGAACTGGTCAGTCGCTCGCCGGCCTGGCTGGTCAATCTAACCACGCGCTTCTGAGATGCGGTTCGCCCTCGCGGGGAAGCTCTTGCGAGCCGGCGGCCCAGGCCCAGACCCGATAGGGACCGGGCCGCTCGCCCGCATTCGCGCGCCATGGCGGCGCCCGGCGATGTCGGTCGTACCAGGCGAGAAGGTCGGCGGCGCGAGGCAGGGGAACAGGAATGTCGATGCAGCGGGTTTGACGCGAGAGGTCGATGCTGTGGAAGGGTTGGGCGCCCACCTCGCGAGCTGCTACTTCAGCGTTGCGATAATCGCGTCGATATCCCCGCAATCCCGCGCGGAAGGCGCCTGCCCGGCACGCTCGTCGACCGCCCTTATCGCCTCATGAGCCTTCCTGAGGCGCTCGATCGTCGCCGGCGACTGATCCTTCATCATCATGTTGGAGGTGATCTCCATCACCTGCATGGAACGCCTGTTGAGTTCCTCCTTGGTGCAGGCTCCGGCGGTGGGAGGAGCGGCCCCGACATCATCCTTGGCGCCCGCAGGCTTCGCCTTCGCGGCAGCATCCTGCAAACGGACCGTCGAGACGGCGAGATCGCAGGCCAGCGCGAATTGCTCGGCCTTGTCCGCCCGGTAGATGCATTCGAAATTATAGGCCTTGCCGTTCACGATCGTGAAGACATAGCGCTTGAGCTGCGGACGCTCCTTGCTGAAGGGCATGCGAACGTTCTGGAAGACCATGTCGACGGCGGGCCCACCGAGCATCGTGGTCATGGTCGAGGATCTGAGCGTGGTCGAGGGCAGACGCGCGATCGCCTTGGTGAATTCGTCGGTGATCTGCGGCCGCGTTGCCTCGCTCGCCTCCTTGATATCGCCCGCGTCACGCGGGCCGAGGAAGGTCACGATGACATCGCCATTCGTAGACGAGGATGCGGTCACACCCGTCACATCGCCGGTTCCATCGGCGAATTCGTGATCCAGCGTGAAACTCTGGGGATAGCTGAACGTATAGGAGCCGTCGGGGGCGTCGAAAGCCCGCGTGCCCTGAGCGGCAACGGCGGTCGGCATGGTCAATGCAAGGGCCACTAGCAGGCCGGCACGTGCAAAAAGCGACATCATCTTCTTTCTGTCTTGCTACGGGTGGCCTATCGCGGCGGCGCGATCCTGATGGATCGTTCGCGTTCGACGGCCATTTCGGTATGGTGGAACGTCTTCACGACAGAATTCGCCTCACCGCGCTGCGCCACCGATCGGTGGCGATTGCGCAGCCCATTCCTAGGCAACCGCTTGCAGCCCACAAGCGCCGCGCCCACAATGCAGCCATGTCCGCCAAACCACTCGCAGAGCTGATCGACGACTGCATCGCGCCCGCGCTCGCCGCGCAGGGTTTCGCGGGGCGCGCCATCGTCTCGCTCTGGCCGGAGATCGTCGGCGAGCGGCTGGCGGCGCGTTCGCGACCGCTCAAGATCGACTGGCCGCGGCGGCGGCCGGCGCCGGGCGAGGCCTCCGAGCCGGCGACGATGGTGGTGCGGGTCGAGAGCGCCTTCGCGCTGGAGATGCAGCATCTCGGACCGCTGCTGGTCGAGCGCGTGAACACCCATCTCGGCTGGCGGGCTGTCGGCAAGCTCGTGCTCAAGCAGGGACCGGTCGCGGCGCCGGTCGTGGCGAAGCCGGTACCGAAGCTGGATGGAGAAACCGTGGCGCGCGTCGAGGCTCAGGTCGCCGGCGTCGCGGATGAAGGACTGCGCGAGGCCTTGGCCCGGCTCGGCCGGGCGGTGGCGCTACGCACGAAAACGCAAGGCGACGACACGGCTTCGTGAGCGGAGCGGTACGCGGCACGATGCGCTCTTGCCACAATCGCGATGGCCTCTATAGCTCCAACCGATTTCGACCTTTCCGAGGATATCTCACGATGACGAACAGGCGACAGCTCCTGACCGGCGCAGCCGGCATCGCCGCTGCCGCGCTCGCCGGCGGCACCGCCGCGCGGGCCCAGACCAAGCTGCCCGATGCCGGCCCGCTGGGCGACGTCTGGCTCGGCACGGCCGATGCCAAGGTCACCATCGTCGAATATGCCTCGCTGACCTGCTCGCATTGCGCGACCTTCCATGCCGCCACCTGGCCGGAGCTCAAGAAGAAGTACATCGACACCGGCAAGGTGCGCTTCACCCTGCGCGAGTTCCCGCTCGACCCGCTGGCGACGGCCGGCTTCATGCTCGCCCGCTGCAACGGCAACGACAAATATGTCCCGATGACCGATCTGCTGTTCGCGCAGCAGCGCAACTGGGCTTTCACCGACAAGCCGGTCGATGCCCTCTCGTCGCTGGTCAAGCAGGCCGGTTTCACACAGGAATCCTTCGAAGCCTGCTTGAAGCGCCAGGATATCTATGACGCCGTCACGGTGGTGAAGGATGGCGGGGCCAAGGCTGGCGTGGATTCGACGCCGACCTTTTTCATCAACGGGCAGAAGCGGTCAGGTGCGCTCACGATCGCCGAATTCGACAAGATCCTGGAGCCGCTCCTCGGCAATTGAGGCGGCGGTTTTCCGCTCGCGCTCTCCAAGCGCGGCATTTGTCTCAGCCCTCATCCTGAGGAGCCGCGGAGCGGCGTCTCGAAGGATGGTTCCAGTGCGCTCTGGAGCATCCTTCGAGACGCAGCCGAACTGGCTGCTCCTCAGGATCAGGGCTGAGGCATTTCGGGCCTGCGCGGTGGCTTCATGCATCTGACGCGCCTCAAGCTCGCCGGTTTCAAGACTTTCGTCGAGCCGACGGAGTTCCCGATCGAGCCGGGGCTGACCGGCGTCGTCGGTCCCAATGGCTGCGGCAAGTCCAATCTCGTCGAAGCCCTGCGCTGGGTGATGGGCGAAAGCTCGTTCAAGAACATGCGTGGCTCGGGGATGGACGACGTCATCTTCGGCGGCTCGAACGAGCGCCCGGCCCGCAACATGGCCGAGGTCTCGCTCACCCTCGACAACAGCGACCGCAAGGCGCCGGCCGCCTTCAACGAAGCCGATGTGCTGGAGGTCACGCGCCGGATCGAGCGCGAGGAAGGCTCGACCTATCGCATCAACGGCAAGGAGGTGCGGGCCAAGGACGTGCAGCTCCTCTTCGCCGACGCGGCGACCGGCGCACGCTCGCCGGCCCTCGTCCGGCAGGGGCAGATCAGCGAGATCATCTCGGCCAAGCCGCAATCGCGCCGCCGGATCCTCGAGGACGCTGCCGGCATCGCCGGCCTGCACAGCCGCCGCCACGAGGCCGAACTGCGCCTGCGCGGGGCCGAGGACAACCTGACCCGGCTGGAAGACGTGCTCGGCGAGATCGACGGGCAGATCGACGCCCTGCAGCGGCAGGCGCGGCAGGCCGGGCGCTATCGCAGCCTTGCCGCCGATATCCGCCGGGCCGAGGCGACGCTCGCCGTCATAGCCCTGCACGATGCCCGCGCCCAGGAGGCGCAGGCGGCGCATGTGCTGGAAGAGGCCGTGCGCGGCGTCGCCGACCAGACCAGTCTCCAGGCCGAGGCCGCCAAAAGGCAGGCAGTCGCCGCCCATGAACTGCCGGCGCTGCGCGAGGGCGAGGCCAACGCCGCAGCCGCTTTGGTTAGGTTGAAGCGGGGTTTGGACGAGCTCGAAGCCGAGAACAAGCGGGCCCGGCAGCGCACCGAGGAACTCGGCAAGCGCCTCAGCGAATTGCAGGCCGATCTGTCACGGCAGGAGACAATCGGCCGCGATGCGTCCGAGAGTCTGGCACGGCTCGCGGAAGAAGACGCTGCGCTGACCCGGGAAGGCGATGGCGCCGGAGCGGGCGCTGAGGCGGCGACGACAGCGCAGCGCGCGGCGGAAGCGGCGCTCGCTGCCGCAGAAACCGAGCAAGCCGCCGCGCAAGCCGCGCTGTCAGACCTTGCCGCGCGGCGCGGCGCGCTGGAGCGTTCACTACGCGAGGCGCGCGAGCGGCAGGATCGCGCCGGGGCCGAGCGCGACAAGCTGCGCCGCGAGTTGGAGGTTCTCGATGCCTCCGATGCGAAGACGCTGCTCGACAAACTGCGCGAAGCTTTGATCGCGGCCGAGAAGACGCTGAAGACCGCCGATGCCGATGTCGCCAAAGCGCGCAATGCGGTCGCTTCAGCACGCGAGCGCGAAACTGGGCAGCGTGGCCCCCTCGCCGAAGCCGACCGCCGGGCGCAGCGCCTCGACACCGAGATCGGCACGTTGCGCAAGCTGCTTGCTCCGGCCGCAGGCGACCGCTGGCCGGCGGTGCTCGAAGCCGTCAGCGTCGCCAAGGGTTACGAGATCGCGCTCGGCGCTGCGCTGGGCGACGATCTCGACGCTTCGACCGAAGCAACCGCCCCGGCCCACTGGGACGATACCGGCGAAGGCCAGGATGATGCTGCCCTGCCCGCCGGCGCCGAGCCGCTGCTCACCCATGTCAAGGCACCGGCGGCTCTGCGGCGGCGGCTGGCGCAGATCGGCGTCGTCACACGCGACCAGGGGGACGCCCTGCGGGGTGCGTTGAAGCAGGGCCAGATCCTGGTGTCGCAGGCGGGCGACCTCTGGCGCTGGGACGGCTTCACCAGCGCGGCCGATGCCCCCTCGCCCGCGGCTCGGCGGCTCTCGGAGAAGAATCGCCTTGCCGATCTCGAACGCGAGGCGAAAGCGGCGCGAGAGGCTGCTGAGGCCGCGCGCCGGTCTCTGGAGGCCGAGAGCGCGGCGGCAAGACAGGCCGCGCAGGCCGAAAGTGCCGCGATCGAGGCTGCGAAGCAGGCACGACGCGGCGTCGATCAGGCCCGCGAGCAGCTGACCGTTGCCGAGCGCAAGGCAGCCGAGACGCTGGTAAAACGCTCGACGCTGGCGGAAGCGATCAAACGCCTCGGCCAGACCGTGTCCGAGACATCGCAACAGGCCGCGACTCAGGAGACCGGGCTTTCGGCCCTGCCCGCCTCCGCCGAGCTAGAGAACACCCTGCTCAAGGCCCGCGTGCTGCTCGGCGAGGCGCGCACCGCCGCCTCCGATGCGCGGGCCCGGGTCCAGACCCTGGCGCGGGAGGCGGATCTGCGTGCGCGCCGCCGCGAGGCCATCGCCGCCGATATCAAGGCCTGGCAACTGCGCACGACTGCCAGCCTCCAGAGCGCCGAGGAGACGCAGCGCCGAATCGAGGCTGCCAGCGCCGAGCAGAAGACGCTTCTCGAAGCCCCCGATACCTTCCTGACCGAGCGGCGGCGCCTCGTCGCCGAGATCGAGCAGGCGGAAGGCGCCCGCCGGGAAGCCGCCGACAGGTTGGCTGCCGGCGAAACCACACTGGCGGAGGCCGACCGGCAGGCGCGCATCGCGCTTGAGGGCCTGTCCGGCGCCCGCGAACGCCGCGCCTCGGCCGAAGCGCGACTGGAAGCCGCCCGCCAGCGCCTCGGTGACATCATCCGGCAGATCGAGGATGGGCTCGAGACCGGGCTGGACGGCTTGCAGACGATCGCAGGAATCAAGCCGGGCGATGCGCTGCCCGAGCCGGAGGCGATCGAGCGGCGGCTTGCCAATCTCAAGGGCGAGCGCGAGCGGCTCGGCGCCGTCAATCTGCGCGCCGAGGACGAACTGACCGAGGTGAAGGCCAAGCGCGAAGGGCTTTCGGGCGAGCGCGACGACCTCACCGAGGCGATCCGCCGCCTGCGGCAGGCGATCGGCGCGCTCAACCGCGAGGGCCGCGAGCGCCTGATCGCCGCCTTCGACGTCGTCAACGGCCATTTCCAGCGGCTGTTCGGCGTGCTGTTCGGCGGCGGCGAGGCCGAGCTCAAGCTGGTGGATTCGGAAGACCCGCTCGATGCCGGGCTGGAGATCATCGCCCGCCCGCCCGGCAAGAAGCCGCAGGTGATGACGCTGCTTTCCGGCGGCGAGCAGGCGCTGACCGCAACCGCACTGATCTTCGCGGTGTTCCTGACCAATCCCTCGCCGATCTGCGTGCTCGACGAGGTCGACGCGCCGCTCGACGACGCCAATGTCGAACGCTACTGCGACCTGCTCGTCGACATGGCCCGCAACACCGAGACCCGCTTCATCCTGATCACGCACAACCCGATCACCATGGCGCGGATGGAGCGGCTCTTCGGCGTGACCATGGCCGAGCGTGGGGTCAGTCAGATGGTCTCGGTCGACCTGGCGACGGCCGAGCGCATCCGCGACGCGGGATAAGCGGCCGCCTGCCGCCCGATCATCCCCAAAAACCTGGCCGGGAACGGCCGCGCCCCGCTGAAAAAATGCCACATTCGCTCCCGCAATGCGGCGAGATTGTCGCACTTAGCCAGAATTTATAGATATTCCAATGCGTTAGACATTATCTGCCTGCCTTGACAGCGCGGGGGGCTGCCAATAAAGGAGGCCGTGCTGACGACGGCTCGATGCGCGGGTTTGGTCGTGGTTATAGTGGTTTTTCGCGGGATCGCGGCGTAAACGCGATCAAGACGGAGAACCAAGGCCATGTCCGAACCCGACCCAAACGCCTCAGACTCGGAGTTGCGCGCAAGACTGGGCTCCCTGAAATCCGCGATCAAGCGGGCGGAAGAGAGCGAAAAGCCGGGCGCGAGCCCGGTTGGAGAGGACAAGGCCCTTGCGGGTGCGATGTCCTCAGGCTTTCGCGCCGCGACGGATCTCGCAGGTGGCATCATCGCAGGTGCCCTGATCGGGTACCTCGGCGACCGATGGCTTGGAACGTCCCCGTTCCTGCTGATCGCCTTCCTGGTGATCGGAGCCATCGCGGGCTTCAGATCCGTCTATCGGCTCGGTTCGCGTCCGACCTCCGGGTCGAAGGGCGGCCCGAAGGCGAATTGATCGAAAGGCGGCCTATCCCGGCCGCGCGACGAGGAACGAGACCATGGCGGCCGGCGGCGGAATCGATCCGATCCACCAATTCCACATCACGAATCTCGTTGAGCTGAAGCCGCTCGGCATCAACCTGTCGTTCACCAACACCTCGCTGTGGATGGTGATCGTGCTCGCCGTCGTCTCGGCGCTCATGATCTACGGCTCGAGCCAGCGTGCGGTCGTTCCCGGCCGCCTGCAGTCGCTCGCCGAGATGACCTACGAATTCGTCGCCTCCACGCTGACCGGCGTGATGGGCAAGGAAGGCATGAAGTTCTTCCCGTTCGTGTTCTCGCTGTTCATGTTCGTGCTGGCGAGCAACATGCTCGGCATGATCCCCGGCTCGTTCACCGTCACCAGCCAGATCATCGTCACCGCTGCCTTCGCCGTGCTCATCATCAGCGTCGTCGTGATCTACGGCATCGTGAAGCATGGCAGCCACTTCTTCGGCCTGTTCGTGCCGTCAGGCGTGCCCGGCTGGCTGCTGCCCTTCATCGTGCTGATCGAGATCGTGTCCTTCCTGTCGCGCCCGGTTTCGCTGTCGCTTCGTCTGTTCGGCAACATGCTGGCCGGCCATATCGCGCTCAAGGTCTTCGGCGGCTTCGTCGTCGCGCTCATCGCCGCGGGTGGCGCTGCGACCATCATCGCGCCGCTGCCGCTGCTGCTGGCGGTTGCGCTGACTGCGATGGAGTTCCTCGTCGCTTTCCTGCAGGCCTATGTCTTCGCGATCCTGACCTGCGTCTATCTCAACGACGCGCTGCACCCCGGCCACTGAGGCCAGGGGTAGCGCTCGCGAGAGTTCATCCCACCCTGTCATAAAGTTCCACACTGGAGATAAGATCATGGATCCTGTTGCAGCCAAGTTCATCGGCGCCGGCCTCGCCTCGCTCGGCATGGGCCTCGCCGCCATCGGCGTCGGCACCATCTTCGGCAACTTCCTCTCGGGCGCGCTCCGCAACCCGTCGGCGGCTGACGGCCAGTTCCCGCGCGCCTTCATCGGCGCGGCGCTCGCCGAAGGTCTGGGCATCTTCGCGTTCGTCGTCGCGCTCGTTCTGCTCTTCGTGGTCTGACGCTTTCGTCGATCGCTTTCTCGTCGCGCGTCGGAGCCATCCGGCCAAACGCGCGACGGTTTCCTATCTTTCAGCGCTGAAAGGCACGCTATGCCGGTTCGATCTTCAGGGTTCGCGCGAAAAGGATGGCCGATGGCTGTCGCCTCGTTCGCTGCTCTGCTGGCGGGTGCGGCGCAGGCTGCCACTCCGGGCCTGAGCGGCGAGAAGGCCTCCTTCCCGCCCTTCGACCCCACGCACTTCGCCAGCAACCTGTTCTGGCTCGCGGTCACCTTCGGTGCCCTGTACTGGCTGATGTCCAAGGTCGCGCTGCCGCGCCTGGGCTCCATCCTGGAAGAGCGCGCCGAGACGATCGGTCGCGACCTCGATCAGGCCACGCAGATGCAGGGCAAGGCCGAGGACATGGCGCAGGCCTATGAGAAGGCCCTCGGCGAGGCCCGCAAGAACGCCCAGGGCATCGCCCAGACGGCGCGCGAGGCTGGTGCCAAGGCGAGCGACGCCCAGCGTCACGCCACCGAGGCTGAGCTTGCCGCCAAGATGGCGCAGGCCGAGGCGACCATCGCCAAGACCAAGACCAAGGCGATGGGCAACGTTCGCGATCTCGGCAGCGATATCGCCGCCGCCATCGTCACCAAGCTGACCGGTCAGGCTCCCAGCGCCAGCGAGGCGTCGGCGGCTGTCGACCAGGCCCTGACGCGCGGCTGAGGAGAGTTCAGATGGATACTTTCTGGGTCGGCGTCGCGCTCGTCATCTTCCTTGCCATTCTGGTCAAGTTCGGCGTGCCGGGCGCGATCGTGAAGGCACTCGACGCTCGCGGCGAGAAGGTCGCGCAGGAGCTGGCGGAAGCCCGTCGCCTGCGTCAGGAGGCTGAGAAGCTGCTCGCGGAGTACGATGCCAAGCGCAAGGCCGCCGAGGCCGAAGCCGCCGAGATCGTCTCCTCCGCCAATGACGAGGCCAAGCGCCTCGCGGCGGAAGCCGAGGCCAAGCTGGCCGACTTCGTCGCCCGCCGCACCAAGGCGGCCGAGGAGAAGATCGCCCAGGCCGAGAGCCAGGCCGAGGCCGAGGTTCGCGCCGCGGCTGCGGACGCTGCCACCAAGGCCGCCGAGACCATCCTGCGCGGCCAGATGGCCGGCAAGGCCGGCGACGCCGCCTTCGCGGCCGGGCTGACCGAGGTCAAGGCCAAGCTCAACTGAGCTGGAGCCGATTGCTCGATATGATGACGCCGCGCCCGCAAGGACGCGGCGTTTTTCTTTGCCCTGCAAGCCAGAGCCTCACCGGGGTCCGTTGACGCGAACGGAGCACAACGTCATCCCGGACGCAGCGAAGCGGAGATCCGGGATCCTTCGTAGGGCTCCTGAGCCCTTCGATGGATCCCGGGTCAAGCCCGGGATGACGGCGTGGTTCCGAGAACTATTTCGCAAGCCTGATCGCGTGCCTGCAAGCTACGGAGTTTTGGGATGATCGGTCGCCTCGCCCGCCTGCTCGCCGTTGCTCTCCTCCCCTTCGTGGCAGCTACGGCTGCCGCAAACGCCTTTGAGAAGGTGAGCTTTCCCTCACGCGATTCGCTTGATCTCGTGGGCTGGCTGGCGCGCCCCGCCGGCACGGGCCCCTTCCCGGTCGTGATCGGCCTGCATGGCTGCGCCGGGCTCTACAGGGGCTCAGGCGAGATCAACGCCCGCGAGAGCGACTGGTCGCAGCGCCTGACCAGTGCGGGCTTTGCCGTGCTCCTCGTCGACAGCTTCGGGCCTCGCGGCATCAAGGCGCTGTGCAATGACCGGGAGCGCTCGCTAACGCCGGCCGGGCGCGCCCACGATGCCTTCGCCGCCATCGACTGGCTGGAAAAACAAGGCTTCGCCATGAAGCAGCGCATCGCCCTGATCGGCTGGTCGAATGGCGGCTCGACGGCGCTGCGCGTCGCCGGCGCATCCGAAGCGAAGCGCCTGCGCCATGTCATCGCCTTCTATCCCGGCTGCCGCGTCATCCTGAAGCGCGGCTGGCAGGCACAGACGGATACCGCGATCTTCCAGGGCCTGGCCGACGACTGGACGCCGGCTGCGCCTTGCGAGGAGCTTGCGCGTAGCGGTGGAGCCCGTTTCGTCGGATTCCCCGGCGCCTATCATGATTTCGACCATCCGAACCTGAAGCTGCGTGAGCGCAAGGCCGCCTATTCCGAGCGGCCCGACCGCATGGTCACGATCGGCACCGACCCGAAGGCGCGCACTGATGCGATCGACGCGGTGATGGCGATCCTGAAGCGGCCTTAGGTTGCCCGGATTGTTGCAGAGCTTTCCAGGTCGGCACCACCGTTGTCATTCCGGGGCTTCGCGGAGCGAAGAACCCGGAACCCACGACTGGGCGAGCCGCTCGCAACCGAACACGCCATGCCCAACCCAGTCGTGGGTTCCGGGTTCGCGCCTGCGGCGCGCCCCGGAATGACAAGGGTCGTGCTCGATAAAGCGTCAGTTGCTGGCGGTCGCCGTCGCGGCCGGCGGATTGCCCGAAGCGGTCATCCGCGCCGCGGCGGGCCTTGCCGGCGGCACCACGGCCGCCTTTGGCTTGGGCTTGCGCGGCTGGATCGTCGAGATGACGATGCCCTGCGGCGTGTCGAGCCCATAGATGTCGTCGCGGAACTGGACCTGCCCGTCCGCGCCCTGCCAACCCGTGAGATAGACCCAGGCGACCGGGACCTGCTTCTTCAGCGTGATGTTCTTGCGCTCGCCCTTGGCGATCTCGTCCTCGATCGACTGGCGATTCCATTCCGTGCCTTCGAGCAGCCAGGCTCCGAGGTCGCGGACGCCCTCGATGCGGGCGCAGCCGGAGGAGTTGAAGCGCACATCGTTGCGGAACAGCGTCTTCTTCGGCGTGTCATGCATGTAGACCGCATCGCCGTTGGGCATGTCGATCTTCATCTGGCCGAGCGAGTTCGTCGGACCCGGTTCCTGACGCACGTAGAAATAGGGGTTCTTCAGGGTCGCCCAATTGACGCTGGCCGGGTCGATTTCCTTGTTCTCGGCCCCCAGCAGCTTCATGTTTGCGTATTCCGATGAAGCCGGCCATTGATTCCGAAACGAAGCCGGCCACCTGTTC
>NZ_JBMDKB010000015.1:0-163552 GCF_057809495.1 Allobosea sp. FG18
CACCCAGTCGTGGGTTCCGGGTTCGCGCCTGCGGCGCGCCCCGGAATGACAAGGGCGGTTGTGCCTAAGGCAAAGGGACGCCCTCAGCCTTCGAGACGAGCGATGAGGCTCGACGTATCCCAGCGATTGCCGCCCATCTTCTGGACTTCGGCATAGAACTGGTCGACCAGCGCGGTGACCGGCAGCTGCGCGCCGTTGCGGCGGGCCTCGTCGAGCACGATGCCGAGATCCTTGCGCATCCAGTCGACGGCGAAGCCGAAATCGAACTTGTTCTGGTTCATCGTCTTGCCGCGGTTCTCCATCTGCCAGGAGCCGGCCGCGCCCTTGGAGATGACCTCCAGCATGGTCTCGACATCGAGCCCGGCGCGCTTGGCGAAATGCACGCCCTCCGACAGGCTCTGCACCAGACCCGCGATGCAGATCTGGTTGACCATCTTGGTGAGCTGGCCGGAACCGGCCGGGCCCATCAGCTTGCACATGCGCGCGAAGCTCGCGATCACCGGCTCGACGCGGGCATAGGTCTCGGGCTCGCCGCCGCACATCACGGTCAGCACGCCGTTCTCGGCGCCGGCCTGCCCGCCCGAGACCGGCGCGTCGACGAAGCCGAAGCCGCCCTGCTTCGCGGCTTCGTAAAGCTCGCGCGCGACATTGGCGGAGGCCGTGGTGTGGTCGACGAAGACCGCGCCCTTCTCCATGCCGGCAAAGGCTCCGTTCTCGCCCGTCGTCACCGAGCGCAGGTCGTCGTCATTGCCGACGCAGCAGAAGACGATCTCCTGCCCTCTGGCGGCCTCGGCCGGGGTCGGCGCCGAGAGCCCGCCATGGCGGGAGACCCAATCCTGCGCCTTCGTCGGGTTGCGGTTGTAGACGGTGACCTCATGACCCTTGGCCTTGAGATGGCCGGCCATGGGGAACCCCATCACGCCGAGACCGATGAATGCGACTTTGGCCATGCCGAACTCCCGCTTTTCTTCAAAGATAATCCCGCTTTAGCGTGCACGCGCCGGGCGGGGAAGGCGATTGCACGCCATTCGCCCATGCGGCTTTTCCCTTGCGGGCGCGAGGCGCGCGGCTTAGCTCCGGTTCATGACCATATCCAACGACGACGAATTGCAGGCGCTGAAGGAGATCGGCGGCATCGTGGCCCGCGCACTCGCGGCCATGGGCAAGGCGATCGAGCCCGGCATGACCACCGCCGAACTCGACACGATCGGCCGCGATTATCTCGAACACCATGGCGCGCGCCCTGCCCCGGAGCTCGCCTATGAATTCCCCGGCGCGGCCTGCATCAGCGTCAACGAGGAGATCGCCCACGGCATTCCCGGCGAGCGGCGCATCCTGGCGGGCGATCTCGTCAATATCGACGTCTCCGCCGAGAAGAACGGCTTCTTCGCCGATACCGGCGCGTCCTTCGCCGTGCCGCCGGTCAAGCCGAAACTGGATCGCTTGTGCCGCGACGGCCGGCGGGCACTCTGGGCCGGCATCGGGCAGGTCGGCGCCGGCAAGCCGCTGGCCGGAATCGGGCAGGCCATCGGGCGCTTCGCCGACAAGAACGGCTATACGCTGGTGCGCAATCTCGCGAGCCACGGCGTCGGCCGTTCGCTCCACGAGGAACCCAAGGAGATCGCGACCTGGCCGGATCGCAGCGAACGCCGGACCATGACGAACGGGCTCGTCTTCACCGTCGAGCCGTTCCTGTCGCTGGGCGCAGACTGGGCGGAGAACGCAGACGGTGATCGCTGGACGCTCTACAGCGATCCGTGCGCGCCCACCGTCCAGTACGAGCACACCGTCGTCGCCACCCCACGGGGCGCGGTGGTGCTGACCCTGCCGGGCTGAGACCGGGTCAGCGCAGCGCCATGTGCCGGCTCAACCTGATTTCGAGCCTGTCCCAGATGCGGCGGATGATCTCGACCAGCACGAGATAGATCAGCGCGGCATAGAGATAGATCGTGAGGTCGAAGGAGCGGGCGAAGGCGAGCCGCGTCGCGCCCATCAGGTCGAACAGGGTCACCAGCGAGACGATGGCGCTCGACTTGATCATCACGATCAGCTCGTTTCCGAGCGGGCGCAGCGCCAGGATCATCGCCTGCGGCAGCACGACGAGGCGCAGCGTCGACCAGCGATGCAGGCCGAGCGAGAGCGCCCCCTCGAATTGGCCGCGCGGGATGGCCTGGATGGCGCCGCGCAAGATCTCGGCCTGATAGGCGGCGGTATTGATGGTGAAGGTGAACAGCGCGCAGAAGAACGGCTCGCGGAAGAACCACCACAGGCCGATGCCCTGCCAGAACTCGCGGAACTGGCCGAGCCCGTAATAGACGAGGAAAAGCTGGCAGAGCAGCGGCGTGCCGCGCAGGAAGGTGGTGTAGCCGCTCACCGCCATCCGTGCCCAGCGCGGGCCGTAGAGCCGGGTCACGGCAAGGCCGAGCGCCAGAAAGAACCCGATGGCGACCGAGATCGCCACGAGTTCGAAGGTGACCCAGAGGCCGCTCGCCATGCGGCAGCCGTAGTTCTGCAGTACTTCGCTGCCGACCCAGGCGCCGGGATATTCGCACCAGTTCATCGCGTCGCTCCGCCGAAGGCGGCCTGGCCGCGATTGGTGCGCTGCTCGAGCTTGTCGATGCCCCAGGCGGAGACCAGCGAGAAGAAGAAATAGAGCAGCATCGCCGTGCCGAAGAACAGGAACGGCTCCTTGGTCACGACATTGGCCCGCGTCGCAATGAACATGATGTCCTGCAGCGTGATCACGGAGATCAGCGAGGTCTCCTTCAGAAGCACCATCCAGTTATTGCCGAGGCCGGGCAGCGCCACGCGGATCAGTTGCGGGAAGACGACGAGGCGAAAGGCCTGCGCCTTCGAGAGGCCGAGCGCGGCGGCAGCCTCGCGCTGGCCCTTCTGGATCGAGTTCAGCGCGCCGACCCAGACCTCGCTGGAGAAGGCCGCGAGCACCATGCCGAGCGCGACCATGCCGGCGCCGAAGGGCGGGATCGAGAAGCCGGTCCAGGCCTTCTGCACCAGGATCTGGATGCCGAAATAGATGATGTAGAGCGTGAGCAGCTCCGGCACGCCGCGGAACACGGTGGTGTAGATCGTGGCCAGCGCCCGCAGCAGGACGTTGTCGGAGCGCTTCAGCAGCGCGATGACGAGGCCGAGCCCCAGGCCGAATGGCAGGGTTGCGAGCGCGACCGAGAGCGTCGTGGCGGCGCCCTGAAGCAGCGCCGGCCCCCAGCCGGAAGGACCGAAGCCGAGCAATGCGAATTTTTCGAGCATGAGGTGCCGTGCGGGAGAGAATGCTCGCCGGCGCAAAGGCGCCGGCGAGAGTCAGGCGTTTGCAGGCGTCACTTGGAGAATTTCAGCCACTTGTCCTGAATTTTCTGGTTCGAGCCGTCGGCGGTCGTCTCGGCGATCGCCTTGTCGAACATGGCCTTCAGCGCCGTGTCGGACTTGCGGATCGCGGCGCCTACACCCGGGCCATGGATCGCGTCGTCGCGCTTCACCTCGGCGACGAACTTGCAGCAATCCTTGCCCTTGCCGGTCAGGAAGTCCGAGAGGGCGAGCGCGTCAGCGACGATATAGTCGAGCCGGCCGTTGATCAGGTCGAGATTGGCCTCTTCCTGGGTCGGGTAGAGCCGGGGCGTCGAGTCCTTGTAGTACTTCTCGAGATAGTTGGCGTGGATGGTCGAGCCCTGCGCGCCGATCGCCTTGCCCTTCAGCGCCGCCGGCGAGATGTCGTCCGACTTGGTGCTCTTCGGGCCGATCATCCAGATCGGGGTCTTGTTGTAGGGCGTGGTGAAATCGACCTGCTTCTTGCGCTCATCGGTCGCGTTCATGCCGGCGATGATGACGTCGTATTTGTTGGCCAGCAGCGCCGGGATGATGCCGTCCCAGTCCTGCACGACCCAGGTGCATTTCACCTTCATCCGCTCGCAGAGCAGGTTGCCGTAGTCGATCTCGTAGCCTTCGAGCTCCTTCTTGGCATTCAGGTTGTTGAAGGGCGGATAGGCGCCTTCCGTGCCGATCCGGATCTCCTTCCACTCCTTGGCCTGCGCGAGCGCACCTGTCGCGCCGGCAACCGTCAACGCCGCCGCCGCGATGAAACGAACGAAACTCTTCATGGAACCTCCGCAGATTCAGCCGGCCGGTCTTCCTGTTGTCCCGGTCCGGTTCTGTGGCGACAGATTGGGCGCAGTTTCGCGCCGCTCGCAAGAGGGAGCGGTGCAGCTTTTCGCGGCTTGCACGCCCAAACGACCGGCGCTGACCGGAATGCGACCAAAGAAGCAGGTGATGGGCGGGCCGGAAAGGCCCCGCCATCAGGTTCAGCGGCGCGCGTCGAGAACAGCGACGATCCAGATCGCGAGACCGCCCAGCGCCAGGCCTGAGCCGACCCAGCCGGTCGAGGTCCAGCCGTAGCCGGCGGCGATCGCCATGCCGCCGAGCCAGGGGCCGAGCGCATTGGCGGCGTTGAAGGCGCTGTGGTTGAGCGCGGCAGCGAGCGTCTGCGCGTCGTCGGCAACGTCCATCAGGCGGGTCTGGAGCATGGCGCCGAGTCCGCCGCCGCTGCCGATCATGAAGATGACCAGCGAGACCGCCCAGATATTGCCGGCCGCGAAGGGAAAGGCCGCCAGCCAGAAGGCGCTCCAGAGCAGCATGCCTGCGGTTGCGGGAACGAGCGCACGGTCGGCGGCCCAGCCGGCGACGAGCGTGCCGGCCGTCAATCCCAGGCCGAAGATCGCGAGCACGACGGGAACGAACGCGGGCGAAACCTCGGTCACCGCCATCAGGGTCGAGGCGACATAGGTATAGACAGCAAAGAGGCCGCCGAAGCCGATCGCGCCGGTCGCCAGCGTCAGCCAGACCTGCCGCCGCTTCAGGGCGCCGAGCTCCCGCAGCGGGCTCGCGCCCGGCTGGACGGTGTCGCGCGGCGCGAACAGGGCGATCAGGACCACCGTCAGCAGGGCGAGGCCGGCGACGATGGCGAAACCCGTGCGCCAGCCCAGCACCTGCCCCATCCAGCTCGCGGCGGGAACACCGAGAATCGTCGCAACCGTCAGGCCGAGCATGACGCGCGCCACCGATTGCGCCCGGCGATTCGGCGCCGAGAGTGAGGCCGCAACCAGCGCCGCGACACCGAAATAGGCGCCGTGCGGCAGACCGCTCAGGAAGCGGAAGACCAGCATCCAGTGATAGGTCGGGGCCAGCGCGCTCAGCCCGTTGCCGAGCGCGAAGAGGGCCATCAGACCGATCAATAGCGTGCGGCGCGGAATCCGCGCCGCCAGCACGGCGATCAGGGGCGCGCCGACGACGACGCCGAGCGCATAGATGCTGATGACATGGCCCGCGGTCGGCTCGTCGATGCCGAGACCCGCCGAGAAATACGGCAGCAGGCTCATCGTCGCGAATTCGGTGGTGCCGATGGCGAAGCCGCCCATGGCGAGCGCGAACAGCACGAGCCCTGCCGAGGCAGGCGCATGAGCGGACGCGGATACGTCCAGGCTGCGATCGTTCGCGGCGAGCGTCATATTGGGCTTTCACGGAAGGCGGCAGCGAATGCTGCGGCGCAACATGAAATAGCCATGCACCATCAAACGATCAACGACGTGCACGGCAATATTTCATGCAATCCGTGCATATCGTTTTGGCTTCCGAGCCCTCGGATCAAATGCGCTATAAGGCGGCTTCCCAGACAGGCGAGAGCGACGTGATACCCTGGACCACCCTTGATACGGCAGCCTTGCCGGATGGCAGCGGCGATCTCCGGCTGAAGCAGCGCGGCACCGAATTCTCGATCATGCTCGGCAGCAACGAGCTGATGAACAGCCGCCTCAGCGGATCGGAGGAGGCTTTGGCGACATTGGTCTGCGACAGGCTGGGACAGCGCCGGCAGCCGAGCATCCTGATCGGCGGCCTCGGCATGGGCTTCACGCTGCGGGCCGCGCTCGACCATCTGCCTGATGATGCGCAAGTGGAGGTGGCGGAACTCATTCCCGCCGTCGTCGCCTGGGCGCGGGGGCCGATGGCCGCGGTCTTCGCCGGCTCTCTCGACGATGCCCGCGTGCGGGTGAATGTCACCGACGTCGCCGCCGCGATCGGCGCCGGCAAGGCGCGCCACGACGCCATCCTGCTCGATGTCGACAATGGCCCGGAAGGGCTCACCGTCGCCGGCAACGACCAGCTCTACGGGGCGGAGGGGCTGCAGGCCGCCCGGGCGGCATTACGGCCGGGCGGCATTCTGGCGGTCTGGTCCTCGGGGCCGGATCACGGCTTCACGCGGCGTTTGCGCCAGGCCGGCTTCGCCACCGAAGAGGTGACCGCACGCGCCCGCCGCACCGGCGGCGGGGCTCGGCATGTGATCTGGCTGGCGACGCGGCCCTGAGAGCGGCGGCGCCGCCGCTCAGTTGACGAGGCAGAAGAGCTCGCAAGGAGCGGCGGTCACGGCCGTGGCGAAATCCGTGATCGCCTTCTGCGCTTCCGGCTTCAGGGACGGGCGAACCGCCTGGAGCGCCGACACGAGCGCAGTCCGATCCGGCGGGGCCAGTGCGGTGGCGATGCCGGCGGCATTCTCGGCGAAGGCCTGCGCGATCAACAGGCGATTCGCATCGCGCAGTTCGGGGCTGCGCAGCGCCAGCGCCGCGCCGACGACGATCTCCTGCAGGCCGAGCCGCATCTCCCGCAAGCCCCGTGCCCGATCCTCGGTCTTGTCCTGATCCTTCAGCCTGGCGGCGAAATCATTGATCGCCGACAGGACGCCGCCCGCCGTCTGAAGCAGGAAGACGCGCGCCCGGGTCAGCTCGTCCTGAAACTCGACGGCATTCGCCGCCTGGTCCGGGGCCTTCCGGCCCGGCTGCGGCGAGAACAGGGCATAGGCCTGCAGGATGCTGGTCTGCTTCTTCACGAAATCGATCAGCGTGGGGAGATCGTCGGCGCCATAGGGCGGCTTGCCGAGGATTGCCGGGGCGTTCCAGACATCGGCCAGAACCTTGCCGTCGACCGGGTCCGACAGGCGCGGCAGGTTGGGCTTGCCGTCATACAGCTTGAACAGCGATTCGACGGAGGCGTAGGCGGCGTCCAGATAGGCCTTTCCGTTGGCGGGCACCTCGGCGCGCGCGGCGGGAGCCAGCAGGCAGAGCCCGCCGAGCGCGGCGATCCGTGCGATCGATCGAATCCGAATCATGGTCGTCCTTTTCCCGAAGCGCGCGCCTCAGCCAGCAGGCAGAGCTCGGTGAAGAGCACCTGTGCCGCGCACTGCGCCGTGTTGCTTGTCGCGTCGTATTGCGGGGCGACTTCTACGACATCCGCGGCGACGATGTCGCGTCCCTTCAGCGCCCGCAGGATCGCCAAGGCCTCGCGCGGGCTCAAGCCCCCGACTTCGGGCGTGCCCGTACCCGGCGCAAAGCCCGGATCGAGCGAATCGACATCGAAGGAGACATAGGTCGGCCCGTCGCCGATCACGGCCAATGCCTTCGCAATCACCGCCTCCAGGCCGAGATCGTCGACCTCGTTGGCGTGGATCACGGTCATGCCGGACTCGTAGGAGAACTCCCAGAGATATTCGGCGCCGCCGCGGATGCCGATCTGGATCACGCGCTCGGGATCGAGCACCCCGTCGAGCACCGCCTGCCGGAACGGCCCGCCATGATGGAATTTCGAACCCTCATAGGGGCCGGATGTATCGCAATGGGCGTCGATATGGACCATGCCGACCGGGCGCTTCGCGCCGACCGCCTTCAGGATCGAATAGGTGATGGAATGGTCGCCCCCGACGGCCAGCGGCGAAACGCCGGCCTCGACGATCGTCCTGAAGGTCGCCTCGATATCCTCGTGGCAGCTCTCCAGCGAGTAACGCGAGCGGAACGGCACGTCGCCGATATCGGCGGCCCTGAGCATGGTGAAGGGCGCGGTGCCCAGCACATGATCCATCGGCCCCATGCGCTCGATCGCACGCACCGCGCGCGGACCGAGGCGCGCGCCGGCGCGATTGGTGACGCCGAGATCCATCGGCACGCCGATGATCGCGACGTCGAGCCCGCCGAGGCCGGGCGTGGTCAGGGCATCGGGGCGGTAGGGCGCACCGACGAAGGTCGCGACATCGGCGAAGGGCCATTTGCGCTTGTCGCCGGTGAACTGGGCCGCGGCCACCTTGGCGAAATGCGGATCGTGAATGTCGCCGCCTCCGGCTCCGGCATAACGCTGCCGCAGCTTCGCGAGCCTGTCCTGATCCATGCCGGCCTCCCCGCCTCACGCCCTTCCGCCGGGGATGCGTTCGAGCATCACCACCGGCCTGTTCTGATAATCGACCTGTCCGAAACTCTTGTAGCCGAGCTTGTGCGCGACGCGGAAGGAGGCAAGATTCTCGGGCGCGATGATGCAGACGCTGCGCTGCTCGCCATGGGTCGCGGCGAACCAGCGATGGGCCGCCGCCGCAGCCTCACCCGCATAGCCCTTGCCATGCGCGGCGCTGGCCAGGATCCAGCCGGCCTCGGGCGCATTGTCGAAATCGGGGGACAGGCCCCGGCAACCGTCGAACAGGCCGACTTCGCCGACCAGGGCGCCGCTGCCCTTCTCGACGACCGCGAACATGCCGTAGCCGCGCAGGGCCCAGTGGCCGACGAGGCGCATCAGCCGGTGCCAAGCCTCCTCGCGATTGAGCGCGCGGCCGCCGAGGAAACGGACGACATCGAGGTCGCTGCGCATCGCATGGATCGCGTCGAGATCATCGATCTCGGGACGGCGCAGGCGCAGGTTTTCGGTCTCGATCATGCCCGCTTTAACCATCGCCGGAGGAGCGCGCCAAGATGCGGACGGAAACTAGCCGAAAGTCGCAGGAATCGGCGATGAAATCCCTCGCGCTTCGAAAACCCATTCGCTACAACCCGATTCCGAACGCCGGGCGGCAGAAGCTGTTTCGAAACGCCCGCACCCGCCAGACATCCGAGGAGAGTCCCTAGATGAAGCGTCGTCAGTTTATCCAGACCGCCGCAGCCGGCGCCGCTGCGACCGCCGTCGCCATGCCGGCCGTCGCCCAGTCGAATCCGGAAATCAAATGGCGCCTGGCGTCGAGCTTCCCGAAGTCCCTCGACACGATCTATGCCGGCGCCGAGATCATGGCGAAAATGGTCTCCGAGCTGACCGACGGCAAGTTCCAGATCCAGGTCTTCGCGGCCGGTGAAATCGTGCCGGCGCTGCAGGCGGCCGACGCCGTGACCAACGGCACCGTCGAGATGGCCCACACCGTCTCGTACTACTATGTCGGCAAGGACCCGACCTTCGCTGTCGCCGCCTCGGTGCCATTCGGCCTCAATGCCCGCCAGCAGAACGCCTGGCTGTTCCAGAACGGCGGCAACGAACTGTTCAACGAGTTCTACAAGAAGTTCAACATCTACGGCCTGCCCTGCGGCAATACCGGCGCGCAGATGGGCGGCTGGTTCCGCAAGGAGATCAAGTCGGTCGCCGACCTCCAGGGCCTGAAGATGCGCATCGGCGGCATCGCCGGCTCGGTGCTGAGCAAGCTCGGCGTCGTGCCGCAGCAGATCGGCGGCGGCGACATCTACCCGGCGCTCGAGAAGGGCACGATCGACGGCGCCGAGTGGGTCGGCCCCTATGACGACGAGAAGCTCGGTTTCGCCAAGGTCGCACCGTACTACTATTATCCGGGCTTCTGGGAGGGCGGCCCGACCGTGCACGCCTTCGTCAACCTGGAGAAGTGGAACGCCCTGCCGAAGGCCTACCAGGCCGCGCTGACCGCCGCCTGCACCTATGCCAACACGCAGATGGCCGCCCGCTACGACGTAGTGAACCCGGCGGCGCTGAAGCGCCTCGTCGCGGCCGGCACGCAGCTTCGCCCGTTCCCGCAGGACGTGATGGAAGCCTCCCTGAAGGCCTCCAACGAGCTCTATGCCGAGATCTCGGCCAAGAACCCGGACTTCAAGAAGGCGATCGACGCCATGGCTGCCTTCCGTTCCGACCAGTATCTCTGGTGGCAGGTCGCCGAGCTCAGCTTCGACGTCTTCCAGGTCCGCACCCGCGCTCGCTGAGCGCTCCGGCGCGACACTCGCTCGACGATGCAAGGCCCCGGCGAAAGCCGGGCCTTGCTGCATTTCGGGCTCGGCCCTTCCCCCTCCGCCCACCATCGATCTGGAAGAAGCAGGGTTCGGCGTCGATTCATGATGAAATTGCATGATAGCTATGCAAATTTCTCTTGCGCCGGCCAACAGACCTGCTTTGCTGGCGCGCATCGGCACGACCGGAAAACCGGCGAGACCCAGAGGGAGGGCATAGTTGATGAAGCGACGCCTATTCTTGAAGACCGCAGCGGCAGGGGCAGCTGCGGGCGCGATCGCCAGTCCGGCCATCGCGCAGTCGATGCCGGAGATCAGGTGGCGCATCACCTCATCCTTCCCGAAATCGCTGGATACCATCTACGGGGCTTCTGAAGTTCTCGCCAAAGCCGTCTCGGAAGCGACCGACGGCAACTTTCAGATCCAGGTTTTTGCGGCCGGCGAGATCGTGCCGGCATTGCAGGCGGCGGATGCCGTCACGAACGGCACCGTCGAGATGTGCCACACCGCGTCCTATTACTATGTCGGCAAGGATCCGACCTACGCTTTCGGCACCGCGGTGCCGTTCGGGCTCAATGCGCGCATGCAGAACGCCTGGTTCTACCATGGCGGCGGCAACGAGCTGCTGAACGAATTCTACAAGAAGGCGAGCATCTACGCCCTGCCCGGCGGCAATACCGGCTGCCAGATGGGCGGCTGGTTCCGCAAGGAGATCAAGACGGTCGCCGACCTGCAGGGCATCAAGATGCGCATCGGTGGCTTCGCCGGGCAGGTGATGAGCAAGCTTGGCGTCGTGCCGCAGCAGATCGGCGGCGGCGACATCTATCCGGCGCTCGAAAAGGGCACGATCGACGCGGCCGAGTGGGTCGGCCCGGCCGATGACGAGAAGCTCGGCTTCAACAAGGTTGCGCCGTATTACTATTATCCGGGCTGGTGGGAAGGCGGCGCCTCGCTGCATTTCTTCATCAACACGAAGAAATGGGAAGAGCTGCCGAAGACCTACAAATCGCTGCTCACCACGGCCGCGGCCCAGGCCAATATCGACATGCAGGCGAAATACGACGCCCGCAATCCGCCGGCCCTGAAGCGTCTGGTCGCCGGTGGCGCGCAGTTGCGCCCGTTCTCGCAGGAGATCCTCGAAGCCTGCCTGAAGGCCTCGAAGGAGGTCTATGCCGAAACCTCGGCCAAGAATCCGGATTTCAAGAAGATCTACGATTCGATGGCGGCCTTCCGCGGCGACGAATATCTCTGGTTCCAGATCGCCGAATACACCTTCGACAATTTCCTGATCCGCTCGCGCGTTTCGAATCAGCTCTGATCCAACAGAGCCCGTAGCGCGAGGGATACTCACCCCGGCGCGAGCCGGGGTTTTTCTATGGCCGGGCCTGAACGGGCGATCTTGCCACAACTGCGCCTTGCTGGCTCAGTAGCAAGGACCGTCGCCACGGATGTTCGCCATGCTCCGCACCGCCACCCTCGCCCTGCTTCTGACCGGCCTCGCAACGGCAGCTTCGGCACAGTCGATCGGCGAGCCGTTGCCCCGGAAATCAGCGCCGTACGAGGCCACCGCGAAACCGGCCGCCAAACCCGGTTCCGCCGCCCGTCCCTGCCCGGAATACGGCGCGGGCTTCATCCGGATGGAAGGTTCGGCTTTCTGCGTGCGGGCGGGCGGCGCCGTCCGCGCCGAATTCGGCAAGAGCTCCCGCAATGGCTATGGCAGCCGCGCCGACGGGGTAGCCTATCTCGAAAGCCGCGGGCAAACCGCGCTCGGCCCCGTCCGCACGGTGGTCGGTGTGCGTGGCCAGGTCAATCGCGGGCTCGATTCCGGTCCCTTCCGCTACTGAGCATCCGGACTACCGCAGCAGGCGCCCGACTTCCTGTCGCAGGGCGGGCAGGAGTTCCTCCTCGAACCATGGGTTGCGCTTGAGCCAGGCATTGTTGCGCCATGACGGGTGCGGCAGCGGCAGGACGCGCGGAAAGCCCGGCCGCGCGAGGATTTCACGCCAGTCAGCGACGGTCGCAGAGAGATTGGCCGCTTCCTTCGCACCTAGATGCCAGCTCTGGGCATAACGCCCGATCGCCAGCACGAGTTCGACCCGCGGCAGCCCCGCGAGAACGCGGCTCCGCCAGGTCGGCGCGCATTCCCGCCGCGGTGGCTTGTCGCCGCCCTTGGCATCGAGGCCGGGAAAGCAGAACCCCATCGGCACGATCGCCACCTTGGCCGCATCGTAGAACAGCGCTTCGTCGATGCCGAGCCAACTGCGCAGGCGCACGCCCGAAGGGTCGGTGAAGGGCCGGCCGCTGGCATGGACGCGGGTGCCCGGCGCCTGCCCGGCGATGCAGAGCCGGGCCGTCGCCGCAGCCTGGATGACCGGGCGGGGCTGATGCGGCAAGGGCGGCAGGTAGAGCGGAGCGTCACGGCAGATGCGGCAGGCTCGCAGCTCCGCCAGCACCTCATCGAGCCCCTCGCCGGGGCTCATCGGCCTGCCAGACGCGACCGGCCCGGTGCCCGCGAGATCAGGCCGTCGCAAACCCAGTCGGATTTCTTCGTGGCGTAGCCGTAGGGATCGCCCTTCTCGACGCGGGCGAGGCCGTTGATCCGGCCGCTCGGGCGGCTGCGGATGACGATCAGGTCGCCGCTGGTCTCGATGGCGAAGCAATAGGTGCGGCGTTTTTCGATCGGACCGTAATAATAGCAGACGGAATCCGGCGTCGTGGTCCAGCAGGCATCGGTGTTCGTCAGATGGCGATTATGCCCGCTCGCCCGACCATCAGCGTGATGATACTCACTGAACAGCAGGTTGCTGCCGGAATAGCGGCCGGAGACGGTGTTGCCCTCGAAGAGCCGCCTGATCTGATCGCCGCTCAGGCGCTCGACCGCAGGTGCCTGGCTTGCGGCCAGCAGGCCGAACGCAAAGCCGGCGATACCTGCGAGCCTGGTCATCAGCGCCGCGCCAGCTTCCGGCTCATCGGGGGACCGGGCGCCCGCGAGATAAGCCCGTCGCAATACCAGGGCGTGCCGTTATCGCTATGATTGCGGGGATTGCCGAGTTCGACCTTGGCCAGCGCGTTGACCATGCCGTTGCCGTTGTTGCGCAGGACGTAGAGATCGCCGCTCATCTCAACCGAGAAGCAATGCACCGTGCGATCGGTCTGCGGGCCGTAATAGTAGCAGATGCTATCCGGCTTGGTGATCCAGCAGGCATCGGCATTGGACTGCCAGCCGTTATGGCCGAGCGCCCTGCCATCGGGGTCGTGATATTCGGTGAAGAAGCCGCCATTGGTGTAGCGGCCGGAGACCGTATTGCCCCGGAAGGCGCGCTCGATCGCCTCGCCGCTCAGCCTTTCGGCGGCCGGTGCATGAGCGGGCGAGGTCAGGACGGCGAGCAGGGCCAAAGCGAACCGGCGCATCAGATCTTCCAGCTCGGGCGGCCGGACAATTCGCCATGCCAGCGGCGGATATGGACAAAATCCTCCGGCAGCGGGATGCGCGATGGCTTCATGAAATCGATGGCGATGCCGGCCGTGATGTCGGCCACCGTCAGGGCATCGCCGCAGATGAAGGGATTGGCCGCGAGCTGCAATTCGAGCAGCCAGAGATGGTCGTCCATCTGGTCGCGATTGGCCTCGGCCCATTCCGGCACCTGCTCCTCCAGCTCCGCCATCGAGGGATGGCTGTGGCGGAAGACGGCGGCGACGCTGGCGAAGAGGCCGAGCTCGACGCGGCGGTTCCACATCTCGATGGTCGCCTGCTCCTTCGCATCGCGGCCGAAGAGCGGCGGCTGCGGGTGCAGCGCCTCGATATAGCGGCAGATCGCGATGGTCTCGGCGAGTGCCGTGCCGTCGTCGAGTTCGAGGACAGGCAGGCGCTGGGCGGGGTTGAGCCGGGTGAAAGCCTCGGTCCTGTGCTCCTTCTTGGCGATGTCGACCGGCACGAGCTCCGGCAGCGGCACGCCCTTCTCGGCGAAGAAGATGCGGACCCGTCGTGGATTCGGCGCCCGTCCGCCATCATAGAGCTTCATCGGATCCCCTCCGTCTGCCGCCGTACCCGATCACGGCCCACGCCGGAAGGTCAACCGGATTGCCGGCGCTTCATGACGCCAGCAAGGCGGAAAGCCTCAGCGAGAGTGGCTGCGGCGCCAGGCTTCCGGGCGCTCGAACTGCGTGGCCCAGATGCCGCGGCCGGCGGCTCGCGCCGCGTCCTCCTCGGCACGGTAGGCGCCGTAGGAGACCGCATGGCCTTCGCGCACCAGCGTCGCGTTGATGTCGGTGCCGCCCTGCCGGCAGCGGGCGAGGCCGCGGCCATAGCGATCGGCCTTGCCGATCTCGCAATGCGTCTCGCCGCGCGCCAGCATCGCCTGCAACGCGCGGCGCGCCTCGCGCCCGCACGCAACCGGCCTGCCGTCGCGGGCAGTGCAGCTCTGGCGGTATTCGGGTGCGTCGATGCCTTCCAGACGCAATTCCTCGCCGAGCAGCCGGACCGAATCGCCATCGATCGCCTGAGCCGCTCCCGTGAGTTCGCGCGCCGGCCCGAGCCGATACTGCAGGATCGCGCCGGCAAGCCCGAGAAAGCCGAGCAGGCCGAGCGCCACGACGAAGTCGACCGGCCGGCCGACGCGGCGCCAGCCGAAAGGTCCATAGCGGGAGCGACCGAATCCGAAGGGTGCCATCAGGAAGAGCTTAACGATTTGGTGTCCATGATGGCGAGCCGGGCCCTGCATGCCGCAGGGACCGAACGAGGATACACGCTCCCTATCATGGCGGAAGTGACGGCCGAACAGGTGCAGCGCGGGCGCGGACCCGACCCCTCGGCCGTGGCACGCCGGAAGCTGGTCACGCGCGAGGTCAAGTCCGCGCGCGAACGGCTGACCTCCTCGACCGGGCTGGAACGCGCCTTCGACAACGAACTGCTGCGCGTCTTCGCGCAATACCGGATCGCGGGCTCCGCCGGCACGCTGGTCCTCGTGCTTGGCATCGCCGCCGCCTCTTGCCTCTGGCTGCCTGCTCCGCTCGTCGCGGTCTGGAGCGGCACGGTGCTGCTCTCGACGATGATCATCGTGCTGATGGCGCGACGCTTCCTGACAAAGGCTGCCGGCGAGGTCCGGTTGAAATTCTGGCGCCGGCTCTTCGCCCTCGCCGAGGGCATGCACGGCCTGACCTGGTCGCTGCTGCTGTTCCTGTTCGTCTCGGTCGATGCGCCCGGTGCCAAGGTCTTCGCCACCACCGCCCTGCTGATCGTCAGCGCGCTCACCGTCATGCTCTCGGCGACGATCCCGATCGCGGTCTATGCCGGGCTGAGCCCGATCATCCTCGGAATCATGGTCTTCTTCTGGGACCGGCGCGACATGGACAGCGTCACCATGGCGCTGATGGCGGCCTCGGCCCAGCTCTTCTTCATCTTCCTCGCCAACCGGCTCTATGCGAGCTCGGTCGCCTCGATCGTGTTCAGGGCCGAGAAGGACGCGCTGATCGCCGAGCTCGAAACCGCCAACGCCAATTCGGACGAGGCCCGGCGCAAGGCGGAAGAGGCAAACCTCGCCAAATCGCGCTTCCTCGCGACGATGAGCCACGAGTTGCGCACGCCGCTCAACGCCATCCTCGGCTTTTCCGAGGTGATGAAGAACGAGATCTTCGGCGGGCATGCCAATGCCGCCTACAAGGAATACTCGGCCGATATCCACGGCTCGGGCCAGCACCTGCTCAATCTGATCAACGAGATTCTCGACCTCTCGCGCATAGAAGCCGGCAAATACGAGCTGAACGAGGAGGCGCTTTCGCTTCCCAGCATCGTCGAGGAGTGCCAGCACATGCTGGCGCTGCGGGCCAAGGCCAAGGGCCAGAGCATCCGGGCGCTGGCCGAGCCCGACCTGCCGCGCGTCTGGGCCGATGAGCGCGCCATCCGTCAGGCCGTGCTCAACGTGCTCTCGAACGCGATCAAGTTCACGCCCCAGGGTGGCGAAATCACCGTCAAGGTCGGCTGGACCGCGACGGGCGGACAATATGTCTCCGTCACCGATACCGGCCCCGGCATTCCCGAGAACGAGATTCCGATCGTGATGCAGAGCTTCGGGCGTGGCTCCCTTGCGATCAAGACGGCCGAGCAGGGCTCAGGCCTCGGCCTGCCGATCGTCAAGGGGCTGATCGACCTGCATGGCGGCGGCTTCCTCCTCAAGTCCAAGCCGCGCGCCGGCACCGAGGTGACGATCACGCTGCCGGCCGAACGCGTGATGGACACGCTCGCCGCCTTGCCCGAACCGAAGGCGAAGCCGCGCGCCGCCTGATCCAGCCGCCCGAATCTCGCCTCATCGCTCGGCGACATCCTTTCACAGCCTCGTTCAGGCATTTCCTCCAGCCTCTCGGACCATCGGATCATGAACCGGAAAACGCGCGTCGCCGTGCTCTATGGGGGTAAGTCGGGCGAGCATGAGGTATCGCTGAAATCGGCGGCCTCGGTCCTGCGCTATATCGACCGCGAGCGCTTCGAGCCCGTCCCGGTGAGCATCGATAAGCAGGGCCGCTGGCAGTGCCACGACTTGCGCCGGATCGAAGGGGCCAATACCGAGAGCCTGCCCATCCCAACGGATTCGCCCGCGATCCGGCTGGAGCCGCAAGGCGAGCGCACCGCGATCCTGCCTGCCGACAGCACCGCGCCGGCGATCGCGCCGGTCGATGTCGTGTTCCCGGTGATCCATGGCCCGCTCTGCGAGGATGGCGCGATGCAGGGCCTGCTGGAACTCGCCGGGGCGGCCTATGTCGGCTCGGGAGTGCTGGCCTCGGCGGTCGGCATGCACAAGGACATCGCGAAGCGGCTGGCGGCGCTCGCCGGCCTGCCGGTCGCGCCTTATCTCGCCCTATCCCGCCGCGACTGGCGGCGCGATCCCGCGGGCTCGGCCAAGGCGGCAGAGGGGCGGCTCACGCTCCCCGTCTTCGTCAAGCCCTGCAACATGGGCTCCAGCGTCGGCGTCCATAAGGTCAAGAGCTGGGAGGCGCTCGACGCCGCGCTCACCGACGCCTTCCAGTACGACACCAAGGTCCTGATCGAGCAGGGCATCGATGCCCGCGAGATCGAGGTCGCGGTGCTCGACGGCGATCCGCCGGTGGCGAGCGTCGCCAGCGAACTCAATGCCGGCCCGCAGCATGAATTCTACTCCTACGAGGCGAAGTATCTCGACCAGGACGGCGCCAGCGTCGACCTGCCGGCCAAGCTCGATGCCGCGCAGATGGCGCGCGTGCGGCAGCTCGCGATCGATGCCTTCCTTGCGCTGGAATGCAGCGGTCTCGCGCGCGTCGATTTCTTCCTCGATCGCCAGAGCGGCGCCTTCTACTTCAACGAGATCAACACGCTGCCGGGCTTCACCGCGATCAGCATGTATCCGAAGATGATGGAGGCCTCCGGCCTGCCTTACCCCGCCCTGATCACACGGCTGATCGAGCTGGCACAGGAGCGCCATGCCGAGCGGGCGGGATTGAAGACGGATTACGCGGAGTAGGAGCTCCACCGCCGTCATTCTCGGGCGAAGCGAAGCTTCGACCCGAGAATCTCAGGACAAAAAAGATGCTGGTTTCCGAGATGCTCGGGTCAGGTCTGCGCATGACGGCTGGAATCAATCCTTCCGCGTGACCTGTGCCTGCTCGAAGGTCGCCATGCCCGAATGGACCGAAGCCGCCGCCTTGACGAGGCCGGCGGCAAGCGCAGCGCCCGTGCCCTCGCCGAGGCGCATGTCGAGCGCCAGCAGAGGCACCTTGCCGAGACGGGCGAGCACATCGGCATGGGCGCCCTCTGCCGAGAGATGGCCGGCGATGCAATGGTCGATGGTCGACGGCTCGATCGCGTGCAGGATCGCGGCGGCGGCCGTCACGACATAGCCGTCGAGAATCACCGGGATGCGCTGCGAGCGGGCTGCGATGATGGCGCCGCAGATCGCCGCAACCTCGCGCCCACCGAGCCGACGCAGGACTTCGAGCGGGTCCTTGAGATGGGCGCGATGCAAAGCGAGGCCGGCTTCCACCGCCGCGACCTTGCGCTTCAGCCCCTCGTCGTCGACGCCGGTGCCGCGACCGCACCAATGCGCGGCATCGCCACCATAGAGCGCCGCATAGATCGCCGCCGCCGAGGTGGTGTTGCCGATGCCCATCTCGCCGAGGCAGAGCAGGTCGGTGCCGCCGACGAGCGCTTCCATGCCGAAGGCCATGGTGGCGACGCAGGCGCGCTCGTCGAGCGCGTCGGTCTGGGTGAAGTCGCCAGTCGGCAGGTCGAGCGCGAGGTCGAAGACCTTGAAGCCGAGATCATAGGCCGCGCAGATCTGGTTGATCGCGGCGCCGCCGGCGGCAAAATTCTCCAGCATCTGCCGCGTCACCGTCTGCGGGTAAGCCGAGACGCCTTGCGCGACCACACCATGGTTGCCGGCGAAGACACAGACCAGCGGGCGCCTGACTTCCGGCGGAGCCTTGCCCTGCCAGGCGGCGAGCCATTCGGCGATCTCCTCCAGGCGGCCGAGGCTGCCGGCCGGCTTGGTGAGATTAGCGTCGCGGGCACGTACCGCATTGGCCGCCGCCATGTCGGGGCCAGGCATCGCGGCGATGAGCTCGCGGATATCGTCGAAGGGCAATCCGGAGGCGGCCATGGTCAAATCCATCTCGCGAGGGCGCCGCATCAGCGCATCGGCATGGCGGCAGGATTGACGCTGCTGCTATAGGGTCGGGAGCGTGAAGACAATCGAGCGAGACGACGCGGCAGGCATGTCAGAGGCTGAGACCACGAGCGAGGCGCCCCCGCCGGACTGGCCGGGCTGGGGAATCGCGACCGCGATCTGCCTGCGCTTCTGGTCGCGCCTGCCGGTGCCGCTGCTGCCGGGCGAGAGCGACGGCCATGGCATTCCGGATTTCCGCGAGGTGCCGCGTGCCCTGCCCTTCGCTGCGCTGGTCATCGCGGCGCCGGCCGCGCTCGTCGCGCTGGGGGCCGGGCTTGCAGGGCTTAGTGGCTTCATCGTCGCAGCGCTGGCGCTGACGACGCTCGCGCTGACGACGGGCGCTTTCCATGAGGACGGATTGGCCGATACCGCCGACGGTCTCTTCGGCGGGCATACGGTCGAGCGCCGGCTGGAGATCATGAAGGATAGCCGCATCGGCTCCTATGGCGCGCTGGCGCTGGGGCTCTCGCTGCTGCTACGTGCGAGCCTGATAGCGATGATCCTCGACAGGTCCGGCGCATGGGCGGCGGCGGCCACGGTGCTCGTGGCGGCGCCCTGGTCGCGTGCAGAAGGACTGTTCATGCTCGCGACGCAGCCGGCGGCACGCAACAGCGGGGCTGCGGCGGCCGTCGGCCAGCCGACGGTGCTGACGGCGCGGATCGCTTTGGGACTCAGCCTCTTTCTCGCGACCGGGATTGGCCTTGCGGCGCAATTGCCGATCGCTGGACTACTGATCGGGTTCGCGCTGGCGCATGGCGCGGCTGCCGTGTTGTCGCGCATGGCACGGCGGCTCATCGGCGGGCAGACGGGCGACATCCTTGGCGCGGCCCAGCAGCTCGCCGAGATCGCGATCTATCTCGGGCTGGCGCTGGCTCTGGGGCGGGTGGGACGGTGAGCGCCGCCTCGACGCCCTGCATCAAAATCTGCGTCATCGATCCCGTCAGCAAGCTCTGCGAGGGTTGCGGACGGACGCTCGCCGAGATCGCGCAATGGGGCCGGCTGAGCGAGGCTGAGCGGCTGGCGATCATGGCGGTGCTGCCGGAGAGGCTGGCCGATCGCAAGGACTGAAGGTCAGTCTTGATCCGCGCTGGCGAGACGAACCAGCGCATCGCCGGTCAGGCGATAGAACACCTTCTTCGGATAGGTGGCAGCGCCGAGGCCATCGTAGAAGCGCAGCAAAGCCGCGTCGTCGGCATCGGCCGTCCAGTCGATGCGTCGGTGCCCGCGCTCCACTGCCAGCTCGGCGAGCGCCGTCATCAACTTGCGGCCGAGCCCGGCACCGCGGGCTGCATCGGCGACGTAGATTTCCTTGAGGAAGAAGCCGCTCTTCAGGCCCGGACCCGGATAGAGATTGCAGGCGGAGGCGAAGCCGAGCACCGCCGCGCCCTTGACCGCGATCAGGATATCGACGCCGGCCGGCAGAGCCGCGAGGCCCGCAAGAATCTCCTCGGTAGCCGGGCACGGCACGCCGTAATGCCCTTGCATCTCGACCATCAGCGCTGTCAGCGCCTCATGGTCTTCGGGCCGCAGCAACCGGATCGCGGTCTCGCTCATGGCCGGTCGCCTCAGTGGATCAGCGACCAGACGAAGCGGCTGGCGACGAAAAGCAGGAACAGGCCGAAGGCGATCTCGAGGCGGCGCTTGGAGAGCCGATGAGCGAGGCTGGCACCGATCGGGGCGGTCCAGATCGAGGTCGGGATGAACAGGATCATGCCGATCAGCGAGACATAGCCGAGCGAAAGCGGCGGCAACGTGCCCAGGGCCATCTGCGGCCAGCCGGCATAGATGAAGCCGAGCGCGCCCGGGATCGAGATCAGCACGCCCAAGCCCGATGACGTCGCGACCGCCTGATGGATCGGCCGGCCGTAGAAGGTCATGAACAGACTGGAGAGCTGGCCGCCGCCGATACCCATCAGCGCCGAGAGCACGCCGATGATACCGCCATAGGCCACCATCAGCGGCTTGCCGGGCATATCCTCGCCGAATTTCCAGCGATCGGCGGCGAAGAGCAGGCGCAGCGCCGAGATCGTGGCGACCACGACGAAGACGATCTTGAAGAGATCGGCCGGTGCGAAACGGGCGATCCAGCTTCCGGCGAGGACGCCGACGATCACGGGCACGGCCCAGACCTTGAGGATCGAGAGATCGACCAGCCCCTTGGCGCGGTGGGCGTTGAAGGAGCGAATCGACGTCGGGATGATGATCGCGAGCGAGGTGCCGACGCTGAGCGGCATGCGCACCTCCTCCGCCACGCCGATGACGCGGAAGATCTCGTAGAGCACGGGCACGATGACCGCGCCGCCACCGACGCCGAAGACGCCAGCGAGAAGGCCAGTGACCGCGCCGGCCAGCACGAGCGAGACGGCGAGGAAGGCGAGATCGCCGATGGGGATGCCAGCAAACATGACGAGAGATCCGGTGAAGCCGCCCGATCTCTCGGCGATTTGGCCGGCGGGGGCAAGATGCCACCCCCGCATAGCCGTTGCGTGTAGCAAGACCCTGGGGCTGCCGCGCTTCGATGGAAACGCGGGTCATCCCGGACGGAGCGAAGCGAAGATCCGGGATCCATGCCTGAACCTTGATCGGCGACGTTCCGGCATGGATCCCGGGCCAAGCCCGGGATGACCGCGTGCTTCCTTGCAGAAACGGCACGCTTTCGTCTTGTCCGCCCCAGCGGCCTCAGCCGCGCGCGGTGTCGAGGATCGGAGCGAAGCCGCCATAGACGACTCGCTTGCCATCGAAAGGCATCTCCAGCGTCGCCATGCGCGGATCCGACATCATCTTGCCCCAGGCGGCGGCGCGCACCTCTCGGGAGGGCCATTCGACCCAGCTGAAGACCACCGTCTCGCCAGCCTGCGCCTTCACCGCGCCCTTGAAGTCGGTGAGCTTGCCGTCCGGCACATCGTCGCCCCAGGCATCGACCACGCGGCGGGCGCCGTATTCCTTGAACAGGGCGGCGTGCCCGGCGGAGAAATCGCGGTAGGCCGCCTTGCGCTCGTCAGGCACGGCGACGAGGACACCGTCGAGATAGCCCATCGCGCCGCCCTCGCCCTCATCGAGAATCGGGGCGAAGCCGCCATAGATCATGCGCTTGCCGTCGAAGGGCATGGCCTCGCCCATCGCCTTCATGCGCGGATCGCTCATGATCTTCTCGTTGGCGGCGTCGCGCGTCGCCCGGTCGGGATATTCGAACCAGGAGAAGACCACGACCTCGTCCGGCGTCGCCTTCACGGCGCCCTTGAAATCCGTGACCTTGCCGTCCGGGACATCGTCGCCCCAGGCTTCGACATGGCGCCTGACGCCGAATTCCTTGAACAGCGGCGCCGCGTCGGCCGCCTGCTTGCGGTACTCTTCCTTGTTCGCGGCGGGCACCGCCGCGACGAAACCATCGACATAGGCCATTGCACATCTCCCTGCTCGCGGCTGCATCGGCAGCAGCTCGATAAACGTTGATATCAACACGACAGACCCGGAATGGGTCCGCAAAATCGTTCTCAATCGCAGCGGGAGCTCACGGCGAGCTCAGGCTGGAAACTCGCCGCGCCCAGAGGCTTGCTGGGATAGCGGTCATGATGGCGGACCCAGTCCATGATGCCGACCTCGTTGCGCCCCTTCGGGGTCATGTCGAGGAAGTTATGGGCGCCGATCAGGAGGTCGCCGCCGCGGGCATAGGTCGAGTAGGTGTGGAAGATCTCGCCGGCCTCGTTGCGATAGAAGACGCTGAAGCCCGGCATCTCGCCGCTCTGCCCGTCATGCATCGCGTAATTGTACTCGTAGCGGCCCGCCGCCTTCTCCTCCGCGCTCGGCGAGACGTGGAAGTCGTGGTTGAAGTCGCTGTTGGCCGAGGAGACCCAAGGGAAATCCCAGCCCATGCGGTGCCGGAAATTCTGGAACTCGGCGTAAGGAGCGCGCGAGACCACGACGAGGCTGACATCGTGATGCCTGAGATGCCGGTTGGCGCCGTCGAAATGATCGGCGAGAAACGAGCAGCTCGGGCAGCCCTCCCGGGCACCCGGCCCGAACATGAAGTGGTAGATGATCAATTGGCTGTTGCCGGCGAAGAGATCGCCCAGCGACAGCGCCCCATCCCATCCCTCGAAGGTGTAATTCTTCCCGATCCTGACCCAGGGCAGCGCGCGCCGCTCGGCCGACAGGGCGTCGCGCCGGCGTGTCAGCTCCTTCTCATTGGCGAGGTGCAGCTTGCGCGCGGCAAGCCACTCCTCACGGGATACGATCCTGTGTTCCATCGTCTCCTCTCCTCCAATTTCCGCCGGCTCCGGGCCGGCGGCTTCTTCGGCGCGGCGCGGATCATGCCGCGGCGCGCGCTCGCTCAGGCGAAATAGGCCTCGAGCTTGACCATGGTGCCCGTCCAGCCATGGGTGTGGCCGCGGACGGCGGCATCGTCGGCGAGCTTCTCGTGCAGGAGCGTCAGGATCGTGCCCTCGCCATCCGGCTTCAGCGTGACGGTAACGCGCGAAACCCGCTCGGGCGTGGTGATCCAGGACCAGCTGAAGACGAGGCGCTCGTTCTCGACGACCTCGAGATAGCGGCCGAGAACCTCGTGGCGCTCGCCAGTGTTTTCGATCATCACGACGCGATAGGCACCGTCGACGCGCGGATCGATCTCCGCCTCCTGCGCCACGACATTCTCCGGGCCGAACCAGCGGACGAGCAGGTCCGGGTCGGTCCAGGCCTGGTAGACCTCGGCCGGCGAGGCATTGAGGCGGCGCTTCATCGTGAGGCTGGGTGTCACCGGTTGATGCATATGCCCTCTTCCCTCTCCCGCCCTCTAGCCTCTTGGCTCTTCAGCCTCTTGGCGTTTTTTGCCCCGGCTCTTCAGCCTTCACCCTTGCGCCGCGCTTCGAGCAGCGCTTCCAGCGCATCCAGGCGCTCGGTCCAGAACCGCTGATAGCGCGCCAGCCAGCCCATCGCCTCCTCCATCGGCTCCGCATTCAGGTGGCAGGACACGGTGCGCCCCGCCTTGGTCCGCGTCAGCAGCCCGGCATCCGAGAGGACGTCGAGATGCTTCATGATGGCCGGGAGCGAGACCGGAAACGGCTTCGCCAGCTCGCTGACCGACAGCCCGTCCTCCCGCTCCAAGCGCGCCAGCAGGGCCCTCCGCGTCGGATCCGCCAGGGCGGAGAAGGTTCGATCGAGCTGCGCGTCCTTAAACTTAACCATTAAGTTAAGTGTAAGCAACCAAGACACCGCGTGTCAAGTCGGGCTTTCGGACGTGCTGGCTGGCTCAGGCCGCAGCAGCAGCCTCGTGGCGCGACACATGGGCAATGGCGGCGCGCAGGTCTTCCAGCGTGGCCTCGGCGCCGACGCAGCGCTCGGCAAGATGGCGGCGGAACATGCGCGCGCCGGGGCGGCCCGGAAAGAGCCCGACGAGATGGCGGGTGAAGGCATGCACGCGCCCGCCCCGCTCGATATGCGCAGCGATGTGCGGCTCCAGCGCCTCCAGCATGGCGAAAGCCTCCGTCACCGGCGCCTCCTGCCCGAAGAGCAGCGGATCGGCCTTAAGCAGGATTTCGGGGTTCTGATAGGCCTCGCGGCCGATCATCACGCCGTCGAGCTTCTCCAGATGCCCCTGCCATTCGGACGGGGCCTTGATGCCGCCGTTGATCGCGATCGGCAGGTCCGGATTGGCCGCCTTCAGGCGATAGGCGCGCTCGTAATCGAGCGGCGGAATCTCGCGGTTCTCCTTGGGCGACAGCCCCTGCAGCCAGGCCTTGCGGGCATGGACGATGAGGGCATCGACGCCGGCCGCGCGCACCGAAGCGGTCAATGCATCAAGCGCGCTTTCAGGGTCCTGATCGTCGACGCCGATGCGGCATTTCACCGTGACGGGGATCGAGACCGCCGCCTTCATCGCCGCGACGCAATCACCGACCAGTGCTGGCTCGCGCATCAGGCAGGCGCCGAATGCCCCGCCCTGCACCCGGTCCGAGGGGCAGCCGCAGTTCAGGTTGATCTCGTCATAGCCGAAGTCGGCGCCGATCTTCGCGGCTTCCGCCAGCAGCCTGGGGTCATTGCCGCCAAGCTGGAGCGCAACCGGATGCTCGACCGCGTCGAAACCGATCAATCGCTCGCGGTCGCCGCGGATCACCGCCTGCGCCGTCACCATCTCGGTATAGAGCAGCGCATGGCGCGACATGAGGCGGTGGATGACCCGGCAATGCCGGTCCGTCCAATCCATCATCGGCGCCACGGAGAAGCGCATATTCGGAAGCGGCAAGGTCATGGCCGCTCCCGTATAGCATTCGGCCCGGTTTTGCACGCCCGAGCCGCGTCTCTCACTTCTTGGCGCGGGCGACGATCTGCGTCGGGTTGACGAAGCGCAAGGCGATCACGAGCCAGATCAGGGTCGTGACCATGTAGATCACCGCCATGGCGTCGATCGACTGCACCGCGCGGACACCAGCAGCGAAGACCGCGTAGTAGAGTGCGACGACCAGCGTCTGGCTGGTCGGGCCAGCCGTGAGGAAGGTCAGCTCGAACATGGCGAGCGTCCTGACCAGCACCAGCAGCAGCGCCGCGAGGATGCCGGGCATGAGCAGCGGCAGCAGCACATGTACGAAGAGCTTGAAGGTGTTGGCGCCGAAGACGCGCGCCGCCGCCTCGATCTTGGTGTCGATCTGCTCGATGAACGGGATCATCACCAGGATGACGAAGGGCACGGTCGGCACGAGATTGGCGAGCACGACGCCCGACATCTGGCCGGCGAAACCGGTCTGGTAGAGCACCGTCGCCAGCGGGATGCCGAAGGTGATCGGCGGTACCAGGAGCGGCAGCAGGAAGAGCAGCATGACGAGCTTCTTGCCCGGGAAGTCGCGACGGGCCAGCGCATAGGCTGCCGGCACGCCGATCAGACCGGAGAGCGCCACCACCAGGAAGACGATCTGGAAGGTGACGGAGAGCACGTCATAGAGCTGGAATTCCGACCAGGCGGCCGAATACCAGCGCGTCGTCCAGCCGGCCGGCAGCCAGGTACCGAGCCAGCGCGTCGAGAAGGACGAGGTCACCACAGTCGCGATCATCGCGAACAGGTTGACGACGAAGAAGCCGATCAGCGTCCAGTTGGCGGCCGCCCAGAGCTTCGTCGAGAGACGGGTGTCTTTCACCATCGGATCAGCCCTTTCCGCCGCCGGCAGGGCCGCGATACAGCAAGCCACGCGCGGCCAGCACCACGACGACGATGGTGAGCTGAACCACGCCCATGATCATCGCGACGGCCGAAGCCATGGAGTAGTCGTATTCCTCGAAGGCCGCCTGATAGGCCGCGATCGAGATCACCCGGGTCGGCCCCGAGGGCGCGCCGAGCAGCACCGCCGAGGGGAAGACCGAGAAGGCCTGCACGAAGCTCAGGCAGAAGGTGATCGCGAGCCCCGGCAGCAAGAGCGGGAACAGGATGTGCTTGAAGCGGTCCCAAGGCCCCGCCCCCAGCGTCGCGCCCGCCTGCTCCAGCGCCGGATCGATGCCGGAGAGATAGGACAGCGTCAAAAGGAAGGTGAAGGGGAAGCCGGTGATGACCAGCGAGAGCATCACGCCCCAGTAATTGTGCAGCAGCTTCACCGGCGAGGAGATGATGCCGAAGGTCATCAGCACGCGGTTGAACCAGCCCTGCGGCCCGAGATAGTTCAAGAGGCCCTCGGCGACGAGAACGGTGCCGAGCGTGATCGGAATGACCAGAATCGTGGTCAGCAGGCGCTGGTTCTTCATCAGCCGGACGCGGAAGGCGATCGGGATCGCCAGCAGAAGCGTCGCGATGGTGACCGGCAGCGCGAGCCAGAGCGTCGTCGCGATCGTCCCGTAGAGGAAGCGATCCGAGAAGAAGCGCTGGTAATTGGCGAAGATGCCGCCCTGCTTCGGCTCGAACGAGAGGAAGAGCCCGTAGAAGAACGGGTAGATGAACAGCGCCAGCAGGAACAGCACCGCCGGCAGGACGAGCAGCGTCAGCCCGTCGAGCCCGCGTGCCGCCAGCCGCTGCTTCAGCGGGATGGTGGAGGTGTCGGTGCTCACGCCGCCGCTCCATAGACGAGGACGCGGTCGGGATCGGCGGCGAGCGTAACGGCCTCGCCGGGCGACAGCTTGTCATGGGCGAGGAAGGAGAGGTCGGTTCCGTCAGCCATGCGGGCGAAGCCGACGAATTCGCGGCCGCGGAACTCGGTCGAGACCACCTGCGCCTTGAGGCCGGACTGGCCGGCAGCGACCGGATGCAGGTCCTCCGGGCGGATCGCCAGATAGCCCTCAGTGCCGGCGGACAGCGCGGCTCGCGCACGGCCGGAGAGCTGCGCATCGCCGACCGTGACAGCCGCCTTGCCGTCGCCGACGGAGGCGACCTTGCCCTTCACCTTGTTGCGGAAGCCCATGAACTCGGCGACGTCGAGATGGTCCGGCCGCATGAACAGGTCTTCCGGCGTGCCGACCTGGCGGACCTGGCCGTCACGCAGCACCACGATGCGGTCGGCGAGCGAGAGCGCCTCCTCCTGGTCGTGGGTGACGTAGATCGTGGTGGCGCCGAGCGTATTGTGGATGCGGCGGATCTCGGCGCGCATCTCGAGACGCAGCTTGGCGTCGAGGTTAGAGAGCGGCTCGTCCATCAGCACCAGCGGCGGCTCGACGACGATGGCCCGCGCGATGGCGACGCGCTGCTGCTGGCCGCCGGAGAGCTGGCCCGGCAGTTTCTCGGTCTGGCCCTGCAGGCGCACCAGCGCGGCGGCCTCGGCGACGCGCTTGTCGATCTCGGCGCGCGGCAGGCCGCGCATCTTCAGGCCGAAGCCGATATTCTTGTTCACATTCATATGCGGGAAGAGCGCGTAGCTCTGGAAGACCATGCCGAAGCCGCGTTCTTCCGGCCGCAGCGGATCGATGCGCTTGTCGTCGAGCCAGATGCCCCCGCCGGTCGCCGGTAGCAGCCCCGCGATCAGGTTCAGCGTCGTCGACTTGCCGCAGCCGGACGGACCGAGCAGCGCGATGAACTCGCCCTTGCCGATCGTCAGCGAGACGTCCTTGAGCGCGTTATGGGTGCCGAAGTCACGGCTCAGACGGTCGAGCCGAAGCTCGCGGAACGAGGCTGCGTTGATGGTCATGGCTTCCGGATGAATCTGAGAAACGGGATCGGAACAGCAGGCGACGGGCCTCGGACCAAGCCAAGGCCCGCCGCTGCAATCGCAGTTACTTCTTCTTGGCGCCGCCGACCTGCTCGTCCCAGATGCGGAAGGCGATCACCATCTTGTCGGGGTTGAGCGGGGTTTCCATCGGGTTGTCGGCGATGAGCTTCTCGTATTCGGGGCGGCCGAATTCGGCGATCGCCTTCTGGCTGGAGGCCGGAGCCATCGAGAGCGGCACATCCTTCACGGCCGGGCCCGGGTAGAAATAGCCCTCGTCATAGGTGTAGGCCTGCTGAGCAGGCGTCAGCATGTGGCGGATCAGGTCGAGCAGCACATTGAGCTTCTCGTCGGACACGCCCTTCGGGATCATCATGTACTGAGCGTCGGTGACCCAGTGGAACCCCTTGAGCGCCTGGACCTTCGCCTCCTTCGGCACGATGCCGAGCACGCGCGGGTTGATGTCCCAGCCCGTCGTCGAGACGATGATGTCGCGCGAGCCGTCGCCGAGCTCCTTCATCGTCTGGCCGGTACCACCCGGATAGTATTCGATGTTCTCGCCGAGCTCCTTGAGATAGGCCCAGGTCTTGTCCCAGCCCTTCTCGGGGTCCTTCGGGTCCTTGTCGCCGAGGAGATAGGGCAAGCCCATGATCCAGGTGCGGCCGGGGCCGGAATTGGCCGGGCGGCCGTAGAAGAAGCGGTTCTTGTTCTGCTTGGTCCAGGCCAGCAATTCCTCGGCCGTGGTCGGCACCTGCTTGACGCGGTCCGGCATGTATTCGAGCAGCGGGCCGGAGGGGTAATAGACCATCGCCATGGCCTGGCCCTGCCCGAGATTATGCATGGCGAGCGCTGGCTTGAGGTAGATATCCTCCGGCTTCGGCAGTTCGGCCTGCAGGCGCGGCAGCAGATCGACCCAGAGCTTCTGGTCGATGCCGGCCGACAGCACGTCCAGGCCGCCGATGACCATGTCGATATCGAGGCGGCCGGCGCTCTGCTGGGCCTTGATCTTGGCCGGCAGCTCAGGCGCCGGGGCCTTGGTGAAGACCATGCGCGAGACGGCCTTGGGATTGGCCTTCGGGTAGTTCTCCAGCGGAGTCTGGACCAGGGCAAGCGCCCCGCCGACGTCGATGATGCTGATCGTCAGCGGCGAGGCCGGCAGCTTGAGCTGCTGCGCGAAGACGCCGGGCGCATGCGCTGCGACGCCGAGACCGGCGACGCCGCCGATGAAATGACGCCGATTGATGCTGTCGTGAGCCATGATCTCTCCTCCAGATGTGGATGCCCGCTTACGAGCTTTATTATGTTGCGCTGGCCCGACCGCTCCGATCCGGCCCCCTGCCCCTCGCCCCGGAAACCGGCCAAGTTGACGCAGCCCCCGGTTGATCAGTATCCTAGTATACTAGTCGTCGAGAGCTTGGCAATGGCCCACCCTGCAACCCGTCACAGCACGGACCAAATCTACAGCGTTCTGCGCGCCGACGTGATCAGCGGCGCACTGAAACCGCGCGAAGCCATGTCGGAGGCGCGAATGGCGCTGCGCTTCGGCGTCAGCCGCACGCCGGTGCGCGAAGCGTTCAAGCGACTGGTCGACGAGGGCTTCCTCGTCGCCGTGCCGCAGGTCGGCACCTTCGTCGCGCCGATCGACCTCGCCGCCGTCCGAGACAGCCAATTCATCCGCGAGACGCTGGAATGCCGCACGGTCGTGCTGGCCGCACAGCGCATCAGCGATGCCGATTGCCGCCGGCTCGCGGCGCAGATCGAGGAGCAGGCGGAGGCTGTGCGACGGGGAGAGCGCTCCGAAATCTTCCGCCTCGACGAGGTGTTCCATGCCGAGATTTCCCGCATCGCCGGGCACCGCGCCGTCTGGAGCATGATCGAGGGCGTGAAGGCCCAGATGGACCGGGTGCGCTGCCTGTCACTGGAAACGCCGTCCTGGTCCGAGGTGATCCTGAACGAGCACCGGATCATCGCGGCCTGCGTCATGAAGCATGACGCCAAAGGCGCGGAGGCCGCGATGCGCGCGCATCTGCGCACGGTGTTCGCGACGATCGACACGATCGCGAAGGACCACGCGGACGCCTTCGACGATTCCCGCCTCGCCCACGACGCCTCCTGACTCCCGCCTGCCGCACAGCGACCTTTCTCACAAGGATATCATATCATGGAACAATGCTGGCGCTGGTTCGGGCCGGACGATGTCGTGACTCTGGCGCAGGCCCGGCAAGCCGGCGCGACCGGCATCGTCAACGCGCTGCACCAGATCCCCTATGGCGTGGTCTGGAGCCTCGAGGAGATCGAGAAGCGCCGGGCGATGATCCGTTCCGACAAGAGCCTCGGACTCCGCTGGAGCGTGGTCGAGAGCCTGCCGATCCATGAGAGCGTCAAGATCGGCAACGGCGACCTCGAAACCATCTTCGAGAACTATCGCCAGTCGATGCGCAACCTCGCCGCCTGCGGCATTGAGGTCATCTGCTATAATTTCATGCCGGTGCTGGACTGGACCCGCACCGAGCTCGCCCACAAATTGCCAGGCGGTGGCACGGCGCTTCGCTTCAACCTGCACGAATATGTCGCGCTCGACCATTTCATGCTGAAGCGGAAGGGAGCCGACGAAGGACATTCGGCCGAGGTGATGGACAAGGCCAGGGCCTGGTTCGACAGGTCTTCGCAGGCCGACCGCGACCGGCTGCTCTCCAGCGTGATGGCCGGCCTGCCCGGCGCCTTCGACCGCTATGACCTGCCCGGCCTCGCCCGCATCCTCGAGCGCTATGCCGGCATGACCCATGACAAGCTGCGCGCCAACCTGAAGCGCTTCCTCGAAGAGATCATCCCGACCGCCGAGGAGGTCGGCATCCGCATGTGCATCCATCCAGACGACCCGCCGCGCTCGCTCTTCGGCCTGCCACGGATCTGCTCGACCGAGGACGACATCGCCTTCATCCTCGGCTCGGTCGATTCGCCCTCGAACGGGCTGACCCTTTGCTCGGGCTCGCTCGGCGCCAATCCGAAGAACGACGTGCCGCAGATTGCGCGGCGCTTCGCAGACAAGATCTGGTTCGCGCATCTGCGCAACGTCGCCAAGGACCCGGACGGCTCCTTCATGGAGGCCGAGCATCTCGGCGGCGACACCGACATGGTCACGCTGGTCGACGTGCTGATGGCCGAGGAGCAGCGCCGGAAGGCTGCCGGTCACCCGCACTGGCAGATCCCGATGCGGCCGGACCATGGCCACGAACTGCTCGACGATATCGGCAAGGGCGGCTTCCCGGGCTATCCCGCCGTCGGGCGCCTGCGCGGCCTCGCGGAACTCCGCGGCGTGATGACCGCGCTGGCGCAGGTCAAGGGCTACGCGGCCTGAAACACGAAAGGCGGGCCAAAAGCCCGCCTTTCGCAATTAGTCGCAGCTATTGCGAGATCAATGATCGTGGGAATGGCCCTTGTGGCCATGCGCGGCGCCATGGCCGTGACCATGATCGTGGTGGCCGTGCCCGTGATGGTCGCGGTCATGACCGCAGCCACAGCCGTCGCCATGGGCGTGCTCGTGCTCGTGCTTGTGGTCATGCGTATGATCGTGGCTGTGCTGCACGTGGTCATGCCCATGGCCGTGATGATGACCGTGATGGTCGTGACCATGGTGATGATCGTGCCCGCAGCCGCAATCGTCGCCATGAGCGTGGTGATGGACTTCCGCCTCCGGCTGGAACGGACGCTCGACCACCGTCATCGAACAGCCCTGCCCGCGCACCAATTCACCGAGCGCCGCATCGTTCGGAACGTAGAGGGCGTCAGCCGTCATCTCGGCCGGGACATGATGGCCGCCGAGATGCCAGGCGAGGCGCACCAGCCGCAACGGGTTCTCGGCGCGGATCTCCAGCAGGCTTTCCGGCGCGGCCTTGATCTGGACCAGCGTGCCGTCTTCCAGCTTCAGCGCGTCGCCATCGTTCAGCGCCGCCGGCTTGTCGAGCGCGATCGCGAATTCCAGCCCGCCCGTCGCTCGTACGCTCACGCCATTGATCGTGCGGTCGCGGTGGCCCAGCGGCAGCGTATCGACGACGCGCTCGGCCTTGACGGCGGCCTTGCGAAGAACGGAGGTGGCGCGAAGCATCGGCGGCGATCCCATGACTTGAGGCCGGACGCCACGCGCCCGAACCCGGATCGCAGCTTAGTAGCACAAACCGGCGGCCGTGCTACCAAGCTTGGATGTCACAGGGGCCTCAGCGCGGCAGCGCCTTGACCTCGGTGTCGAACTTCTTGAGCAGGCGCGAGCGCTCGGCCGGCGAGCCCCAGCGCGGTGTGTCGTAGTCGATCAGCTTCATCTCGGAGAATTTCGGCGCGTCCGGCGAGAGCAGCGAATTCTTGTTGGACGGGATCGAGTTGATCTTCAGCTTCGCATTGATGTTCTGGGCATCGGGCGAGAGCGTGAAATCGACGAACTTGCGCGCAGCCTCAGGGTTCTTGCCGCCCTTGATGATCGAGACCGAGCCGGTCTCGTAGCCCGTGCCCTCGCAGGGAGCGACCGTCTCGATCGGCGCGCCCTGCAGCTTCTGTGTCAGCATGTCGTGGATGAAGGCGATGCCGACCGCCGTCTCGCCGAGCGCCGCCGCCTTGACGGGAGCGATGCCGGACTTGGTGTACTGGCTGATGTTCTTGTGCAGGGCCTTGAGATACTCGAAGCCCTTCTCCTCGCCGAGGCGCTGCACCGTGGTCGCCAGGAAGACATAGGCCGTTCCGGACGAGCTGGGATCGGCGATCTGAACCTCGTCGCGCAGCTTGGGATCGAGCAGGTCCGCCCAGCATTTCGGCGCAGCGATGCCCTTCTTCTTCAGGACCTCGGTATTGTAGCCGACGCCGAGCGCGCCGAGATAAATGCCGTTGGTGCGGAACTTCGACTGCTCGGCATGGCGCTGCGCCCAGTCATGCAATTCCGGCAGCTTCGGCGACTTGTACTCGTCGAGCAGGCCTTCGTCGGCCGCCTGGAGATGCGGCTCGCCCGGCCCGCCCCACCAGACGTCGCCGCGCGGATTGCTCGCCTCGGCCTTGACCTGCGCATAGACCTCGCCGGTGCTCTTGCGGACCATCGCGACCTTGATGCCGGTCGCCTTCTCGAACATCGCCGCGCCTTCGCGGCACTGCTCCTCGAGGATCGAGCAATAGACGGTGACCTGGCCCTGGGCGAAGGCCGGAGCCGTGAAAGCCAGGCCGGCAAACAGCGCGCCAACGGGCGCAAGACGCGAAGCAACCATGATGATCCTCCCGATCGGATTCGTTTGCCGACGAAAAGACCGATGGGAGGTTGGGGAGTCAAGCGAAGGGCGGCTAGGCCTCACCTTCCGGCTTGTCGGGCGCGGGAGCGGCCACCGCCTCGACCGGCTTCGCGCGTTTCTTCTTGGCAACGGGCTTCTTGCGCCGCTTCGCCCGCGCCTTCGGCAATTGCGCCTCCTGCAGCATCTCCAACTGGACCTGCTGGATCTCTGCGAGACGCTGCCATTGCCGGGTGACGAGATGGTCCATCTTCTCGTGCAGGTGGCGGATTTCGAGTTCGGCCTTCAGGTTGACCTGGTAGTCGTTGAGCGAGCGCAGGCGGTCCTTCGATTCCTGCCGCTTCTGACTCATCATGATGATCGGCGCCTGCACCGCCGCGATGCAGGACAGCACGAGGTTGAGCAAGATGAAGGGATAGGGATCGAAGGCCTTCAGCTCGCCCATCAGGGCGTTGATCGCCATCCAGACCACCAGCACGACACCGAAGCTGATCAGGAAGGCCCAGGAGCCGCCGAAGCTCGCGAGATTGTCGGAAAAGCGCTCGCCCAGCGTGCGGTGCTCCTCGAAATCATCCTCGGTATTCTCGGCGATGGTCTCCTGCCGGGCAATGCTTTCGGCGACCTCGCGGTCGAGGTCGGAATATTCGCCGTGCTCCTCGCGCAGGATTTCCTCGACATAGCGGGTGCGGTAGCGCGCCAGCTCCTTCAGGCTGATCAGCGCGTGATCGGGCATATCCGGGAAATCACTGCGGATATGGTCGGCCAGCGCGGGGCGCAGCGTGCCGACCTCGACGAGGTTCTTTCGAGCCGTCTCCTGCCCGCTGATGGCGCAGATGCCGCGCTTCTTGCTGGCCGCGACGGCGGCGCTCGCCGGATCGGCAAGGGTCGCGAGAGAGGCCGACGCCGTCCCCGCGACCCGATCTTCATCCTGTTCCTGTGTCATTCCCCGCCCGTCATCGCGTGCCGTGCCTTCCGCAGATTGCACCTGATCCCGCGACTGATACCAGCACCTGAAAAAGCCGTGCCTATGGCAGCCTCCACCGAAACGAGATCGCCCGGCGAGGCAGCTGCCTCTCCGGGCTCATGGTCGTCGCGGGGCCGCAGGCCGGCCGTTCAGGCGAGGCCTCAGCCTTTCGGCTTGCCGTCCTTGTCCGATGCGTCGGAATCCTCGTCATCCTCTTCGGACTCCTCAGCCTCATCCTCTTCGTCTTCGTCGTCCTCTTCGTCGAGGTCGAGATACTCGTAGCCGAAGACGATCTCGCCGGTTTCCGGATCGAAGGCGCTGGCCGAGGAATCCTCGAAGGCCTCGATCAGCAATTCGGCATCATCGGCCCCGTCGACGTCGAAGCGGCGCACAGCCTCCTCGCCATCGGCCCGGAGAACGAGCTCGATCGACCAACCCTTCCCCGTGGTGTCGTAGATGCATTTCAGACCCTGGATCGCCAGCATGATGCTCTCTCCTGAGCTTAACCGATGCGCGGCAGCGCGCGCCGGGTCAGATGCCCGACGCGCGTGACGACTGCACGACGCTGGAGAGGAGAAGGCCGTCGCGTCTGCTAGCAGGCGGCCTGCGCCAGGAAGCGCTCGACCTCGTCACGCTTTGGCGCACCGCTGCGGCCGCCGAAGCGGGTGCATTTGATCGCCGCCGCCGCCGAGGCGAAGTGGATCGCCGCCGGTTCGGCCTGCCCCTCGGCCAATGCGAGCGCGAAGGCGCCGTGCCAGACATCGCCGGCGCCCAGCGTATCCACCGTCTCGACGACGAAAGCCGGGCTGTGCCGGACCTCCCCGTCCTCGACGAAGAGCACGCCGTCCTTGCCGAGCGTGACCGCAAGCCACGTCGGGACGCCGGCCGCAACCTTGGCAAGGCCGGCACGCGGATCCTCCTCGCCCGAGATCTCGCGCAGGGCCTGCTGGCTGAAGGCGACATGGCTCGCCGTGCCTACCAGATCGGGATGCGGCGGCCTGCGGTCGCCGTCGAGCACGCCGGGCACGCTGGCTGCGCGGGCGAGCTTCAGGGCGGCAAGCGCCCCCTCCCCCCAGCGCGTATCGGCGAGCACCGCTCCTACGCCCTCGGGAAGGTTCCGGGGCAGCCAGGCGACATCCTCCGGCATGGCAGGGTCGGAATGCGAGATCACCATGCGCTCGCCTTCGGCATCGACGATGACGGCCGAAACCGGCGAGCTCAGCCCTGCGACGCGGCGCGCGAAGGCCGTATCGACCCCTTCCGATTCGAGATCGGCGACGATCTGATCGCCGGTCAGGTCATCGGCGAGGCGCGTCGCCAGCCAGCATGCGCCGCCGAGGCGGGCGATCGCGACCGAGGCATTGCCGGCGCAACCGCCGCCGACGACAGCGAGCCCGCGCGAGCGGTATTTCTCGCCGCGGGTCGGCATGGTCTCGACGCTGTAGACATAGTCCAGCGTCGCGATTCCCAGGCAGAAGACGCCGGCCAAGGCCTTACCAGCTCCCGGTGTTCGGCATGCTCGCCCACGGCTCGGCCGGCGGCTTCGGCTCGCCCTTCTGGAGCAGTTCGATCGAGATGTTGTCGGGCGAGCGGATGAAGGCCATGTTGCCATCGCGCGGCGGGCGGTTGATGGTGACGCCAGCCTTCATCAGCTTGTCGCAGGTCGCGTAGATGTCATCGACCTCATAGGCGAGATGGCCAAAATTGCGGCCGCCGGTGTAGTTCTCCGGGTCCCAATTATAGGTCAGTTCCAGCGTCGGGCTGCCGCGCGAAGCACCGGCCTTCGCTCCCGCCAGATCGTCTGAAGCCGCGAGGAAGACCAGCGTGAAGCGGCCCTTCTCGTTCTCGATGCGGCGGGTTTCGACCAGCCCGAACTTGGTAACGTAGAAATCCAGCGCCTGATCCAGATTGGTCACGCGCACCATGGTGTGGAGATATCGCATCGGTCTTCCTCGTTGTGGGGCGGCAGGGTTGATCCGTTTCCTAAATCAGGCAAGAGCATCGGCACTCCAGACCACCTCGCCAAGCCATCTGAACAGGACGCGCCATGACGACAACGCAAGACGGGCCGGCAACGGCACCGGCCGTGCGCGCTACGCCCGCCCAGATCGCCCAGATCAAGCAGCGCGCCGCGATCATCTCGGTGATGGCGACGATCCTGCTGACGGCGGCCAAGATCGTCGGCGCCATCATCTCCGGCTCGCTCGCCCTGCTGACCGATGCCCTGCAGGGGCTGGTCGATGTCGGCTCGACGCTGTTCACCTGGTTCGCGGTCCGCGCCTCCGACAAGCCGGCCGACGACGAGCATCATTACGGCCACGGCAAGGTCGAGGCGCTGGCCGCGCTGGTCGAGACCGCGATCCTGTTCACGCTCGCCGGTGCGATCCTCTGGGAGGCCGGCAACCGGCTCTGGACCAATGTCATCGCGCATGTCGAGGTGACGCCGCTCGTCATCGGCGTGCTCGTGCTGTCGATGATCGTCGACGCCATCCGCTGGCGTTCGCTGACCAAGGTCGCCAAGGAAACCGGCAGCGAGGCGCTTGCCGGCGAAGCCACGCATTTCTCGGCGGATTTCGTCGGCTCGACGCTGGTCCTTATCGGCCTGATCGGTGTCTGGTACGGCTTCGAGCGGGCCGACACCGCCGCCGCCTTCGCGATTGCGGCCTATACCGCCTTCTCGGCCTACCGACTTGCCCGGCGCGTACTCGACACGCTGATGGACACCGCGCCCGAAGGCGTCAGCGAAAAACTTCGTGAGGTCGCACGCGGCGTGCCCGGCGTCGTCGGCGTCAACTGGCTGCGGGTTCGCCCGGCCGGAGGACGCGTCCATGGCGAGATCGGCATCAGCGTCTCGCGCACCCTGCCGCTCGACCGCGTCGTCGCGATCAAGGCCCAGCTTGGCGAGGCCTTGCTCAAGGCCGAGCACGGCGCCGAGATCACGATCACGGCCGACCCCGTGCAGGTCGACGACGAGACCGCGCTGGAGCGCGTGCTGCTGATCGCGCTCAAGCTGAAGATCCCGGTGCATCACGTCACCGTGCACTCGATCGGCGACAAGCTCTCGGTCAGCCTCGACATGGAGGTCGACCAGGGCCTGCCGCTCGGCGAGGCGCATGAGATCGCGACCCGGCTGGAAAGCGCGATCCGGGCGGAATTCGGGGGCGAGACCGAAGTCGAGACCCATATCGAGCCGATGGAGACCGGCCAGCCCTCCGGCCACAACGCCGCCTGGGAAACCGTCGAGGACATCGGCAAGGCGCTTGCGGGCGAGGCCGCGAAGGTTTCCGGACCGATCCACGACATCCACAGCGTGCGTGTGCGCCAGACCGCCAAGGGGCTGGTGGTCAATTACCATTGCCGCGTCGACCCCACGCTCAATGTTGCCGCCGTACACGACGCCGTCGACGCGATCGAGCGCGCGGTGCGCCTCGCACGGCCGCAGGTCTGCCGGCTGGTGAGCCATGCGGAGCCGGCGGTTCCGACCGCGTCGTAACGCTCCACCCGCGTCATTCCGGACAAGCCGCGCCAGCGGCGCCGATCCGGAATCCATCGCAGGGCAATGCGCTCTTCAATGGATTCCGGGTCAAGCCCGGAATGACGGGTGTTTCCCTCCCAAGATGAAACGCCCTACATACGCACCCTGACTCTCGCCATCAGGGCTTCCATGCGTACCGAAGATGCTCCGCTGATCCGCCTCGAGGATTACCGCCCCAGCGACTGGCTGATCGACACGGTCGATCTCGACGTCAGCTTGCATCCGCAGAAGACGCGGGTGCGGGCCCTGCTGGCACTGCGCCCCAATCCGGAAGGGCAGCCCGGCGCGCCGCTCAGGCTCGACGGCGACGAACTCGTCCTGAAATCGCTGGCCATCGACGGCAAGCCGCTCGATGCGTCTGCCTACACCGTGACGCCGCAGGCACTGACGCTCCCGAATCCGCCGCCGCATGACTTCACGCTGACGATCGAGACCGAGCTCGATCCATCCGCCAATACCAAGCTGATGGGGCTCTATCGCTCCTCGAAGGTCTATTGCACGCAGTGCGAGGCGGACGGCTTCCGCCGCATCACCTATTTCCTCGACCGGCCGGACGTGATGAGCGTCTACACCGTCAGGCTCGAGGCGGCGAAGGCGGAAGCGCCGGTGCTGCTCTCCAACGGCAATCTCGTCGCGGCGGCGGAACTGCCCGGCGGCGACCGGCATTTTGCCGTCTGGCATGACCCGCACCCGAAGCCCGCCTATCTCTTCGCGCTGGTCGGCGGGGCGCTGGACCATGTCCGGCAGGATTACGTCACCGCCGACGGCCACAAGGTCGAGCTCGCCGTCTATGTCGAGCCGGGCAAGGCCGATCGCGCCGGCTGGGCGCTGGATTCGCTGGTGCGCTGCATGCGCTGGGACGAGCAGGTCTTCGGCCGCAATTACGATCTCGACGTGTTCAACGTCGTCGCCGTGTCCGATTTCAACATGGGGGCGATGGAGAACAAGGGCCTCAACATCTTCAACGACAAGTACGTCCTCGCCGATCCGCAGACCGCGACCGACGGCGACTATGCCTCGATCGAGGCGATCATCGCGCATGAGTATTTCCACAACTGGACCGGCAACCGCATCACCTGCCGCGACTGGTTCCAGCTCTGCCTGAAGGAGGGCCTCACCGTCTTCCGCGACCAGGAATTCTCGTCCGACGAACGCTCGCGCCCGGTGAAGCGCATCGCCGATGTCCGCACGCTGCGCTCGACCCAGTTCTCGGAGGATGCCGGCCCCCTCGCCCATCCGGTCAGGCCGCGCGCCTACAAGGAAATCAACAACTTCTACACGCCGACGGTCTATGAGAAAGGCGCGGAAGTCATCCGCATGCTCAAGGTGCTGATCGGCGACGACGCCTTCAAGCGCGGCATGGACCTCTATTTCGAGCGCTGCGACGGCACGGCCGCGACGATCGAGGAATTCCTCGCCTGCTTCGCCGAGACCTCGGGCCAGAACCTCGACCATTTCGCCCGCTGGTACGAGCAGGCGGGCACGCCGACCATCGTGGCGTCGGGCCGCTATGACGCGGCTGCCAAACGCTACACGCTCGACCTGGCGCAGAGCACGCCGCCGACGCCCGGCCAAACCGAGAAGCAGCCGGTCGTTCTCCCGATCAAGCTCGGCCTCGTCGGCGCCAAGGGCGACCTGCCGCTGAAGACGGCCTCGAACGCCTATGCCGGCGACGGGCTCATCGTGCTCGACCAGGCTTCCCTCTCGATCACCTTCGAGGATGTTCCCGAGGCGCCGATCCCCTCGCTGATGCGCGGCTTCTCGGCCCCGGCGCGGCTCGACCTCGATTTGAGCGATAGCGACCTGCTGCGGCTATTCTCGGCCGACAGCGATTCCTTCAACCGCTGGCAGTCGCTCCAGAGCGTTGCCACACGCGTGCTCGTGGCCGCCGGCAAACCCGGCGCCGACGCCAACGTGCTGACAACGACCGCCAGCAAGCTCGGTGAGGCTCTGCAGGTCTTCCTCAAGGCCGATGCGCTGTCCGATCCCGCCTTCGCCGCGCAGGTGCTGCGCCTGCCCGCGCCGGCCGACATCGCCCGCGAGATCGGCGGGGATGTCGATCCCGACGCGATCTTCGCCGCCCATCGCAAGCTGTCGGGCGCGATCGGCAAGGCATTGCTCGGCGAATTGCCTGGGCTACGCGGGGCGCTCGCTGCGAGCGGCGCCTATCGCCCCGATGCGGCCTCGGCCGGGCGGCGGGCGCTGCGCAACGAATTGCTCGGGCTGGCGGCGCTGGCTGCCCCGACCGAGGCCGCCGATCTCTGCGAAGGGCAGTTCACTGGGGGCGACAACCTGACCGATCGGCTGGCGGCGCTTGCCGCCATGACTCTGATCCCCGGCGAGCGCCGGGAAGCCCTGATCAGGCGCTTCGCCGAGGCCTATGCCGGCGAGCCGCTGGTGCTCGACAAATGGCTAATGGCCCAGGCGCTGATCGCCGAGCCCGGCACGCTGGAGCGGGTCAAGCAGCTGATGCAGCACCCGGCCTTCTCGCTCGGCAATCCCAACCGCGTGCGGGCGCTGATCGGCGGCTTCGCGGCCAATCTCACCCAGTTCAACCGGGCCGATGGTGCGGGCTACGAGTTCGTCGCCGATATCGTCGTCGCGCTCGACAAGACCAATCCGCAGGTCGCCTCCCGGCTGCTCGGCTCGTTCAAGAGCTGGCGTATGCTGGAGCCCGGCCGCAAGCGCCTCGCGCAGGAGGCTTTGGGCACCGTCGCACGCCTGCCGAACCTGTCGCGGGACGTCGCAGACATCGCCGAAAGAGCGCTCGCCTGAGAAGCTGACACCATCCGCAGCCCTCATCCTGAGGAGCAGCCGCAGGCTGCGTCTCGAAGGATGTTCCGGGAGGCTCCGGAACCATCTGGAGCATCCTTCGAGACGCAGCCTGCGGCTGCTCCTCAGGATGAGGGCTGAGGCGTCACGACAGCCTTCCGGGCCAAGCTTCACAGGCGTTCCGCGGAATGGTTAACGGCGACCTGTCCAAAACGTTAACGTTTCATTACCCGCGCAGGATTCATCGCCATAAGCACTGCAACCTAAAGGAGAATTCGACACTCCTGACTCAACTCAGGGCTAGACAAACCGAGGCGCCCGGATTCAACTGACAGTGATTCGCGGGGATGCGGCACGTCTCCCGATCTTACTGACGGTAAAGTTCCGAAGGGGGACCGGGCATGTCGCGTGCCAACGCGGGCTGCGCACCTGTGCGCGCCGATACGATTCTGGGTGTAGCGCGTTCGCTGACGCACCCTCTGTATCATCGCTTCGAAAGCTTCGAACCCACCTTCCGCACCGCAATCCCTGCGTTTGTGGGACTTTTCCTCATCATTCTCGGCGCCGGCGCGCTGATCCAGACATCGGCCATGCGCGACGACGCCCTCATCGATGCGGCCAGCGACATGGACCTGGTCTCGGCGCTGATTGCCCGTGAACTCGACACCGCCACGCTGGCGGGCAAGGAGCCGGCCACGGTCCTGGCAGCGCTGACCGCTCGCCACCTCGCAGCCCATGGCCGCTTCGTCCATGTCAGCGGCGCCGATGGCCGCGTCATCGCCAGCGAGCCGGTGATCGGCCAGACGCAACGCACCCTCGTCGACTTCCTCGGCCAGACCCAGCCGCTCACCGTGTTCGGTGACCGCGCCGGCGTGATGCGCATCACCTTGCCGAGCGGCGCCGATGTCTTCGCCAGCGTGCGCAATCTCGCCGCCCCCCTCGGGCAGGTCGCAGTGCTGCAGCCGGTCTCCCGCGCGCTCTCGGTCTGGCAGCTCCGCCGGTCGGGGCTGATCCTCCTGTTCGGCGCCGCCGGCCTCATCCTCGGCGTCACCACGCTCGCCTTCATGCTCCAGTCGAAGCGAGCGAGCGCCGCCGACCAGGATTGCGACTGCGTCCGCGAGCGCATCGACACCGCGCTCAACCGCGGCCATTGCGGCCTGTGGGACTGGGATCTCGCGCGCGGCCGCATCTACTGGTCGGATTCGATGTATGCTCTGCTCGGCTATGACCGCACCGGCGAGTACATGTCCTTCGGCGAGGTCTCGAGCTTCATCAACCAGGAAGACGTCGATCTCTATGCGCTGGCCGACGCGATCAGCCGCGGCGAGGCCGATCATCTCGACCGCGAGTTCCGCGTCCGCTCCGCCTCGGGCGAATGGATCTGGCTCAAGGCCCGCGCCGAGCTGGTGATCGACCGCCGCACGCGCTCCCGCCATCTCGTCGGCATCGTCGTCGACATCTCCGAGCAACGCCGTATGGCCGAGCGCACCGCGACCTCGGACGCCCGCCTGCGCGATGCCGTCGAGGCGATCTCGGAAGCCTTCGTGCTCTGGGATGCCGACAATCGCCTCGTGCTCTGCAACGCCAAGTATCAGCAGCTCCACCAGCTCCCGACCGACGCCCTGCAATCGGGCGTCTCCTACGACGAGATCATGGAGCTTTCCGCCCAGCCGCAGATCGACCGCGAGCCGCTGCGGGTCCAGCGCGGCAATGCCGGCGCCTCCTACGAGGCCCGCCTCTCGGACGGCCGCTGGCTGCAGATCAACGGCCGCCGCACCAAGGATGGCGGCTCGGTCTCGGTCGGCACCGACATCACCAAGCTCAAGCAGCAGGAAGAGCGGCTGACCCAGTCCGAGCACCAGCTCCTGATGCATGTCACCGATCTCAAGGCCTCCCGCCAGAAGCTCGAAGCCCAGGCGCAGCAGCTCGCCGATCTCGCCGAGCGCTATCTCGAGCAGAAGGCCGCCGCCGAAGGCGCCAACCGCGCCAAGTCCGAGTTCCTCGCCAATATGAGCCATGAGCTGCGCACGCCGCTCAACGCCATCATCGGCTTCTCCGAGATCATGGAGAACGGCATGTTCGGCCCGCTCGGCGAGAAGTACACCGACTATGTCCGCGACATCCGCACTAGCGGCGGCTACCTCCTGGGCATCATCGACGACATCCTCGACATGTCGCGCATCGAATCCGGCCGTGTCCGGCTGGAGAAGACCGAGATCGCGCTCGGCCCGGTGCTTGACCAGGCGCTGCAGAAGGTCCAGCCGGAAGTCGAACGCAAGCAGCTCGTGCTGGCCATCGAAGGCCCGCTCGACACCCATCTCGAAGCCGATCCGCACGCGCTCTACCAGATCCTCGGCAACCTGCTCGACAACGCCGCCAAGTTCACGCCGGAAGGCGGACGGATCGCGGTGCGCACCCGCCATGTCCCCGGTGCGCTCAACATCTTCATCGAGGATACCGGCATCGGCATCCCCAAGGAGAAGATCGACCGCGTCGGCCGCCCGTTCGAGCAGGTCGAGGGCGATCTCGTCCGCAGCTACAAGGGCTCGGGGCTCGGCCTCGCCATCGCCCGCTCGCTCACCGAGCTGCATGGCGGCTCGCTGCGCCTGCGCTCGGCGATGGGCGCCGGCACCATCGTTATGGTCCACCTGCCGCTCGACGGCGGCGCCCATCGCGTGACCGCCCAGGCAGCATAGGGCTCACCCAGCCTTCGCCTGGGACAAGATGCGGGTGAAGATCGCCCGCACGCTGGAGCGGACCTCGTCCAGCTCCGCCTTCAGAACCTTCGCATCCGGCCGCCCGACCGCCGTCGCGATGCGACGCAGCACCCGGGGCGGCACGGCCTTGGGATCGAACGCCTCCTCGACCGTGAAGCGCTGCCAGAGCTGGACGTCACCGATCAGGCGATGCGCCTCCAGCAGCACAGAGGCATCGCCATCCGAAAGCAGACCGGCAGCCTTGGCCGCCGCAAAGACCGAGGCGGTGTCGTTGACGATCAGGCCGGGATGCTTGCTGGCATAGGCGAGCAGCAGGAACTGGGCGAGGAAGTCGAGATCGGTGATGCCGCCGGCCGCGAGCTTCAGGTCCCACGGGTCCTTCTCGCCCTTCTCCTTGGCGATCAGCGCGCGCATCTCGGAGACAGCCGTGGCGACCTTGGCCGGCTCGCGCTTGCGCGAGAGGATCGCGCGGATCGAGGCCTCGACGCGCTTGGCCAGACCGGCATCGCCGGCGACGACGCGGGCGCGGGTCAGCGCCATCTCCTCCCAGATCTCGGCCTCCCCGGCATGATAGGCCTCGAAGCCCGCGAACTGGGTCGCGGCCGGGCTCTTGTTGCCGGTCGGGCGCAGGCGCATGTCGACCTGATAGAGCGTGCCGCGCCGCGTCGGCACAGTCAGCGCCGCGACGAGGCGCTGGGTGAAGCGGACATGCCAGGTGACCGGATCGAGGCTCTTGGCGCCATCGCTGGGGCCGGCGTCCTCCGGCCGGTCATAAAGCAGGATCAGGTCGAGATCGGATGAGGGCGTGAGTTCGCCGGCGCCGAGCCGGCCGAGGGCAAGCACCACGGTCTCCGCTCCTTCGATCGCGCCATGATCTTCCGTGAAGGACCGGCGCGTATCGGCGAAGGCGACGCGCAGGCAGGCTTCGGCAACCACGCAATAGGCCTGCCCCGCTCCTTGCGCCGGATAGACGCCGGAGAGCAACCGGGCGCCGACGAGGAAATTCTCCTGCCTGGCAGCGTCACGCAGGCGGTCGAGCCCGTCCTCGACGCTCGGCGGTGGCGCTCCGACATAGTTGCGGATGCGGCGCTCCAGCGCCTCGACATCGAGCACCGCCTGCCCGAAGGCGGGATCGATGACGCCGTCGAGCACATGCGGGTGCAGGGCCGCGACCTTGGCGAGGCGCGGCGCGCTGCCGAGAATCTCGGCGAAGAGCGTCAGCAGGGAATCATGCGAGCGCAGCAGCGTCAGCAGTTCGATCGCCGCCGGCATACGGACGAAGGCGTTGTCGAGATGAGCGAGCGCGCCGTCGGGATCGGCGGTACGGCCGAGCGCGACGAGCAAGGCCGGCGTCAGTTCCGTCAACACCTCGCGGGCGCGGGCGCTGGTGACGGCGGCGCGGCGGCCGAAATGCCAGCCACGCACGGTTTCCGCAGCGGTCGCGCCATCGCGGAAGCCAAGCTTGCCGAGCGTCTCGATGGTCTCGGGATCGGCCTCCGAACCGGTGAAGCTCAGCGTCCCGGCCTCGGAGGCCAGGCTCGGCCCTTCCTCGAACAGCAGGGCGTAATGTCCTTCGACGCGCCTGGCATGGGCGGTCAGCGCCTTGCCGAAGGCAGCCGTCGAGGGATAGCCGCAGAAACGGGCGAAGCCTTCGAGTTCGCCCGCCGCCTTGGGCAGCGTCTGCGTCTGCTCGTCGGCCTGCATCTGCAGGCGGTGCTCGATGGTGCGCAGCCAGCGATAGGATTCGGAGAGCTCGTCGCGGGCCGGCGGCGTGATCCAGCCCTCATTGGTCAGTTCCCCGAGCATGTCGAGCGTACGCGGGCCGCGCAGGGCCGGCCGTCTTCCGCCGAAGACGAGCTGCTGCGTCTGCACGAAGAACTCGATCTCGCGGATGCCGCCGCGCCCGAGCTTCACGTTATGGCCGGCGACCGCGATGGTCTCGTGGCCCTTCACCGTCTGGATCTGGCGCTTCATCGCGTGGATGTCGGCGATGGTGGCGAAGTCGAAATACTTGCGCCAGATGAAGGGCGCGAGGTCCCCAAGAAAACGGCGGCCCAGCTCGATATCGCCCGCGATCGGCCGGGCCTTGATCATGGCGGCGCGCTCCCAGTTCTGGCCGACCGTCTCGTAATAGGAATAGGCCGAGGGCAGCGAGACCGCGACATGGGTCGAGGCCGGGTCCGGCCGCAGGCGCAGGTCAACGCGGAAGACATAGCCGTCGGGCGTCCGCTCCTGGATGATGCGCGCGATCTGCTGGGTCAGCTTGACGAAGAAGCTCGAGGGCTCGCCGACGCCGGCCGCCTCCGCGGCCTCGGGATCGAAGAAGACGACGATATCGATGTCGGAGGAATAGTTCAGCTCGCCGGCACCATGCTTGCCGAGCGCCAGCACGACGAGACCGGAGCCGAGGCCAGGATCGGCGGGATCGGCGAGGTTGATCCGGCCGAGATCGGCGGCCTGGCGCAGGACATGGTTGGTGGCGAGGCGCGTCGCCGTGTCGGCGGTCGCGGTCAACGCCTGTGTCACGGTCTCGACGTCCCAGGCGCCGCCGATATCGGCGAGCGCGATCAGCAGCGCCATCGAGCGGCGGAAGCGGCGCAATTCGCGCATCAGGTCGGCGGTTTCGCAGCCCGCCCCGGCAAAGGCCGCGATGCCAGCCAGCAGCACGTCGCGGCGGGTCTCCGGCGCTTCCGTCAGGGCGGCGAGCAGCCCAGCCGGATCAAAGCGCATGATCTGCGTCAGAAAGGGCGAATGAGCGAGGATGCCGGCGACCAGCGCGGCGCTCAGCGGTTGTTCCGCCAGATGCGCGCTCAACGCCCCGGCCACTTCCTCGTCATGCAGCCGCTCGATCAGCTCGCGCTTCAGCAGCGCTTCGGCCTTGGCCTTCGCCGGCAGGACCGGCGCAGCCGCAAGCCTGTCACAGAGCCGTTCCGCCATTGCTCACCGTCCTGCCTCAAAGAGACGGCAGGCCAGCAGGGTTTGGCGCCGCTGTCGAGGCGGCAGGTTCCGCGAGGGCCGGCGTGTCCACAGGCTTCGGGCTGCCGGCCGGCAGGAGGATGACCACGCGCAGGCCAGGCGCATTGTCCTCCAGCCGGAGCTGACCGCCATGCAGGCGCACCACGCCGGCCACCAGTGACAGGCCGAGGCCGAAGCCCGGCTTGCTGCGGCTGGCATCAAGCCGGACGAAGCGATCGAGAACACGGCCGCGATCGACCTCCGGGATGCCGGGGCCGTGATCGGCCACAGAAAGCTCGACCTGATCGCCGATCTGCCGGGCCGAGACCGCCACTGTGCCGTCGCCACCCTGCTCCGGGGCGCCGTATTTCAGAGCGTTGTCGATGAGGTTATTCAGAGCCTGGCCGATCAGCTCGCGGTTGCCCTGGACTTTGAGACCGGGCGCGACCTCGCAGGTCAGCGTCAACTCCGCCTCTTCGGCCAGCGGCTCGTAGAGCTCGGCGAGGCCGGAGACGATCTCGGACAGGTCGAGCTCACCCATGTTCTCGCTGGCGCGGCCGGCCTCCAGGCGGGCGATCATCAGAAGAGCATTGAAGACGCGGATCAGGTTGTCCGCCTCCTCGATCGCACCATCGAGCGCAGCCCGCAATTCGTCCGGCGACTGTGCCGTGCGCAGAGCCTCCTCGGCGCGGTTGCGCAGGCGGGTCAGCGGCGTCTTGAGGTCGTGGGCGATATTGTCGGTGACCTGCTGCATCCCGGCCATCAGCTCGCCGATGCGATCGAGCATGGCATTGAGGTTCAGCGCGAGCCGGTCGAGCTCGTCGCCGGTGCCGGTGATTGCGAGCCGGCCTTTCAGGTCGCCCTCCATGATACCGTGCGCGGTCTCAGTCATGCCGTCGATGCGCTTCAGCACGCGCCGCGCCACGAACCAGCTCGCGAAGCAGCCGAGGACGAAGACCAGCGCCAGCGACCAGCCGGCGGCGCGGCGGATGACGATGCCGAGCCGGTCGCGCTCCTCGAGATCGCGGCCGACGAGCAGGCGGAACCCCGCCGGCAGCAGGTAGACGCGCACAAGCGCATGGCTCGGCCGGTCGAGCGCCTCGCTGGTGCGGGCATATTCGATCTCGCTTTCGCCGGTCTGGTCGAGCGTGCCGGGGGGAATCGCCTCGACATTGCCGGCAATGCGCTCGCCGACCGGCGTTGTGACGAGATAGAGCGAGGCACCCGGCGCCCGCGAGCGGCGCTCGATGATGTTGGCGAGGCGGCGAATGCCGCCCTGGCGCTGCTGCTCGGCCAGGCCCTGGATCTCGGCATCGATGGTCGAGCGGATCTGGTCGGTCAGCAGGCGCTGCGCGTTCCAGGCGACATAGCCAAGCGCGAACGCCGCAAAGAGCGCGAAGATGACGAGATAGGCCGCCGTCAGCTTGAAGGCGGTCGTGCGGAACAGCGTCGGCAGGAACTTCTGGCGCTTGCGCGGAAGAGCGTCAGCGGGTGTCACGGACCATGTATCCCGCGCCGCGGATGGTATGAATCATCGGCTGCTCGAAGCCCTTGTCGACCTTGGCGCGCAGGCGGCTGACATGCACGTCGATGACATTGGTCTGGGGGTCGAAATGATAGTCCCAGACGTTCTCCAGCAGCATCGTGCGGGTCACGACCTGCCCGGCATGCTTCATGAGATATTCGAGCAGCCGGAATTCGCGCGGCTGCAGGACGATCTCCTGCCCCGCGCGGGTGACGCGATGGGCGAGCCGGTCGAGCACCAGTTCACCGACGCGATAGGTAGTTGGCTCGGAGGCAGGCGCGCCGCGGCGGCGGGCCAGCACCTCGACGCGGGCGAGCAGCTCCGAGAAGGCGTAGGGCTTGGGCAGGTAGTCGTCGCCGCCGGCACGCAGGCCCTTCACCCGGTCGTCGACCTGGGCGAGCGCCGAGAGGATCAGCGCAGGCGTGTCGTCCTTCTGTTCGCGCAGCGAACGGATCAGCGAGAGCCCGTCGAGGCGCGGCAGCATGCGGTCGACGACCAGCACGTCATACCCGCCCCCCTCGGCCATGGCATAGCCCTCCAGCCCGTCCGCGGCATGGTCGGCGACATGGCCGACCTCGCGGAATGCCTTGGTCAGATAGGCCGCAGCCTCGGCGTCATCTTCGACGATCAGGAGTCGCATGGACCAACTCTAGCTTATCAAACGCGAGAACGGCAGGCTGGATGATACGCATCCGGCCTGCCGCCGCGAGGGCAAAGTCCCTGGGCTGGGGCGACAGGGAACCGAGGGACCTGCCGACTACATTCAGGCCGCCGGCTGGCGGCCGACCTCGAAGGTCACGTCACGCGACTTGCCTTCGCGGAAGACGGTGATCGTCGTCTTGGTGCCCGGCGCGAAGGTCGCGATCTTGCGCGACAGCTCGCGGGCATCCTTGATCGCCTCGCCGTTGACGGCGGTGATGGTGTCGCCGCGGCGGATGCCGGCCTTGGCTGCGGGGCCGTTGCCCTGCGCCTCGGCGACAAGCGCGCCCTTGGCGTCCTTCAGGCCAATGGCGTCGGCCACCTCGGTCGTGACCGGCTGGATCTGCACGCCGATGAAGCCGCGCGCCACCGTGCCGTCCTTCTTCAGCGACTCGACGACCTGCTTGACGGTGGAGGCCGGGATCGCGAAGGCGATGCCGACATTGCCGCCGGAAGGCGAGTAGATCGCAGTGTTGACGCCGACGACCTCGCCGGCCTGGTTGAAGGTCGGGCCGCCCGAATTGCCGCGGTTGATCGGCGCATCGATCTGGATGAAGTCGTCATAGGGTCCCGACCCGATATCGCGGCCCTGCGCCGAGACGATGCCGGCCGTGACCGTGCCGCCCAAGCCGAAGGGATTGCCGATCGCCAGCACCCAGTCGCCGATCCGCGCCTTGGCGTCGGCGAGCTGGACGTAAGGATAGTTGCCGCTGTCCTTGACCTTGAGCAGGGCGAGATCGGTACGCGGATCGGTGCCGACCACCTTGGCTTCCAGCGTCTTGCCGGAATCGGTGACGAGCTGGACCTCGACCGCGTTCTCGACGACGTGGTTGTTGGTCACGACATAGCCGTCCTGGCTGACGAAGAAGCCGGAGCCCTGGGACATGCTCTGGCGCGGCTGCGGCCGGTTCGGCATGGCGCCCTCGCCGCGCTCCCGGAAGAAGCGACGCAGCTGCGGGGGAATGTCGTCAAGGCTCTGCTCGTCACCGGCGGAGGCGACCTGCGCCTTCACGCGGACGGAGACGACGGCCGGCTTCACCTTCTCGACGAGATCGGCGAAGGAGGGGAGCGCCGTCTGCGCGCCGGAAAGCTGGATCGGCTGCGCGATGGCATTGTGGTTCTGCATCAGCGCGCTGTCGGCGATGCCGGCGGCGAGGCCGATGCCGAGAATGGCGGTGCCGGCGAGAAGGGCGCCGCGCTTCAGGATGGACTTGCGATTTTCGGTCTGTGTCGTCATGGCGGGAACCTCATGGAGTGACAGGGTTCTGTCCCTGCTCATGAGGAAGACCATGACGCCCGCCGCCTTACGCGGCTTTGGCCTGAAGATGACGGTTTCGTAAGGTTGCGCGGTTCAGCCCTGCTCGTCCCGCAACAGCCTATCGACGCGCCTGCGCTCCTCATCTGTCAGCGGCACCGACGCGACAGTCTCCTCGCCCATCCGTTGCCGCCCGCACCGCCAGACGAAGGCCACACCGGCGAACAGGATGAGGAACGGCGCGCCCCAGAGCAGCAGCGTCCGCGCATTGAACGGCGGGCGTAGCAGGACGAAATCGCCGTAGCGCGCGACGACGAAATCGACCACGGCCTTGTCGTCGTCCCCGGCGACGAGACGCTCCCTCACCAGAATGCGCAGGTCGCGGGCGAGCGGCGCATCGGAATCGTCGATCGACTGGTTCTGGCAGACGAGGCAACGCAGGCCGCCGGAGATGTTGCGCGCTCGCTGTTCCAGCGCCTGATTGGGCAGGACCTCGTCGGGCTGCACGGCGCGGGCACCGGGCGCCACCAGCAGTATCAGGCCGAGGATGAGGGCGATCCGCCGCATCGGCCTACTCCGCCGGCTGCACGGCAACTGCCGGCGCGGCGCGCTTCGGCGCCGCGAGCCGGAAGCGCCGGTCGGTCAGCGAAAGCCCGCCGCCGAGCGCCATTACGAGCGAGCCGATCCAGATCAGCAGGATCAACGGCTTGTCATAGAGGCGAACCGCGACGCCACCATCCTGCGCCTCGCCAAGGCTGACATAGGCCTGGCTCAGGCCGTCGGTCCGGATTCCGGCCTCGGTCGTCGGCATCGAGCGGGCCGTGTAGACGCGCTTGGATGCTTCGACCGGCATCAGTTCGCGATCGCCCGAGAAAACCTGGAAGCGGGCGACCTCGGCCCGGAAATTCGGGCCGGTCCGCGGTGAGATGGCTTCCAGCACGATGGTGTAGCGGCCACTGGTCAGGCGCTCGCCGGGCTTCAGGACCGTGATCGCCTCGGTGCTCCAGGCCTGCGCGGCGATGCCGATGATGCTCAGGCCGATGCCGGCATGAGCGAAAGCCGTGCCCCAGGCCGAGCGCGGCAGGCCGCGGGCCCGCGACAGCATCGCGCGCCAACCGCTGGCACGCGCGACGATGCGCTCGCCGAGATCGAAGCCGGCAGCAAGGACGAGGAACACGCCCAAGCCGATACCGAGCGGTGCCAGAACCGGCCCGCCGCGAGTGAAGAAGAGCAGCGCGAGCGCCGCCAGCACCGCGATGCCGAAGGCAAAGGCATTGCGCTGTGCCGCGCCGAGCAGGTCGCCACGCTTCCAGGCCAGCGACTGGCCGATCGGCAGGAGCAGCAGCAGCGGAACCATCACCGGCACGAAGGTCGCGTTGTAGAAGGGCGGGCCGACCGAGATCTTGTCGCCGGTCACCATCTCCAGCAGCAGCGGATAGAGCGTGCCGACGAAGACGGTGGCGCAGGCTGTCGCCAGGAAGACGTTGTTGACGACGAGCGCGCTCTCCCGGGAGACCGGCGCGAACAGACCGCCCTGCCGCAGCAGCGGCGCCCGCCAGGCGAAGAGCGCCAACGAGCCGCCGACGAAGAAGATCAGGATGAGGAGAATGAAGAGGCCGCGCGCCGGATCGGTGGCGAAGGAATGGACCGAGGTCAGCACGCCCGAGCGGACGATGAAGGTGCCGAGCAGCGAGAGCGAGAAGGTCAGGATCGCGAGCAGGATCGTCCAGACCTTCAGCGCGTCGCGCTTCTCCATCACCACGGTCGAGTGGATCAGGGCCGTTCCGGCAAGCCAGGGCATGAAGGAGGCGTTCTCGACCGGGTCCCAGAACCACCAGCCGCCCCAGCCGAGCTCGTAATAGGCCCAATAGGAGCCCATCGCGATGCCGAGCGTCAGGAAAGTCCAGGCCAGGAGCGTCCAGGGGCGAACCGCGCGCGCCCACATCGCATCGATGCGCCCGTCGATCAGGGCGGCGACCGCGAAGGCATAAGTGATCGAGAAGCCGACATAGCCGACATAGAGCAGCGGCGGATGGATCGCGAGGCCGAGGTCCTGCAGAATCGGGTTGAGATCCTGCCCCTCGGCCGGCACCGGCGACAGCCGCTGGAACGGGTTCGAGGTCAGCAGGGTGAAGGCGAGGAAGGCGACCGCAACCAGCCCCTGTGCGGCGAGCGTCCCTGCCCGCAGACGCGGCGGCAGCGAGCGGCGCGAGAGTGCGACCAGCGCCCCGAACAACGTCAGGATCAGCACCCAGAGCAGCATCGAGCCTTCATGGTTGCCCCAGACGGAGGTGAATTTGTAGATCAGCGGCTGGGCCGAGTGGGAATTGGCGACGACATTGCCGACCGAGAAATCGGAGCGGACATAGGATGTCACCAGAGCGGCGAAGGACAGGGCGACCAGCGCGAACGAGACCAGCGCCGCGCTGCTGCCGACAGAGGCCAGCGTGCGATCCTGCCGGAGCACGCCCCAGAACGGCACGACCGCCTGGATGACGGAAACACCGAGCGCCAGCGCCAGCGCGTAATGGCCGATTTCGACGATCATGCTCGGCTCACGGCTTTGCCGGGGCGGCAGCCGGCGTGCTGGTACCGCCTGCCTGCCAATGCCCCTGCTTCTTCAGCGCGTCGGCGACCTCGCGCGGCATATAGGTCTCGTCATGCTTCGCCAGCACCGAATCCGCCTTGAAGCGCCCGGCGCCCTCGAAGACACCCTCGGTGACGACGCCCTGCCCTTCCCGGAAGAGATCGGGCAGCAGGCCGTCATAGCCGACCTTGATCGAGGTCTTGCCGTCGGTGACGCCGAAGGAGATGCGCTGGCCTGTGCCACGCTGGACCGAGCCGGTCTCGACCAGCCCGCCCAGGCGCATGCGGGTACCGGGCTGTACGCCCTTCTCGGCGATCTCCGTCGGACCGTAGAAGAAGACGATGGTATCGCGCATCGCGAAGAGGACGAGGCCGGCTGCAAGGAACAGCACGGTGCCGGCCGCCGCGATCAGCGTCAGCCTGCGTTGCTTGCGGGTGAAGCGGCGTTTCGCCGGAAGCGGCTGCGTCGGCTGTGCGATCGTCATGGCGCGGCCTCCTTCAAGGCCAATTCATCGGCGAGAGCGTCGATGGCCGCAAGCGCGGTCTTGTCCTCGGCCAGCCGCTCGCGCGCGGTCTTGACGGCCTGGAGCGCCGCGGGCTTGTCCCCAAGGACGGCGCGGGCGCGGATCAGGCGGCTCCACTCGGACACGCTGCCGCCCCCAGTGCTCAGCCGCTCGGCAAGCCCGTCGACCATCGCCTTGATCGCCTGCTGGCGCTCGGCTTCGGGAAGGGCTGCGACCGCCTGGCGGCCGGCATCGGCCTGCATCCGCTCCAACCGGGCGCGGACGGCCCCGGCCCAGTCGGCATCGGCGGGCGCTTCGGCGAGGAGCTGAGAGAGCGCGGCCTGTGCGCCCTCGCCGTCACCATCCTGCTCCTTGGCCAGAGCGAGATAATAGCGCGCCCGAGGGCTTTTCGGATCGAGCTTGACGGCCTCGCCCAGCGCTTCGCGCGCCGCGGCGGTCACGACGCCGCCGGCTTCCATGATGCGGGCCTCGCCCAGCCCGGCGAAGAGATCAGCATCGGGCTTGCCGGATCGGACCGCGGCGGCGAAGGCTTTCGCAGCCTCCTCGTAGCGACCCTGGCGCAGATAGATCGGCGCGAGCAGCGACCAGCCCTTGGCATCCCCCGGATTGGCGGAGAGATGGGCTTCCATGCGCGCGAGCACGAGGGCGAAATCCTGCTGCGGCCCGGCCTTCTCCAACCGCGCCGCCAGCGGCTGATCGGGTTGGCCGGGAGAGCCGTAGAGACCGTAGATCAGCAGGGCGAGCAGCGGCACGACCGAAAGCATCAGGGCGGAACTCGCTCGACGGCGGCGCAGCGAAGGCTCGGTCTCGCCAGCAGGCCCGGTTTCATCGCCAGCCGCGCGCAAGAGCCGGCGCGCAGCTTCGGTGCGGGCGGCCTGCGCCTCCTCTTCGCCGATCAGCTTGCGCGCGAGATCGCGGTCGATCTCCTTGAGCTGGGAGCGGTACAGGCTGCGGGCATCCGAAACATCGGCGAAGCCCTGCACCCGGCCATGGCCGAGCGGCCAGAGCAAGGCGAAGATCGCTGCTCCCGTCATCGCTGCAAAGATGGCCCAGATCATCATGCCGCGTTCTTAGCCAATCATCCGCTCGGGTTCATGGTGACAAAGGGTCACGCGGCAAAGAATTCTTCTAAACCGAAGGCAGTTCCAGCCGCGCCCTCAAGCCGCCCAGCGGCGAGCGTTGTAGGGTCAGGCCGCCGCCATAAAGCTTGGCGAGGTCGACGACGATGGAGAGGCCGAGGCCGGAGCCCGGCGTGGTCTCGTCGAGCCGGCGCCCGCGTTTCAGGACTTCGGCCATAGCGCCCTCCGGCAGACCGGGGCCGTCATCGTCGATCAGCAGCGCGATCCGCTCGGTATCGGCAGCCTTTTCGCCGGCAAGGGAAACCTCGACGGTCGACCCCGCCCATTTGAAGGCGTTATCGAGGAGATTGCCGAGCATTTCCTCCAGATCCTGCTTCTCGCCGCGGAAGCGCAGGTTGGGCGGAATCGTATGCGAACCGGAGATGCCCTTGCCCTGCGAGATCTTGATGAAGGTGCGCAGCAAGGCATCGAGCGAGGGCGCGATCTCGGTCACGCCGCCGAGCGCGCCCGAAAGCGCCGCCGCCCGTGCCCGGTCGAGATAATATTGCACCTGGTCGCGCATGATCGCGGCCTGCGCGCGGACGGTCTGGGGCAACTGGCCGTCGCCGCCGCTCGTGCCGGCCTCGTTCATCATCACGCTGAGCGGTGTCTTCAGTGCGTGCGCGAGGTTGCCGACCTGGGTGCGGGCGCGATCGAGAATCTCGTGATTGGCATCGATGAGCTGGTTGAGCTCGCTCGCGAGCGGCGCGAGATCGGGCGGATACTGCCCGACGATCCGCGGATTTTCGCCCGTCCTGACAGCACCGACAGCGGAGCGCAAGCGCACCAGCGGGCGCAGGCCGAAACGGACCTGCACAAGCGTGGAAGCGACCAGGGCGATGCCGAGCAGCAGGAAGGTCATCGCCAGCGCGAAGCGGAAATCCTGGATATCGCCCTCGATTTCATCAGCCGGCGCCGCTACGGCGACCGTAAAGCGCCCGTCCTCGCCGACATCGATCTCGCGCTCCAGGATGCGCAGGCGGCGGTCGTCCGGACCGGAAACATAGCTTTCGCGCAGGCCACGACTGTTCGGCGCGATCGATTGGTCGAGCAGTTTGGGCAGTTGCCCGCCGACCAGCGAGCGCGAGGCGCGGACATTCGGCCGCTCGCCGTCGAGCCTGGTGATCTGCCAGTACCAGCCGGTCAGCGGCAGGTCGAAGCGCGGCTCGCCGAGATCGCCGATCGTCTGGCGCTCGGTCTCGGGCGGCGCGGCGAGGTCGGCGACCAGCTGCTTGATATAGACCGAGAGCCGCTCGTCGAAGCCGCGCTCGGCCGAGCGGCGATAGAAGGTGGTCAGGCCGACGCCGGCCAGCACCAGGATCAGCACGCAGCAGACGGCCGCCGAGAAGAACAGCCGCGTTCCCAGCGAATAGCGATGGGATTTGAGCGGCATCGCCCGCGATCAGACCTTTTCCGGAGCGGCGGCGATATAGCCGAGCCCCCGGACAGTCTCGATGACATCGACGCCGAGCTTCTTGCGCAGACGGCCGACGAAGACCTCGATCGTATTGGAATCGCGGTCGAAATCCTGATCGTAGAGATGCTCGACCAGTTCGGTGCGCGACACCACCCGTCCCTGATGGTGCATCAGATAGGAGAGCAGCCGGTATTCATGCGAGGTCAGCTTGACCGGATTGCCGTCGACGACGACGCGGCTCGCGCGGGTGTCGAGCCGGACGGGGCCGCAGACCAGTTCCGAGGTGGCGTGGCCGGCGGCGCGGCGCAGCAGGGCCCGGACGCGCGCCAGCAATTCCTCGATATGGAAGGGCTTGACGACATAGTCGTCCGCGCCGGCATCGAAGCCCGAGACCTTGTCGCTCCAGCGGTCGCGCGCGGTCAGGATCAGCACCGGCATGGTCTTGCCGGCGCGGCGCCAGCTCTGCAGCACGGCGACGCCATCGACCTTCGGCAGGCCGAGATCGAGAATCACCGCGTCGTAGGGCTCGGTCTCGCCGAGATAGAGGCCTTCCTCGCCGTCGAAAGCCTTGTCGACGGCATAGCCGGCATTCTCGAGCGCGGTCACGATCTGGCGGTTGAGGTCCTTGTCGTCCTCGACGACGAGCAATCTCACGGTAGGGTCGCTCCAGTTAGGGGTAGCCGCAACGGCTGTCAGCGGATGGTGGCGATCTTGCCGGATTGTCCTTCCAGCGTCACCCTCGCGACGCGACCGTCACGCTTCAGCGTCGTCACCACATAGACGAATTCCTCGCCCTGGCGACAGAGCCTGATGCGGACGACCTCGCCCGGAGCGGCATGGCGGGCATGGCGCGAGGCCTCGGCCGGCTGCATCACGCGCCCCTCGGCGACGGCATCTCGCGTCTCCTCGGAGGACAGGCATGAGATCGGCGTCGCGTCGTCGACGCGGATCACCGGCATCGGCGAGGAGGCGATAAGCGCAAAGGCAAGGATCGGTTCGACCGGCATCATCGACATGGGCTAGTCCCATCCGCCTGAATGCGCCATGAATGCATCGCCTCGTTCACAACTCACAGTAGATCAACGCACCGAAATCCGTCCACGCCATTCGCGGCCGCGGCCGACCGTGGCGCTGAGCTGCCGGAGCGAGAGTCCGATTTCCTGCTGCGGCGCACCGAAATCGGCGAGCTCCTGCGCAGCCGGATAGGTCCATGCCGGTGCGTTCACGATTTCGGTACGAAGCGGCGTCTCGCCGTCGAGGACATCGAGGACGTAACGCTCTCCCTCCTCTCCAAGCGGCACCTCCACCAGGTCCCAGGAATCGCCATCGATTCGCGTCCGCCTTAGCCAGTCGATGTCGATACCGGCCCCGGTCCTGATCGCCTTCGGCCGGACAGGCGATAGCGGCACGAGCGCCTCCCCGGCGATCGGGGCCACGAATTCCACCATCGTGGCATCGCCGACATCGTCGCGGGCCGGGCCGATGCGATAGCGCTGCGTCCGGCCGAGATGGGCCAGATCGCTCGTCAAAGCGACGGCGGCACCATCCAGCACGACGACGCGAGAACCGGCCGGAAGAGTACGCGCCGCCGCACTCTCGCTGCCGCCGATTCCACGAATCAGGCTGGACAAGCGGAAGCGCTGTGGTCCGATCAGTTCGACCTGCGAAGCCGTGGCGATTTCGACGATGCCGTCCGCTCCCACCAGAGCGAGCGCATTCGCGCCGGCCAACGCTGCCTCCGGCGAAACGGAAGACAGCACGCCGCCGCGCAGCCTGACCTCCAGCACAGCGTGCCGATCCGTCCGCCAGAGCGGCCCCGGCGGCAGTGCCGTCAAGGTCTCGCCGACGATCGAGGGCGCCTCGACGAAGCCGTCGAGCGCGAACAGCCCGGCCTCGTCGGCGCGCCAGATCGCCAGCGCGCCAGGCCAGGGCGCGGCGAAAGCAGCGAGCGACAGCAGAGGCGGCGGTTGCACGGTGACGATCGGCAGGGCCAGCGGCACCGCCAACGGGCGGCCGGGCAGAGCGGGCGGCAGTCGCGGCGGCCGCGTCCCGCCGCTCGCTCCAACCGCCACATAGATCGCCGGTTCGACGGCGCGGGCGCTGACACGCCGTGTCGGGCCGTCTGCGATACGCGTGACGCGGAACAGGCGGGTGCCGGCCTCGGCCGGAACGGACAGGACATCGCCGGGCTCGAGCGCGATGCAGCGTGGAGACAACTCGCATTCGAGGGTTTCGCGCCCGGCCCAGGCTTCCTGCAGTCGCTGGTCCGCCAGGCGCCGCCCTTCAGCGGAGCGGGTCACGATCGCGGTTTCGACCGCGGCCTCGCGACGAGCCGCTCCCGCCAACCGGCGCGAGCGTGCGGCGGCGCTTCGGTAATCAGCCTCGCTGTCGCTGAAGCCGAGGCGCAGTTCGAGCGGCAGCTCGGTCTCCTGGCTGCGCCGGAGCGTGAACGGCTCGCCATCGCGATCTGGAACGAGATCGTCGGGTCCGAGCAGGCGAGCGACCTTGCCGCCCCTGCCCTCGAAGCGCAGAGCCCCAGCGCTCATGATCGCGTCGAAACCGAAGCTCTGGGCCAGCGGCTCGAGCGCCTGTCGCGCCGAAAGCGGCCGATCCAGCACATAGCCGTCGACGAAGCCGTCGACAGCGATCCGATCCGCAAGCGGCAGGCCGAAATCAGCCAGGAGCTTCGCGACGAGCCGGTCGACCGGCGTGCCTTCGAGACGCCCGTTCAGCCAGTGGCCGGTTTCGAAATTCGCGCCATCGGCCCAGATGCCCGAGAGATCCGGGAAGGCGGGGAACGGCCGCATATCCCAGGTCCAGACGAAAATCCTGTTGGGATCGACCATGCGGATACCGCTGGTCGGATGGACCGGATTGCGTGCGGGGTAGAACCCGGCCCGCGCCGGATCGAAGCCCGAAATGATCGCCTCGAGGGCGCGAGCCTGCACGAGATCGTCGCGCGCGCCGCTCGAAAACGGCGGATAGCCGCCCTCGTCCGATTTGGGATCGGGAAACATGTTGGGCGCATTGGCGCCCTTGTCGACCGCCGGCACGCCGATCTCGGTCAGCCAGACCGGCTTTCCGCCCGGCACGAACGGGGTCGCAGTCGTCTCGACGCCGCCCACGCGGCGGATATGAGCCTGGCTCCACCAGTTCCGAAGGTCCTTGGGCCGAAAGATCCAGGGCTTGCCATAGGCGCCGTCGGTGATCGGCAGGCGCGTCTGCGCGATCCGGCCGGCCTCGTCGGCGTAGTACCAGTCATAGGCTTCGCCGGCGGTGAGGCGCTGGCGCAGATAAGCGAGATCGGCCGGGCCGCGCGCGATCGCGGCATCGGCATGACTGCCGGAATCGCGCCAGTCCGAGAGCGGCGGATAGAAATCGATGCCGATCGCGCCGATGGCGGGAGAAGCCCAGAGCGGATCGAGCGGAAAATCGACACTGTCGCCATCGCCGCGGACATCCGCGCCATACTCTGTCCAGTCGGCGGCATAGGTCAGCGTGGCGCCCGGCAGCATGGACTTGACGTCCTGCGCGATGGCAACGAGCTGGTCGACCATCGGATAGCCGGATGCGCCACGCAGATGCGTCAGCCCGACCATTTCGGAGCCGATGACGACCCCCTCCACGCCGCCGGCGGCCTGTGCCAGGGCGGCGCAATGCATCACGAGCCGGCGATAGGACCATTCGTCAGGCTTGGCGCAGACGACGCTGGAGCCCGCTAGTGCCATGTCGACCGGTGCAACGGTGCCGACGAAGGATGCGACCTGTGCCGCAACCGCAGCGCTGCCTTCCGGGCTGCCCGGCCGACCCGGCGCGGGATCGCAGGTGATGCGGCCGCGCCAGGGATAACGCGGCTGGCTGGCGGCGCCGGAATAGGGATCCGGCAACGCGCTTCCGGCCGGGATGTCCATCATCAGGAAGGGGTAGAGCACGACCTCCAGCCCGTAATCGAAGCGCAGGCGCCGGATCAACGCGATGACACTCTCGTCCGAGGGCGTGCCGCCGAAAGCCGGCCGCCCGGAGAGCTGGCTGACGACACGGGCCGACGACCGCGTCAGCCCGGCCACCGACCATTGCGCCCCGACCGTCGGCTTGTGCGATATTTCGATCCGGGGCGCGACCGTGCAGGCCCCCGCGCGCAGATCGTCGCCGAACCAGGACACGATCAGCGACACGCGGCGCAGATTGGGGCAGAGCGCCGTGAGATAGCGCAGCGCCGTATCGGCATCGTTGCCGCTATACAGCTGGTGGCGCGTCAGGCTTTCAGTGACGCCGGGCTCGGGCTCGTGGCTGACCGGGCGGGTATCATAGACGAACTCGCCCGCACCCGGCGTCAGCGCCACCGCGCGGATCATACCACCCAGCCCGTCGACGGCGCGCACGACCTCAAAATCGAATTGCGGCACGCGGTTGCCGTAATCGGCCAGCGGGAAGCGCTCGAACACGACATAGGCGAGCCCGCGATAGGCCGGCGCCTCGCCCGCCTCCTTCGCCGCGATCAGCGGATCGGGCTCCTGCGTCTCGTAGCCGTGATGGACTCGCATCTGGACGGTCTGGACATCGAGCTCGCGCCCATCGACCCAGATGCGCCGGATGAAGGCGATCGGCCCTTCGCACAGGCCGATCGCGAGATTGGCATGGTAGCTATAGGTCGTCTCGAAGGTCTTCTTCGCACGGCTGCCGCCCTTGCCGCCGCTCTTGGTGCGCGTGATCGAGACCGTGACCTCTTCCTCGAAGCGCGTCGCCCAGATCAATTGCCCGCCAAGCCGCGCCCGGCCGTAGAGGCGGGGGATCGCCGCCCCCTCCGTCGCGGCGAGGCCATTGACCTCCTTGAGGCGCGGGCCTTCGACGATCTTGTTCCCGCCACCGGCGCCGCCGAGCCAGGCCTGATCGATGCTGGCGCCGGCAAGCCCACCCAAAGCCTGGCCGATGACGCCGCCGACCGGCCCGCCAAGGGCAGACCCGAGCGCGGCGCCGGCAACCTGGAGAAGAAGCGTCGCCATCAGTCGGTCACTCCGGGGAAGGAAAAGGCGTGGCTGAGATGGCGCCGCCACCAGGGCGTGAAGGCGACCTCGGCGACGGCCGCGCCGTCATGGGCATGGATGAGGCGGTCCGGGCCCGTGAGAATCGCGCAGTGTTTGGCCGGCAGGTGCTCGCGCCAGCGGAAGAGCAGCACATCGCCCGGCCGCACTTCCGCGAGGGCGAGCGGCTGCAGGTGGCGCTCGGCAGCCAAGGCGAGAGTCTCCTGCCGCAGGCTTTCGGCCCAGCTCGGCGAATAGGGCGGCGGCGCTTCCGGCTCGTCACCACAGAGATCGCGCCAGACGCCGCGCACCAGTCCGAGGCAATCGCAGCCGACGCCGCGCAGCGAGGCCTGATGATGATAGGGCGTGCCCAGCCAGAGCCGCGCGGCGTCGACGATCTCGTCGCGCCTCATCGGAACAGGCTCCCGCCGTCGAGCGCACCATCGCCGGGGCGGACGCCACCGATGATGAAATCCGTCGTCGGCATATGCGGGAAGCCGCGGAAATTGACGCCGTTGCCGAATTTGGCGCGACAGGTCGCGAAGCTCTTGTCGCAACCCGGCGTGACCCTGAATCCGTCGCCCAGGGCGATCGGCGCAGCCGGCGCCTGCCAGAGCTGGAACAGTGCCTGCACGCCCTCGCGGCCGTGCCGCTTCACCTCGGTGGCGAAGCCTGCGTTGGCACCGCCGGTGAAGACCAGCCGGCCACCGGTGAAGTGGCCATCCGCATAGGAGGCCAATCCCTCGACCGCGAGCGAGAGCCGGCCATCGCTCTCGACGACCTCGGCCTCCGCTGCGACCAACGACAGACCACAACGCGCATCGCCGAGATCGGCCGAACAGGAGCGCATGTAGAGCCGTCCGCGCTCCTCGTCGAAAGCCTTGGCAAAGCTACGGATCTCGGCGGTAAAGCGCGTCTCGCCGCGCTTGATCTCGCCGACGAAACCCTCCTCCAGCAGAACCCTCTGACCGGGATCGGCCCAATTGACCAGCCAGACGCGCACGCGCGCATCGTCGTAGAGCCCGCGCGCCAGATCGGCCTCGTTCAGGCCGAGGGCGGCGAAGGCGCCGGCGACCTCGCCGCCGCCGATGGCGAAGCCGAGCTCCGCCGCGCTTTCCGCCGCTTCGAGCCCGGCCGTCGCGGCAAAGTCGACGCCGTCGAAGGACAGCTTGCGATCATGGTCGGTAAAGCCGAGCACGAGCCCGTCACGGCGCGTCAGGCTCCAGCAATGGCAAAGCGTGGTCGCAGCCGCCGCGATATGGGCGGCGAGACCGGATGGAATGTCGCGCATGGGCAGACCTCAGGGAATGATCTCGATCACGGGGACGCGCGGGATCTCGCCGGCCGCAAAGGCGGAGAGATCGACCTCGATCGCATCGGTATCGAAGCGGACAGGCACGTCGAAGGAGAAGCCAGCGGTCACGACGGCGGCCGGCGGCGGGATCGAGCCGGCGGCGAAGGAGATCCGCCCAGTCGACAGGTTGCAGGAGAAGGCACCACCAGCCAGCTCGACGCCATCCATGGCGACCCGGACCGTGCCGGCGCAGGGCTTGGTGATCTCGCGGCTATAGGCGGACGCACCCGTCCCATAGGCCTTGCAGAGTTGGAAGCCGGTCGCGACGCCATCGCCGACCCCGATGACCTGGTCGGTCGCAGCCGGCTGCTGCGAGGGCCGGCAGCTCTTCCAGTCAAGCTGGTCATGCCAGCGAAAGCCATAGAGCCGGCCGCGACGCTCCTCGAAGAAGCTCACCACCGCTGCCAGCGCATCGAGATTGCGGATGCCGAGCCCGGCATCGTAGCGGCGGCGCGAATGCACCCAGCGGCTGTTGCGCACCTCCCGCCCGGAGGCGAGCGTCACGATCTGGGTCTGGCGCTCCGGCCCACCGCGCGCGCCGCGTGCGACATCGAGCGGGAAGCGAACCTCATGGAAATCCGGCATCCGCCCCTCCCTCAAAGAGCGCGCCGCCCACGCGCGACCGCGCGGGCGATCGCCGCGGAGACCTGTGCCTCCGAGCGACGGAAGCTGTCGGCATCGGGGGTCGAGACCTGCACGACGACATTGAGCGGCCGGCTCTGTCCGCTGCCGGCGCGCACGCCGAGGCGCCCGTCGGGACCGCGGGCGAGCGGCATGATCGCCTCGGCGCCGCGCTCACCCATCAAGCCGAGCCCCCGCCCGGTCGGGAAATAGGACGGCGAGGCGACGATGCCGCCTTCGGCGAAGGGCGCGACCGGAATGCTGCCGCCCGAGCCTCCGAAGCCGATGCCTCCGAACAGGCCGGTCAGACCCTTGATGCTGCTCCCGAGCAGGCTCGACAGACCGGTCTGCAGCGGTTTCAGCGCCGTCTTGAGCAGGCTATCGGTCATCGAGCGGCCGACGCTGCGCAGCACATCCTCGAAGCGCTTGCCCTCGACGACGCCGCGCGAGAAGGCGCCGACGATCGACTTGCCGAAGCTTTCCGAAGAGCGGCTCAGTGACTGGGTCAGCCGGTCCATCGTCTTGAGGTCCGAGAGGCGTCCCCCCGACTCCAAACCATCGTCATCCGTCATGGCCATCTCCTCGATAGATTGGTTGGAATTGCCGCCTCAGGCATCGGGGAAGACAGCCATCAGAGCAGCGAGCGCCGGACGTTCCGGCGCGGAGCCTCGGGAACGGTCCTGATGAGCCCGTAACGCCGCTGCGATCTCGCGCGGCGTCGCCGCCCAGAAGCGATCAGGCGGCCAGGCCAGCCGGCCGAGCCCGAAGGCCATCACCTCATCCCAGGGAAAACCCGCCGGCGCGCCTACGCCGGCGGCTGCGGAGGGCGGGCTGCGTCACCACCCTCGCCGAAGGTCGCCTCGAGCAATGCAATCGCCGCCTTGATGGCACCATTCAGGCCGCCATCGAAGGAGAGCTCCGCGACATCCTCGTCGCGGATCGCCTGGCCCGCTCCGCGGAGGCCGGCAGCGATGATGCGGATGATGTCGCGGGCGGAGAGCCTGCCTTCGACGAAGCGCTCGCCCAGCGCGGGGAGGCTATCGACGGCGAAGGCATGTTCGAGCTCAGCAAGCGCGCCGAGCGTCAGGCGCATCGGCAGGGTTTCACCGGCGACCACGAGCGCGGTCTCGCCGCGATGACGATTGACCATGGCTGTCCCCTCAGAGCGCCGCGAAGGCCAGAAGCCCGGCGGATTCCAGCGACAGGTCGAAGGTGACCTCTCCGGCATGGTCGCCGCGATACTCCAGGCCCGTGAGCTGGAACGCCCCCGAGATCGTGCCGAAATCCGGCACGACGATCTGCCAGTCGCGGATCGTCCCGTCGAAAAACGTCTGGCGGACGAGTGCATCCGACGCCTCGTCCTTGAAGATGCCGGCACCACTGATGCTGGCGCGGCGCACGCCGGCTCCCGCCAACAATTCGCGCCAGCGCCCGACCGATTCCGAATGCGTCACGTCGACGGTCTCGGCGTTGAACGCGATCTGCCGCGCCCTCAGGCCGGCGACCGTGACGAAGCCGCCGGCACCATCCCCCGCCTTGAGCAGCAGGTCCTTGCCCTTCTGTGCCGCCATGCGGCTTCTCCTTTATGAGCTAGAGCGTTTCGATGGCGGCGCGGAAGCGGATCGTCACCTGAGGCAACCCGTTGCGGGTCTCGCGGGCGAGCCGGCTCGACAGCCAACGCAGATTGATGAGCGCGTGCCCGTCCACAGTGAGGCCGACCTGATCGAGCGCTGTGACGATCAGGCCGGCGGCTTCCAGCGCCTGGCGCGACGAGCCGCTTTGCGCGGCCCAGACGACGAGCGCGAACTCCTGCTCGCAGCCCCGGTCGCTGCCGGTCGACCAGTCGCGCGCCTCAACCTCGCCATGAACGACATAGATCCCGCGCGCCGCGCGTGGCGCCTCATCGAAGATGCGGTCGGGGCCAATCAGCGTGGTCAAAGCTGCATTCGCGACGAGGCGCGCCTGTACGGCCGCACGAAGGGCCAGGATGGCATCGCTCATGGCGTCACCTCCTCGACCAGACAGATCAGCCGGCGGCGTGCGCCATCGGGATCTGCGGCGGAGCGGATGTCGAACAGGCGATCTCCGTCGCGCAGGCGCCTGCCCGCATCGACGTCACCGCGCCAGCGCATCGTGATGCGATAGTTGCGCGACTGCTCCGGCCTGCCCTGACGCCAGACCTCGGTGCCGGAAAGCCACTCGATCTGAGCCCAGAGCGCAGCGACGGTCTCGAACACCCGCGTCGTGCCACCCAGTCCGTCTGTCGCGGCGACCGGCGCCTCGAGCACGATTCGGCGCCGCATCCGGCCGATGGCAGCAGGTTCCTGGGCCATGCTCAGAGCCTCCCGCGGCGAAACGGCGCGACCAGCGCGGCAATGGCGACCGGCAATGCCTGTGCGTCGCGCCCGGCGACGTCGCCGCGCTGCTCGAACCAGCGGGCGGCAAGGCGCAGCACGGCCTGCCGCAGCGGCGCCGGCACGGCCGCAGCCGTTGCCCCGAAGCCAACGGCGATATCGATCTCGATCGCGCCATGGGTGCGGCCGATCTCCGGCACCTCGCCCGTCAGACGGATGACCGGCGGATCGGCAGCCTTGTCGACGGTCAGCGAAGCGTTCGCGACAGCCTGCGCCATGCCGAGCACGTCGTAGACGCGCGCCGCGTCGATCCGCAGCAGCGGCGAGAGCGGCAGGCGGATCACGCCACCCGCCGGCCAGCGATCGAGCACGATGCGCCAGGGCTGCTCGATCAGACAGCGTCCCGATGCCGCCTCGATCATCAGTCTTGCGGCCGTGATCAGAGTGGCAAGTAAACTGTCCTCATCGGTCTGATCGAGGCGCAGGAACTGGCGAGCTTCAGTGAGCGTCACCGGCTCCATCACCGGCGGGCCCAGGGCGAGCGGCGTCATAGGCGCTCCCTTCATTCGTTGGATTTCATGGGCTCGACCGCGAAGCCGCAGTCGAAAGGGTTCATCTGCGGCGCCGGGCGCGCTATTGAGCGCCCTCTCGGAGAGGAGCTCCCGATGCACATCGCCAACGGAATCGCCGCCATCGGCCTCGCCTGCGCTTTCGGAAGCTTCGGGAGCCTGCCGGCGCGGGCCGTCGTGGCCGGGCAGGAGGGCGGACCTGCTGCCGGCTCGACGCTGATGGTGCTCAACGCCCGCGGCGGGGTCTGCACCGGCATCGTCCTGTCGGCACGCGCCATCCTGACCGCCGCCCATTGCGCTGCCGGCGGCACCGAACTCCGGGTTCACTGGCGGGAGGGCGGAGAGCCCGTCCTCGTCGTGCCGTCAGCGGTCGCGATGCATCCGGAATTCGATGCCGGCGCGATCCGCAGCCGCCGCCGCACGATCGACCTCGCGCTGGTCCGCCTGGCGGAGCCCCTGCCCGGCCGGTTCAGCGCGGCCGGGCTCGTCGACGGCTCGCTGCCGCGCGCCGGCAGCAGCGTCACGCTCGCCGGTTACGGCGTCTCCCGCGAGGGCGAAGCTCGCAGCACGGGCACCTATCGTTCGGCGGCACTGACCACGGTCGAGCCTTATGGCCCCGGCCGCATCCTGCTCTGGGCAGCCGACGACGCCGGTGGCGGCAAGCGACCGGGCGCCGGCGCCTGCCAAGGCGATTCCGGCGGGCCGATCTTCGGCGATGACGGCATCGTCGCGGTCACGAGCTGGTCGACCGGCCCCTCCGGGCGCCAATGCGGACTGCTCAGCCAGGGCGTTCTGGTCGCGCCGCAGCGCGGCTGGATCGATTCCACCCTGTCGAAATGGGGCGAAAGCGCCCGCTGGACACGCGGCCGCTGACGGAAGGGCTGGACTGTATCGCGCCACAGCCTAGATTGGTCGGCCGGTCCATTGGTTCGTTTCATGATCTTTCGCTCGTCGTTTGCCCCTGCATGTTTCCTGGCCATCGCCGCCGCTCAGCCGGCGCTCGCCGTGGTCGGCGGCGTCGATTCGCGCGATGCGCTCGGCGCCCGCGCCTCGACCGTCCGCGTCGAGACGAGCCGCGGCGAACTCTGCACGGGAGCGGTGATCGCGCCCGAGATCGTGCTCACCGCGGCGCATTGCCTGATGGGCGGCGGCTCAATCAGCGTCGTCAGTCTAGACACCCGCTTCCGTGCCCGCCGCCAGATGGTGGTCGCGGTCCTGCCGCATCCGAGCTTCGTGCCGGGGACGACGCCCCGCACCCAACCCGGCACCGACCTCGCCCTGCTGCGCCTGGCGCAGCCGCTGCCGCGTGACATCGAGCCTTTGACACTCGGCAGCGGGCTCTGGCAGGGCGAGACCATCACCATGGCGGGCTACGGGCTGTCGGCGGAGAACAACAAGCGCACGGCCCGACGCCTGCGCGAGACGCAGCTGGTCAATGCCGGCAACTACACTACGCAGAACACCGTCAAGGTCGCGGTCGACGCCGAGAACCGCGGCGAGACGCCGGGAGCCGGCGCCTGCCGCGGCGATTCCGGCGGACCTGTGCTGCGCGGCAGCGGGACCCGCTCGCGCGACCTCGTCGGCATCGTCAGCTGGTCCAGCGGGCCGCTGAAAACGCAGGCGCGCCGGATCTGCGGCGGCTTCACCGCGATCACCCCGGTCAGCGATTATCGCGGCTGGATCGCCGAAGGCACCGCGCGGCTACGTGCGCTCGGCAGCGAAGCGCCGCCGGAGCAGGCAGCCGAGCCGCGCGCCGCCTTCAGCTGGTGGTTCTCGCGCTGATTGTTCCGCGGACCGGGCCGTCATGCTCGCCCTTGTGGCGAGCATCCACGTCTTGAACGCGACCTTCGACCAGCGAACACGTAGATGGTCGGGACAAGCCCGACCATGACGGAGACCGCGCGGCCAAAGGCTCAGACCGCGAACTTCAGCCCCTTGATCGCCGCGAAGTCCTGGACGCCGCCGCCGACGCGCTTGGTCGTGTAGAACAGCACATAGGGCTTGGCGGAATAGGGATCGCGCAGGATGCGCACGCCGGCCCGGTCGACGACGAGATAGCCGCGCCGGAAATCGCCGAAGGCGATCGAGACCGCGTTGTTGGCGATGTTCGGCATGTCCTCCGCCTCGACCAGCGGGAAACCGAGCAGCGTCGCCGGAGCGCCGGCCGAAGCGGGCGGCTGCCAGAGATAATTACCGGTCGAGTCCTTGAACTTGCGGACGGTTGCTTGCGTCTTGCGGTTCATCACGAAGGAGGCGTTCTGGCGGAAGCCTGCCTTCAGCGCATAGACGAGGTCGACGAGCACGTCGGAGGGGTTCGAGGCCGGAAAGGCTCCGGCCACGCCGGTATTGAGCGCGCCGATATTGCCCCAACTCCAGCTGGCCTCGGCCACCGTCGGATAGGCCAGGAAGCCCTTGGGCTTGTCGACGCCGTCGCCATTGACGAAGGCCGCGCCCTCCTGCTCGGCGAAGGCGCTCTCGACCTCCTCGGCGATCCACTGGTCGATATCGACGATGGCGTCGTCGAGCAGGGTCTGCGTCGCGGCCGGCATGGCGTAGAGTTCCATGGCGGGGAACGACAGCTCCGCCAGGGTCGGCGAGGCGCCTTGCGGCCGCGCCGCCGTCTCGGCCACCCAGCCGGAAGCCGGACCAGTCGTCGAGAACGCCTTCTTGTAGGTGCCCGACGAGATGGTGCGGACCGTGGCGAGCGCGCGGATCGGCGAGACAGTGGCCAGGCGGCGCAGGATTTCGCCCTCGACGGTCGCCGGCGCGAGATAGCCGCCATCCGGGCCGGAGCCGGCGGAGAGCGCCTTGGCCTCCAGCCGCTTCAGGCCGCCGGCCTCGCCGGTACGAACGTAAGCGCCGAAAGCCGCCTTGTGCTCCGCCGTCAGCGGATCGCGCGGGCCGTCCTGGCCGAGTGCCGGGCGGGAGCGCTCCAGCGTCAGCCGGTCGATACGGCGCATGGTGTCGTCGAGCGCAGCGTCCATGCGGACGAGCTTCTCCTCGGTCAGCGGATCGACGTTCTGGCGCGCCTCCAGGCCGGCGAGGCGCTCCTCGTTGGTGGCGCGGTAGTTCTCCAGCGTGTAGCGCAGGTCCTCGAAAGCCAATGCGAGATCGGCGCCTGCGGCCTTGGTCTCGGGCACGGTGTTGAGATGGCTCATGGTCTCTCCTCGGGGGTGATGGGTCAGATGAAGGCGGAGGGCCTGATCGCCTTCACAGCGGCGATCCGGGCCTGCGGCAGCATCGGGAAGGTCACGATCGAGACCTCCCAGAGATCGATGCGTTCGAGCCGGCGCAGGCCGGTTCGCGGCTCGGTGCGGGCCTTTTCGTGGCGAAAGCCGATCGAGAGCCCGTCGATCGCGCCGTCGCGCATCAGCGCGTGGAGTTCGCGGGCACGGGCGACGGCGAGCGACAACCGGCCGCGCACGAACAGGCCACGGCTATCCTCGGTCAGGCTCGACCAGCGGCCGATCGGCTCGGCCGGGTCATGCTGCCAGAGCATTTTCACGCCGGCCGGCCCGCGCCTTTGCAGGCTCTCGCGGAAGGCGCCGGGCTCGACGATGTCCTTGCCGAGATCGGGGATGCGGAAGAGGCTGGCATAGCCTTCGAAAACGCCGTCCAGACCGATCCGGGCCGGCTGGAGCGGCAGCAGCTTGGATTCGAGCGAGGCGCGGGCCGGACTGCGTGGCATCATCGCTCGCCCTCCGCGCCGTCCCCGCCACCTTTCGTCCGTTCGCCCTCGAGTTTGGCGAGCTGGCAGACGAAGCGGCTGAAGGTCTCGACGGGCGCGCCGCGGCGTGACGCCCTGCCCGAGCGGGCAGGCGCGGGAGCCTTGGGCGGCGGCTTGGCCGCGCCGTTCCTGCCTTTCATGACGGATCCCCCTCGTGGCGTGCGTTGAAGCGATTGAGTTCGCGGACGAAATCATCGAAGCGACGATTGGCGGCGGTCAGCTCGCGCAGGACGAGCCAGGCCAGCCCCGAGGCACTCGCCGCCCAGAGCAACAGGCCGAGATGGCCGACATCGGCGCGGCCGACGAAGGCCGCGACGACCTGTTCGAGCATGTTCATGAGGCCTCCTTCCCGGAGGCGCGACGGCCGTAGCCGACCGCCTCGCGCTTCTCGTCCTCGTCGAGGAAGGTCGCAGCACCGAGCCGGCGCCAAAGCGATTCCCGCTCGTCGGCCAGCGCCTCGATGGCATCGAGATCGGGCTCCAGCACGAGTTCGTCGCCGAAGGCCGGCCCAAGCCATTGCGCCAACGACTGCGCCGTGCGGCGCACCAGCGGGATGACGGTCTGGCGCCAGAGCGCGCGATTGGCCTCGGCGAAATTGGCGTGGGTGTTGTCGCCGGGCAGGCCGAGCAGCAGCGGCGGCACACCAAAAGCGAGCGCGATCTCGCGGGCCGCAACGCCCTTGGCCGCGACGAAATCCAGCTCAGCCGGCGTCAGCGAGAGCGGCTTCCAATCGAGCCCGCCTTCGAGCAACAGCGGCCGGCCGGCATTGCGGGCGCCCTGGAAGGAATCCTCCAGCTCCTGCTTGAGGCGTTCGAACTGCGCTTCGGTCAGCGTGGCGCCTTCCGGCCCGTCATAGACCAGGGCGCCGGAGGGGCGCGCGGCATTATCGAGCAGGGCCTTGTGCCAGCTGCCGGCGGCATTGTGGATGTCGAGCGACACCGCCGCTGGCTCGATCGGCGACAGGCCGTAATGATCGTCGACGGGGTGGAACAGCGTCAGGTGCAGGATCGGCGGCAGGCCGCCCTCGTCCTGCCGGAAGCGCACCGTGTCGCCGCCGACCGTGTAGTCATAAGCCTCCGGCCAGCCGTCGCGGCCGGGTACGACGCGCATCCGGTCGGGCCGCAGCGCATAGAGTTCACGCGGCTCGCGGCCGGCACTCACCGCCTCGACGTAGGCATTGCCGGCGACCATGAGGTGGCCGACCAGCATCTCGCGGAAGGCAATGCCGCCCTGGCGCGGATTGGGCCGCTCGATCAGGGCCAGCGCCGGATGCTCCGGCACCTCGCGCGAACCGACCTTGGCGACAAGCGGCGTCTGTGCCGCCGCCTCCGCGATCAGGCGGATGCAGCGATGCACGACCGGATTGCGCTCATAGCCCTCCCGCGAGAGCGCGACATAGTCGCGGGGCGTCCAGACGGCGCGCCCCGCCTCGTGCAGCGCGATCAGCGGCCCGACGCGCGAGCGCTTCTGGCCCGGCGCGGCTCGGCCGCGCAGGCTCAATAACCTATTGATTAGTTTCATTTTTCAATCCAGGAATGGGATCAAAACAAAAACAAGCCGCGAACGATGTTCGCAGCTTGTCCACAGAATGTTTCGATTTGAGGCTTGCGGCCGATCAGCAGCCGGATAACCTAAAGTCGGGCGGTGATGATTCGCCAGATTTTGCGAAAAGTACTGCCCGCTGGTATGTAGAGCTTCGCGGCGATCTGCCCTTCGCAACGAGCCCATGCGAGCGCCTTTACGCGAGCATGAGCATCATTCCAGTTGCGCGCTGGCAGTTCAATAGCCCACGTCTGCCCTTCATATCGGTACTCAACTAGGAACTTTTCGAAAGTTCCCTCAGATGGAGTCACCATGTTCTATTACCTGTACCAAGATGCCAATCGGCAGTGGCGCTGGACTCTCTACGCTGCCAACAACTTGAAGATCGCGAACTCTGGCGAGGGATACTTCAACAAAGCGGACTGCCTGCACGCAATCGGCTTGGTTAAAGGATCATTCAATGCGCCGGTTAAGGAATAGTGAAGCAGCTTCACTCTCTCCTTCCCAAAACAACTGACCCACTTCAACCTGTTGAAGTGGGTCTTTTTATATTCCCCTCACCCGCGGCCGGGCCTTCGGCGCGAGCATCAGATGGGTCAGCGCCCAGACCAGTGCATCGAGCCTGTCCGGCGAGCGGCCGGTTTCGAGGCCACGCGGTCCGAAGGCACACATCTCGTCTTCGAGCGCGGGGAAGACCCCGGCGTGGCGCACCCGGCCTTGCGCGTAGAGCGCCGCGACCGGCTCGGCGCGGAGGTACTTGCCGCGTGTCGCCCGCACGGAGACCACGGGCACGCCGGCATCGACCTCACGGATGACGCTCTCTACCATCTCGCCGCCCTGGTTGACCTCGACCACCAGCGCGTCCGCCTCATGGCGACGATAGGGCGCGACCGCCCTCTCCGCCCACTCCTGCGGCCGCGCGCCGGCCAATGTCGCGTCCTCCAGCACATGGCCGATGCCGTCATGGTCGACGCCGGCGACGACGAGTCCGCAACGGTCCGCCCGGTGCGACGAGGTGGCGGGCGGATCGACCGCGACCGCGATCCGGGCCAGCGCCGGCTTCTCGCGCTCGCGGGCAGCCTCGATCATGGCTCGTGTCCAGAGCGCGTCCGGGCTCTCCTCGACGATCTCGCCGTCGAGCTCCTGCCGGCCGAGCCGCGTCCCGCCATAGGTCTGCGTGACAGTACGGACGAACTCGGCGGCGAGGTTGTAGCGGTTGTCCTGCGTGCGCGCCCGGCTCACCGCGACATGCGGCTCGACCAGCAGGCGCTTCACCAAGGGCAGCGGACGCGGCGTCGTTGTCACAACCTGGCGGGGATGGTCGCCAAGGCGCAGGCCGAATTGCAGCATATCCCAGCACTCCCCAAGGTTCGGCCACTTGGCCAGTTCGTCGGACCAGGCGGCACCGAATTGCGGACCACGCAGCCCTTCCGGGTCTTCGGCGGTGAAGACCTGCGCGATCGCGCCGTTCGTCCATTGCAGGCGGCGCAGCGAAGGCTGCCAGATCGGGCGCTCCCAGCGGTTATGGATCGAGAGCAATCCGGAGACGCCCTCGATCATCACGTCGCGAACCTGCGCCTGGGTTTCTCCGACGAGGGCGATCCGTTCCGTTGGCAGATCCGTGAAGGGCGGATGGCCCAGCGCCATGCCCTTGACCCATTCGGCGCCGGTGCGGGTCTTGCCGGCGCCGCGTCCGCCCAGGACCAGCCAGATCGGCTTCAGCGGCTCTGGCGGCAATTGATCGGGGCGTGCCCAGATCTCCCAGGTGCTGCGAATGAGCTCGACGTCATCCGCCGTCGCCGTCGGCATCAGCTTCTTGAGAATCCTCACCCGCGTCCTGAGCGGCAAGGGCCTCAAGACGTCGAGCAAGATCCTGACGGAGCAGTGCGACATGTCGCAGATCGTCGGCAGCGGAAGGGTCATCCGAGCGCTTGTCCTTCCGTGCTGCCGGGGGCTCCTCGATCGCGACCAGCTCGCGCACGGTGCGGGCGAGCACGGCGAGCGCCTTGGCGTCGGCCTCGCTCGCGGTCGCGCCTTTCGGCAGGTCGGCGAGGTGCTCCTCATGGGTATCGATCTGGCGTTTGGCAGCGCGCCAGAGCTGCCCCACCACCGCCTTGCGTGAGACCGCCTTCCGTTTCGACTTGGGCTCGGCAGCCGGTTGCGACGTCATCTCGTTCTCTTCGGCCATCGCGTCCTTCCCGATGACAGGCACGAAAAAGCCGCCGGCTGGAGAGCGCGGCGGCTTCGTTCGGGCAGATTTCGTGAGCGTTCCTGATCTCTACCGGATCAGCGCCACGATGTCAAGGATAAAATTCCTACAATCCTGAGGGGTGGCAGACCGAAAATCAGGCCTGCTCCTTCTCGATCCACTTGTAGGTCGCGGCCGGGACATAGTTCTGCATCCGATCGAGCAAGGTCGCCGGCTCGGTATCGGTCATTGCCATCGCCCGGTGGCTCTGCTTCAGGAAACCGGCCTCGACGGTGCGGTCGAGGAAGGTCGCTAGCGGATCGTAGAATCCGGCGACATTGAGCAGGCCGAGCGGCTTGGCGTGGATGCCAAGCTGGCCCCAGGTCCAGATCTCGAACAATTCCTCGAAGGTGCCGATCCCGCCGGGCATGGCGATGAAGCCGTCCGAGAGCTCGGCCATGCGCGCCTTGCGGGTGTGCATGGTGTCGACGACCTCGAGCCGGGTCAGCCCGACATGGCCGACTTCCTTGTCCTTCAGCGCCTGGGGAATGACGCCGTGCACCTGCCCGCCGGCCTCCATCGCCGCATTGGCGACGATGCCCATCAGGCCGACCGCACCGCCGCCATAGACCAGCGTCAGGCCGCGCCGGGCGATCTCGGCGCCCATGGCGCGGGCGCCCGCCGCATAGACCGGATCATTGCCGGGATTGGAACCGCAGAAGACGCAAACCGATCTCATGAACCGAGAGCCTGCAGGATGCGGGCCCAGGAACGCTGGCCCTTGTGGAAGGAGGACAGGTCGTATTTCTCGTTGGGCGAATGGACCCGGTCGTCATCGAGGCCGAAGCCGACGAAGAGCGTATCGATGCCGAGCGTGCGCTTGAAATCGCCGCCGACGGGGATCGAGCCGCCGCTGCCGATCGAGACGACACGCCCGCCCCATTCATCGGCGAGCGCGACGCGCGCCTTCTGCAACACCGGCGAATCCACTGGCACCGCCAGCGCCGGCGAGCCGGAATGGCTGATGAATTCGGCGGTCACGTCATCGGGCAGGCGCTCGCGGATGAACTGGTGGAAGGCAGCGGCGATCTTCGCCGGGTCCTGGTCGCCGACGAGGCGGAAGGAAACCTTTGCCGAGGCTTGGCCCGGAATGACCGTCTTGCTGCCCTCGCCGGTATAGCCGCCCCAGATGCCGTTGACGTCACAGGTCGGGCGCGACTGGATCTGCTCGATCAGCATCCGGCCCTTCTCGCCGATGGAATGCTTCAAGCCCACCTGGCCGAGGAATTCCTTCTCCGTCAGGTTCAGGTCGGCCCATTCCGCCTTCTGGGCGTTGGTCGGCTCGTGCACGCCCTCATAGAAGCCGGGGATCGTGATGCGGCCGGTCTCGTCGTGGATCTCGCCGAGGATGCGCGCGAGGAGATGGATCGGGTTGGCTGCGGCGCCGCCGAAAAGGCCGGAATGCAGGTCGCGGTCGGCGGCCGTCAGCGTCACCTCCTGATAGACCATGCCACGCAGGGTCGAGGTGATCAGCGGCGTCTCGCGGTCCCACATGCCGGTGTCGCAGACCAGCGCGTAATCCGCCTTCAGCTCGGCCGCATTGGCCTTGATATAGCCCGGTAGGTTGACGGAACCGGACTCCTCCTCGCCCTCGACGAGGATGGTCAGTCCGATCGGCAGGTCGCCGGTCTCGGCCAGCGTCGCGCGCACGGCCTCGATGAAGGTCATCACCTGGCCCTTGTCGTCGCAGGCGCCACGCGCCGAGATGATCTTGCGGCCGGGCTCCAGCTCGCGGACCACTGGCTTGAACGGATCGGTGTCCCAGAGGCTGACGGGATCGACCGGCTGGACGTCGTAATGGCCGTAGAATAGCGCATGCGGCGCGCCGGGCTTGGGGCGATGGGCGAGGACGACGGGGTGCCCGCCGGTCTCGCGCAGTTCCGCCTTGAAGCCAAGCGTTTCCAGATCGGCCCGCAGCCATTCGGCGGCAGCGCGGGTCTGTGCATTGTAGGCCGGATCGGTGCCGATCGAGGGGATTTCGAGCCAGGTTGAGAGGCGATCGAGCGATGCGTCGAGCCCATCGTCGAGACGGGCGAGAATGGCGGGAAGCTTGGTCATGGCGGCCATCGGATGCGATTCAGATGACGTCATCATGGCAAGCCCAGGTGCGGGCGTCAGCTCCTATTCGCGCATGACGGGCAGGCTCGCTCCTCTCAGTCACCTCTAGTTGCCAATCGTTCGCAACTAATTTGACAGACCTGCTGCAAGCCGATACCCCTTATTGCAATCCAGTTGCAGCAAGGTATCGTCATGTCGCAGGGCGCCCCGGAATCCTCGTCGATCTGGCTTCGATCGCGGGGCGAGCCGTCGCTGACGGATGTCTTTCGCACTATCAAGGTGACGCCGACCTCCTCGAACTGGCGCAAGTTCCTCGCCTTCTTCGGGCCGGGCTATCTCGTTGCCGTCGGCTATATGGACCCCGGCAACTGGGCGACATCGCTCGCCGGCGGCGCCCAGTACGGCTACACGCTGCTCGTCGTCGCGCTGGTCTCGAACCTGATGGCGATCATCCTGCAGTCGCTCTGCGCGCGGCTCGCCATCGCCACCGGGCGCGACCTCGCCCAGGCCTGCCGGGACGCCTATCCGCGCTACATGGCCTTGCCACTCTGGCTGCTTGCCGAACTCGCGATCTGCGCGACCGATCTCGCCGAGGTGATCGGCACCGCGATCGGCCTCAACCTGCTTTTCGGCGTTCCGCTCGAAATCGGCGTGTTGATCACCGCCTTCGACGTCTTCGTCATCCTCTGGCTGCAGACGCGCGGCTTTCGCTGGATCGAGGCCTTCATCATCACCCTGCTCGGCGTCATCGCGGTCTGCTTCGGCATCCAGATCGCGCTGGCCGATCCGAACTGGGGCGAGGTCATCCGCGGCTTCGCGCCGACGACGGAGATCGTGACCAACCCGAACATGCTCTACATCGCACTCGGCATCATCGGCGCGACGGTGATGCCGCATAACCTCTACCTGCATTCCGGCATCGTGCAGACCCGCGCCTATGGCGAGACTCTGCCGGAGAAGCGCGAGGCCCTGAAATTCGCGACGATCGACTCCACCCTCGCGCTCTGCTTCGCGCTCTTCATCAACGCCTCGATCCTGATCCTCGCCGCAGCGACCTTCCACAAGGCCGGGCACACCGATGTCGCCGAGCTCGGCCGGGCGCAGGAGCTGCTGCAGCCCCTGCTCGGCGCTTCGATCGCGCCGTCGCTCTTCGCCATCGCCCTGCTCTGCTGTGGCCTGAATTCGACGGTGACCGCGACCATGGCCGGGCAGATCGTGATGGAGGGCTTCCTGCGCATCCGGCTGCCGGCTTGGATGCGGCGGCTGATGACGCGCCTCGTCGCGATCGTCCCGGCCATCGCCGTGACGCTGATCTATGGCGAGAGCCAGACGGCGAAGCTCCTGATCCTGAGCCAGGTCGTGCTCAGCCTGCAACTGCCCTTCGCGGTGGTGCCGCTGGTGATGTTCACGGCGTCAAAGGCGAAGATGGGCGCGCTCGTCGCCCCGCGCTGGCTGTCTCTGACCGCTGCCATCATCGCCGCGATCATCATCGTGCTGAACATCAAGTTGATCATCGATTTCGCCACGGGGGCGTGACACATCGAGCATACGCGCCGTCATTCCGGGAGCATGCCGCAAGCATGAGCCCGGAACCCATGACCACTCGGTTATTCCAGTCAGCGTCGTGCTCGCCCTTGTGGCGAGCATCCACGTCTTGAGCACGGCCTTCGTCCCGCGAAGACGTGGATGGTCGGGACAAGCCCGACCATGACGGAAAGGTCGTGTTCATGGGTTCCGGGTTCTTCGCTGCGCGAAGCCCCGGAAAGACGGCGGGGTTCTGCGCTCTACCGCTTTCCCGACATCGAGCCCAGAATGCCGCGCAGGATCGCGGTGCCGACCTGCCGGCCGATCGAAGTCGCAGCCGACCGCGCCGCCGAGGTGATGATCTTCTCGGTCATGCTCTGCGGCAACGCGCCGCCGCGCGAGCCCGGCCCGGTCTTCGGACGCTGCTGGGGAGCGCCGCCGCCGAGCCAGCCGCCGATCGTGTCGAGGATGCCGCCGCCCCCGCCATTCGTCGAGGCCTCGACCGGCGAACCGTCCGGGTTGAGGTTCTTGCGCTTCATCAGCTCTTCATAGGCCGACTCGCGGTCGACCATGGTCTCGTACTTGCCCTTCTCGGGCGATGCATTGATCGCCTGCTGGCGCTGCTGCGGCGAGCAGGGGCCGACCTGCGCCATCGGCGGCGCGATCAGGGCGCGCTCGACCATCTCGGGTGAGCCCTTGCCCTCGAGCATCGAGACCAGCGCCTCGCCGACGGCGAGCTGGCTGATCGCTTCCTCGGTCTTGATCTTCGGGTTCTGGCGGAAGGTCTCGGCCGCGGCGCGTACCGCCTTCTGGTCACGGGGCGTGAAGGCGCGCAGCGCGTGCTGGACGCGGTTGCCGAGCTGGGCCAGCACCGTATCGGGGATATCGAGCGGGTTCTGCGTCACGAAATAGACGCCGACGCCCTTGGAACGGATCAGGCGCACGACCTGCTCGACCGCGGTCAGCAGCGCCTTGGGTGCGCCGTTGAACAGCAGATGCGCCTCGTCGAAGAAGAAGACGAGCTTGGGCTTGTCGAGATCGCCGACCTCCGGAAGCTGCTCGAACAGTTCCGAAAGCAGCCAGAGCAGGAAGGTCGCGTAAAGCCGCGGATTGTTCATCAGCTTGTCGGCAGCGAGGATATTGACGACGCCGCGGCCGTCGCGATCCGTCCTCATCAGGTCGTTGATGTCGAGCGCCGGCTCGCCGAAGAACAGATCGCCCTTCTGGTTCTCCAGCACGAGCAGCGCGCGCTGGATCGTGCCGACCGACGCCGAGGTGACGTTGCCGTATTTGGTGGTCAGTTCCTGCGCGTTCTCGGCGATGAAGGTCAGGATCGCGCGCAGGTCCTTGAGGTCGAGGAGCAGCAGCTTCTGCTCGTCGGCGATGCGGAAGGCGATGTTGAGCACGCCCTCCTGCGTGTCGTTGAGGTCGAGCAGGCGGGCGAGCAGCAGCGGCCCCATCTCGGAGATGGTGGCACGGACCGGGTGGCCCTGCTCGCCGAACACGTCCCAGAACACGGTGGTGAACTGGTCCGGCTCGTATTTCAGGCCGAGCTCCTTGGCCCGGTTGACGAAGGGCGGCTTGGAATCGCCGGGCGCCACGATGCCGGAGAGATCGCCCTTGATGTCGGCCGCGAAGACCGGGACGCCATTGCGGGCGAAGCCTTCGGCCATCACCTGCAGCGTCACGGTCTTGCCGGTGCCGGTCGCCCCGGTCACCAGCCCATGGCGATTGGCGAGCTTGAGCAGGAGGTTTTCAGGCTTGCCGCTCTTGCCGATCAGAATCGCGCCATCATTCGCCATTGAAATTCGCCCATGAGGTTTCGTGCCGGTCCGGCAAGGGTGTAACCAAACGACGCAGAAGGCGGAAGCCCAATGACCGTTGGAAATCAGATCGTAAATATGTAAACTATTTTTCGAAGGCTTCGTGCGGAAGCCGTTTTGGCGAGGGGTTTTGGAACCATGGAAGAACTGCTGACGCGCGTGGCTGCGGCCGCCGGCATCAACGAAGAGCTCGCCCGCAAGGGCGTCGGCATCATTCTCGCGTTCCTGCAGAAGGAAGGCCCGGCCGCCGAGATCGGCCAGCTGATGGCGGCTTTGCCGGGCGCGCAGGAACTGGCCGATGCCGAAGGTGGCGCCAAGGGCGGCATGCTCGGCGCGATCGGCGGCCTGATGGGCGGCGGTGGCGGCGTGATGGCGCTCGGCGGCCAGCTCATGAGCGCCGGCCTTTCCATGGGCCAGATCCAGAGCGTCTCGAAGGAGATGTTCGCGGTGGGCCGCGAGAAGGCCGGTGAGGACGCGATGGGCGCGATCGTCGGCGCGATCCCGGGCCTCGGCCAGTTCGTCTAAGCTCGCCGAACCATCCGAACGCCGCGGCACTGTCTCAGGATGGCGCCGCGGCGTTTTTGCATTCTCGCACTCGCCTTGCGACGAAGTAGGGATGGCGGTGCGCGCGCGCCCATGGCAATCAGCGCTCCACGGCTGCACACTGTGCGGAAGAGGAGTATCGGCGCGCATGAACTCGGCTGCCCCATCCGACCTTCCCTATCTCGACGCTTTCGCGGCGCCGTCTCATGACGCGTGGCGCGCGGCGGTCGACAAGGTCCTGAAGGGCGGCGATTTCGAGAAGAAGCTCGTTGGCCGTACCGCCGACGGCATCCGCATCGAGCCGCTCTATCCTGCCGCCGCTACGCCCGCTCGCGCCCTGCGCGCCGAGACAGGGCGCTGGCATGTCGCCGCCCGGCTCGACCATCCGCAACCGGACGCAGCGCAGACGCTGGCTCTCGCCGATCTCGAGGGGGGCGCCGACACGCTCACCATCAGCTTCGCCGGGGCACTGGCGGCACGCGGCTACGGCCTTGTCGCCGACGACGTGACGACGCTCGATGCCGCGCTCCAGGGCGTGATGCTGGACCTCATTCGCCTGCGTCTCGACCCCGCCCCGCAAGGCCGCATCAACGCCTTGCTGCTGGCCGCCCTGATCGAAAAGCGCGGCCATGCGGCAAGCGAGGTCTCCGTCTCGTTCGGCCTCGATCCGATCGGCGTCTTCGCCAGCCGCGGCTCGCTCGTGGCCGCATGGCCGGAACTCGGCCGCCGGCTCGCGGCAACGATCCGCACCCTGAAGGAGCGCGGCTTCACCGGCCCCTTCATCGAGGTCGACAGCCGGCCCTATCACGAGGCTGGCGCCAGCGAGGCGCAGGAGCTCGGCGCGGCGCTCGCCACGGCTGTCACCTATCTGCGTACGCTCGAGGCGCAAGGCCTGCCCCTGTCCGAGGCGCGCGATGCGCTGGCCTTCACGTTGGTCGCGGATACCGACGAATTCCTGACCGTGGCGAAGTTCCGTGCCGCGCGCCTGCTCTGGAGCCGCATCCAGCAGGCCTGCGGCCTGACGCCGAAGCCGGCCCGCATCCATGCCGAGACCGCCTGGCGCTCGCTGACCAGGCGCGATCCCAACGTCAACCTGCTGCGCGGCACCGTCGCGGCCTTCGCGGCCGGGGTCGGCGGCGCCGATTCGATCGCCGTCCAGCCCTTCACCGCCGCACTCGGCTTGCCCGATGCCTTCGCGCGCCGCGTCGCCCGCAACACCCAGCTCATCCTGCTCGAAGAGAGCAATCTCTGGCGCGTCGCCGATCCCGCCGCTGGCGCCGGCGGCTTCGAGACGCTGACGCAGACGCTCTGTGAGCAGGGCTGGCAGGCCTTCCAGGAGATCGAACGGCAACGCAGCGGCGATCTCGGCGGCATCGTCGCATCACTGGTCGACCGCCATCTCCAGAAGACGCTCGCCGAGCAGCGCACCGCTCGCGCCAAGGCGGTGGCGACGCGCCGCGAGCCGATCACCGGCACCAGCGAATTCCCCAATATCCGCGAGGAGACGGCGACTGTGCTCGCCATCGCGCCGGTCAAGCTCGACGGAAAGCGCGTGCAAGGCAGCCTCGCCGAGCGCAACCAGGGGGAGATCATCCGCTCCTTCGTCGATGGCGCCGGCCGGGCCGATGCGCTGGCCGCGCCCGCCACTGGCCTGCGTGCCGATCCCCTGCCCTCGCTGCGGCTGTCGGAACCGTTCGAGGCTTTGCGCGACAAGGCCGATGCCCAGCCGCAGCGCCCTGTCGTCTTCCTGGCGACGCTCGGCCCGATCGCCGATTTCACCGCCCGCGCCGGCTTCGCCCGCAACCTGTTTGAGGCCGGCGGCCTTGCCGCTCCCAGCGGCGACGGCTTCGCCAAGGACGGCGCCACCGATCTCGATGCGCTCATCGGCGCCTTCCGCGCCTCGGGTGCGAAGCTCGCCTGCTTGTGCGGCTCCGATGCGGCCTATGCCGCCGAGGGACCGGCCGTGACCGAGGCGCTCGCCAAGGCTGGTGCGACGGTCTGGCTCGCCGGCCGCCCGGCCGAGAGCGAAGCCCTGAGCAAGGCGGGCGTCGCCACGTTCATCTATATGGGCTGCGACGTGGTCGAGACGCTCACGCGTGCGCAGGCCATCGCAAGCGCCTGACCTGGAGACTAAGAGTTTGACTGCCATCGCCCTCACCATCGCCGGTTCGGATTCGAGCGGCGGCGCCGGTATCCAGGCCGATCTCAAGACCTTTGCTGCGCATCAGGTCTATGGCGCCAGCGTCATCGTCGCGCTGACCGCGCAGAACACCAAGGGCGTCAGCGCCATCCATGCCGTGCCGCGCGATTTCGTCGCCCAGCAGATGGATGCGGTGTTCGAGGATCTCGATGTCGGTGCGGTCAAGATCGGCATGCTGGCGACGACAGAGCTGATCGAAACCGTCGCGGCCGGGCTGAAGCGCCATGGCGCGAAGAATGTCGTGCTCGATCCCGTGATGATCGCGGCCTCCGGCGCGCGGCTGCTGGAAAGCGCGGCGGTCGAGGCAATCCGCACCCATCTCTTCCCGCTCGCGACCCTGATCACGCCGAACCTGCCGGAAGCCGCAGCCCTGCTCGGCACGAGCATGGCCGAGACTGATGAGGCCATGGACGATCAGGCCGAGAAGCTCGCAGCGCTCGGCGCGGCCAATGTCCTGGTCAAGGGCGGCCACGGTACCGGCGAGATCAGCAGCGACCTCCTGTTGCTTGCAGGTGGCGCGCGCCAGCGCTTCAACGCGCCGCGCCTCGCGACGCGCAACACGCACGGCACGGGCTGCACGCTCTCCTCCGCCATTGCCGCCAATCTCGCCAAGGGACTAGCGCTGCCGGAGGCAGTCGGTCAGGCCAAGAGCTATATCTCCGCCGCCATCGCCGCCGCCGATCAGATCGTGGTTGGCCACGGCCACGGACCGGTGCATCATTTCCACCATTGGTGGGACAGGACCGACGGGAGCCAGTCATGACCGCGATCCCGGATTTCACGAAGCTCGCCTTTGCGGCCGGTGCTCGCCCCACCGCTAGCGCCTTGCCCACAGGCGAAGCCTGGCAGACACCCGAGGATATCACGGTCAAGCCGGTCTACACGGCGGCCGACCGTGACGGCCTGCCCTTCGTCGAGACGCTGCCGGGGATCGCGCCCTATCTGCGTGGCCCCTACCCGACGATGTATGTCAACCAGCCCTGGACGATCCGGCAATATGCCGGCTTCTCGACGGCGGAGGATTCCAACGCCTTCTACCGGCGCAACCTCGCCGCCGGCCAGAAAGGCCTCTCGGTCGCCTTCGATCTCGCGACCCATCGCGGCTACGATTCGGATCATCCGCGCGTCGCCGGCGATGTCGGCATGGCCGGCGTCGCGATCGACTCGATCTACGACATGCGCACGCTGTTCTCCGGCATCCCCCTCGACCAGATGAGCGTGTCGATGACGATGAACGGCGCGGTGCTGCCGGTGCTGGCGCTCTATATCGTCGCAGCGGAAGAACAGGGCGTGCCGCAGGCCAAGCTCTCAGGGACCATCCAGAACGACATCCTCAAGGAGTTCATGGTCCGCAACACCTATATCTACCCGCCCTCGCCCTCGATGCGGATCATCGGCGACATCTTCGCCTTCACCTCGGCCAACATGCCGAAGTTCAACTCGATCTCGATCTCCGGCTACCACATGCAGGAGGCCGGGGCGACGCAGGACCTCGAGCTCGGCTACACATTGGCCGACGGCGTCGAATATATCCGCGCCGGCCAGCGGGCGGGCCTGTCCGTCGACGTCTTCGCGCCGCGTCTGTCCTTCTTCTGGGCGATCGGCATGAACTTCTTCATGGAAGTCGCCAAGATGCGTGCCGCCCGGCTGATCTGGGCGAAGCTGGTCAAGGATTTCGGCGCGCAGAACGAGAAATCCCTCCCCTTGCGCACCCATTGCCAGACCTCGGGCTGGTCGCTGACGGCGCAGGACGTGTTCAACAACGTGCCGCGCACGATGATCGAGGCGATGGCGGCGACCCAAGGCCATACCCAGTCGCTGCACACCAACGCGCTCGACGAGGCTTTGGCGCTGCCGACCGATTTCTCGGCCCGCATCGCCCGCAACACCCAGATCCTGCTGCAGCAGGAGAGCGGCACCACCCGGATCATCGATCCCTGGGGCGGTTCTTACTATGTCGAGCGGCTGACAGCGGAGCTGGCGGAGAAAGCCTGGGGCCATATCCAGGAGGTCGAGAAGCTCGGCGGCATGGCCAAGGCGATTGAGGCCGGCATCCCGAAGCTGCGCATCGAGGAGGCCGCCGCCAAGACGCAGGCCCGCATAGACAGCGGCCTTCAGAAGATCATCGGCGTCAACTGCTACAAGCCCGACAACGAGGCGACGATCGACGTGCTCAAGGTCGACAATGCCGCGGTGCGCGCCCAGCAGCTCGACAAGCTCAGGCGCCTCAAGGCCGAGCGCAACGAGACCGAGGTGCAGGCGGCGCTGACCGCGCTGACCAACGGCGCCGCCGGCAACGGCAACCTGCTCGACCTCGCGGTCAAGGCGGCGCGGGCCAAGGCCACCGTCGGCGAGATTTCCATGGCGATGGAGCAGGTCTTCGGGCGCCACCGGGCCGAGATCAAGGCGATCTCGGGCGTCTACAAGCGGGAGGTCGGCGAGATGAACCCAGCCGTGACGCGCGTCCAGTTGATGTGCGAGGCGTTCGAGGAGGCGGATGGCCGCCGCCCGCGCATCCTCGTCGCCAAGATGGGCCAGGACGGGCATGATCGCGGCCAGAAGGTCATCGCCTCGGCCTTCGCCGATCTCGGCTTCGACGTCGATATCGGCCCGCTCTTCGCGACGCCAGACGAGGCGGCGCGGCAGGCAGTCGAGAACGACGTCCATATCGTTGGCGTCTCCTCGCTCGCGGCCGGACATCTCACGCTGGTGCCGGAATTGAAGGCCGCTCTCGCCAAGGCCGGCCGGCCCGACATCATGATCGTCGTCGGCGGCGTCATCCCGCCGCAGGATTTCGACGCGCTGATCGAGGCCGGCGCCTCGGCGATCTTCCCGCCCGGCACCGTCATTGCAGACGCCGCCGAAAAGCTGCTGGAAGAGCTCAACCAGCGCCTCGGCTACGCCCAGCGGACGGCAGCGGAGTGATGTGATAAGCTGGGTTTCGGCCCTTGAACCGATCACTTCGCCATGATGAACCAAGACCAATTGAAGCAGCGCATTCTGGCCATACGGCCGGATTTGCGCGCGCGCGGCGTCAGCCACATGGCGCTGTTCGGCTCTCGGGCACGCGGCGATGCCCGGCAGGACAGCGATGTCGACCTGATGATCGAGGTCGACGATCCCGGCTTCTCTCTCATCGATCTGGCCGGTATCCAGCAGGACCTGTCGGAAGCGATCGGCTTGCCGGTCCAGATCACAATGCGCCGCAGCCTGTCCGAGCGGCTGGCGGAAGCCATACGAAACGAGACCGTCGAGCTGTTCTGATGGCGGTGACGTTCCGCGATCGCATCGCGCATATGAAGGATGCGATCGCGCATATCCGCAGCCTTCGCGCCGAAGCTTCCGACACCCGGATCAGGCACGACCCGGTCCTGCGTGCCGCGCTTGAGCGCTTCTTCGAGATCATCAGCGAAGCGAGCCGCCATATCCCCGAAGATCGGCGGGCGGCCTATCCGGACATCCCCTGGAAACGCATCGCAGGCATCGGCAATGTGCTGCGCCATGCCTATGACGGCGTCGACATCGACCTCCTGCTCAACACGGCAGGCCCCGAGCTCGATGCGCTGGAACGAGCCGTGTCACAACTGCTCGACGCCCCGGAATAAAAGAAGGCGGGCGCTGCCAGCCGGCAACGCCCGCCCCATGATCACGACCGACGTGGCGACACTTACCGCCAGCCGTAACCATAGCCGTAGCGCGGCGGAGGCGGCCGCATGCCATAACCGTCGGAATAACGATGCCAGCGCCGCTGGCCCCAGAAGCCGTGGACGGCGGGCGGCGCCGGGCGCCAGCCATAGCCGTAAGCCGGGCGATCGTAGGAGCGTTCATAGCCGCCGAAGGCCTGAGCCTCGCCTGCTCCGGCGAATGCCGAGGCTGTAAGCATAGCGCCGCTGAGCGCGAGCGCTGCCAAACCGATCCGGGCGCGATTGCCAAACATGGTCTCATGTCCTGTTCCGGCAGGGGTCTCCCTGCCACGGATCGGACATTCGCATGGCGTGGCTGAACGGGCTTTGAGAGCGCCGTTCAGCCACCGTTTAGCTGCCGGACAATTGCTCGCGCTTCAGCAAGATCGAGGCGGCAATCACGACGACGGCGACCGCCCCGATCATGATCGTGCAGGCGGCATTGATCTCCGGCGAGACGCCGAGCTTGACCGCCGAATAGAGCCGCATCGGCAGCGTGGTCGCGCCCGGCCCCGTGGCGAAGCTTGCGATGACGAGGTCGTCGAGCGAGAGCGTGAAGGCCAGCATCCAGGCCGCCGCCACCGCCGGCCAGATCAGCGGCAAGGTTACGGTCCAGAAGGTGACGAAGGGCGTGGCCCCCAAATCCTGAGCTGCCTCTTCCAGCGAGCGGTCGAAGCCGACGAGCCGCGACTGCACGACGATGCAGGCAAAGCCGAGGCTGAAGGTCGCGTGGGCGATCGTCACGGTCCAGAAGCCGCGCTCGACATCGGCGGCGACGAAGAGCAACAGCAGCGACAGGCCCGTCACCACCTCGGGCATGACGAGCGGCGCCAGCACCATGCCGGAGAACATCGTGCGTCCGATGAAGCGGCCATGGCGCGCCAGCGCGAGCGCCGCCAGCGTTCCTAGGATCGTCGCCAGGGTGGCCGAGACGAAGCCGAGGCGGATCGAGAGCCAGGCTGCGTCGAGCAGCGGCCCATTCTGCATCAGCGCGCCATACCAATGCGTCGAGAAGCCGCCCCAGACCGTCACCAGCCGCGAGGCGTTGAAGGAGTAGGCGATCAACGTCACGATCGGCAGGTAGAGGAAGGCGAAGCCGACGATCAGCGCCAGGATCAGTCCGGGACCGAGCCGGCTCATGCCGCCATCTCCCGGCGCAGGCGCGCGCGCTGAGCCAAGACGAGCGGCAGCACCAGCACGACGAGCAGTACCACCGCCACGGCCGAGGCCAACGGCCAGTCGCGGTTCGAGAAGAACTCGTTCCACAGCACCTTGCCGATCATCACGGTATCCGGGCCGCCAAGCAGGTCGGGGATGACGAACTCGCCGACGGCGGGGATGAAGACCAGTGCGGAGCCGGCGAGGATGCCCGGCAGCGACAGCGGCAAGGTCACCGTCAGGAAGGCCGTGACCGGGGTGGCGCCGAGATCGGCGGCCGCCTCCAGCAGGCCGCGATCGAGCTTCTCCAGCGTAGCGAAGAGCGGCAGCACCATGAAGGGCAAGTAGGAGTAGACCATGCCGAGCAGCACGGCCGTCTCGGTGTTGAGCAGGCGCAGCGGCTCGGCCTCGAAGCCGAGCAGGCTGAGCGACGCATCGAGCAGACCGTCCGGCCTAAGGATGCCGATCCAGGCATAGACCCGGATCAGGAACGAGGTCCAGAACGGCAGAATGACGAAGACGAGCAGGATGCCGCGCCAACGTGCGGGCGCCGAGGCCATCGCATAAGCCAGCGGATAGCCGATCGCCAGCGCGAAGAGTGTGGTCAGCGCCGCGATGCGCAGGGAGTAGAGATAGCTTTGCCAGTAGAGCGCGTCGTCGCCGAGCAGGCTGAAGTTCGCGAGATCGAGCTGGGAGAGGAATTCGCCGAGCTGGGCAAGGCCTTCCCAATGCGGCGCATAGGGCGGCAGGGCCGTCGCGGCCTGCGAGAAGGCCATGCGCAGCACGATGCCGAAGGGGACGAGGAAGAACAACGTGAGCCAGAGATAGGGCACGGCCACGACGAGGCGGCGGAGCCACTGCAGCGAAGCGACCGCGCTCATGGCGGCAGTACCACGCCGGCCTCGACATCCCAGGAGAGCCAGACCTTGTCGTCCCAGGCGAAGGGCCGGGCCAGCCGGCGCGTGCGGTTGGCCAGCGCGACCTTGACCAATTGACCGCCCTCACCGCCGAGCATCACCTGGATCATCGTGAAGTCGCCGAGATAGCCGATATCCCAGATCTCGCCGGCAACCTTGTTGACGGCCTGAGTGGGCTCGTCATGGGCGATCTCGATCTTCTCCGGCCGGATGCCAACGACGAGAGAGTCACCCGGCTCCAGGGCCGGCGCCTCCTCGTCGAGCTCGATGGTGCCGACATGCGGTATCTCGGCCCGGACCAGCTCGCCCTGGACGGTCGCGATCCGACCCTCGAAGATGTTGATATCGCCCACGAATTCGGCGACATGGCGGTTCGCAGGCGCCTCGTAGATCACGCCGGGCGGACCGATCTGGACGAGCTTGCCATGGTCCATCACCGCCATGCGGTCGGCCATGGTCATCGCCTCATCCTGGTCATGGGTGACGACCATGAAGGTGAGCCCGAGCTCGCTCTGCAGGTCCATCAACTCGAACTGGGTCTGCTCGCGCAGCTTCTTGTCGAGCGCCGCCATCGGCTCGTCGAGCAGCAGCAGCTTCGGCCGCTTGGCCAGCGAGCGGGCAAGCGCGACGCGCTGGCGCTGGCCACCGGAGAGCTGATGCGGCTTGCGCCCGCCCAAGCCCGAAAGCTTGACCAGCGCCAGCATCTCCTCGACGCGCCGGTCGATCTCGGCGCGCGGCAAACCCTCGCGCTTCAGCCCGTAGGCGATGTTGCCGGCCACGCTGAGATGCGGGAACAGCGCGTAGGACTGGAACATCATGTTGATCGGCCGCAGATGCGGCGGGATGGCAGTGATGTCCTGCCCATCGAGCAGAATCCTGCCTTCGTCCGGCGTCTCAAAGCCGGCGAGCATGCGCATCAGCGTGGTCTTGCCGCAGCCGGAAGGCCCAAGCAGCGCGAAGAACTCGCGCGGATAAAGCGCGAGCGAGAGATCGCCCACCGCGGTGACGTCGCCGAAGCGCTTGGTCACGCCCTGGAACTGGACCAGCGGCTTCGCCGCCGGGTCGTTCCAGGGCTGGAAGGCCCGGCGCACGCTGCCGGGCGAGGTCTTCTTCATGGTGCTCGCGACCTGTCCGGAGCCGGTCACTTGCCGGTCTTGACGCGGGTCCAGAGCCGATTCACCAGCCGCTGGGACTTCTGGTCATAGGGCGTGATCGTGTAGAGCCGCCCCATCACTTCGTCCGACGGATAGATGCCGGGATTGTCGCGTACCGCCGCCGACAGGAACGGCTTTGAGGCGAGGTTGCCGTTGGCATACTGGATGAAGTCCGAGTTCTTTGCGGCCATCTCCGGCTTGTTGACGAAGTCGATGAACTTCATCGCCGCGTCGACATTGCCGGCATCCTTCGGGATCACGAAGGAGTCGAACCACATCAATGCGCCTTCCTTCGGGATGGAATAAGCGATCTGGACGCCGTTCTTGGCTTCCTCGGCGCGCTTCTTGGCCTGGAGGATGTCGCCGGAATAGCCCACGGCCAGGCAGATATCACCGTTCGCGAGCGCGTTGATGTATTCCGAGGAGTGGAACTTCTGGATATGCGGGCGGATCTTGCGCAGGAGTTCGCCGGCCTTGTTGAGATCGGCCTCGTTCTTGGAATCCGGATTGAGGCCGAGATAGCGCAGGGCCGCCGGGAACATCTCCTCGACCGCGTCGAGCACGTGCACGCCGCAGTTCGAGAGCTTCTTGAGCTGGTCGGGCTCGAAGACGATCTTCCAGGAATCGATCACGGCATCGGGGCCGAGCCGTTCCTTGATCTTGGCGGTGTTATAGCCGATCCCGGTCGTGCCCCACATGTAGTTCACGGCGTATTTGTTGCCGGAATCATACTTTGAGAGCCGCGTCTGGATCTCCGGCCAGATATTCTTGAGGTTCGGCGCCTTGTCCTTCTCGACCGGCTGATAGAGCCCGATCGGGATATGGCGCGGCAGGAAGGAGGCGGTGACGACGATCAGGTCGTAGCCGGTCTTGCCGGCCAGAAGCTTGGTCTCCACCGTCTCCATCTGATCGAAGGTGTCGTAGACGACGGTGATGCCGGTTTCCTTCTTGAAGGCGTCGAGCACCTCCGGATCGACATAATCAGACCAGTTGAAGATGCGCAGTTGCTTGTCCTGCGCGGCCACTGGCGCGGCCAGAAGTCCCAGTCCGATCGCGCAAGCGGCAATCGCCTCGGTCAGTCGCTTCGTCGTCCTACCCAATCCGCCCCTCCATCGTGTTGGCGCGCGCACGCTACCAGCTTTCCCCCCGGCATCAACCGCTAGAGGGCGCGACCGAACACCCGCGCACAGGCAAGCTGCGCCTGACGCAAGCGTGAACGGCGGCAGCCTTGCCGGCCCACGCCGCCATGCACATACCGTACCGCATGCGTCTGCTCCGCCGTTTCCTGCTCTTCTTCGCGATCGCCTTCCTGCTGCCGCTCGCAAGCCATGCCGGCTGGTGGGCCTGGCAGGAGCGTGCGCCGAACTGGCAGCGCGCCGACTGGACCAGCGCCAAGCTCCTGCCCGCGGCCTCGGATGCTGCGGAAGCGACGGTGCATGTCTTCGCCGCGCGCGTCGGCCGCTGGCGCGGCATCTTCGCGCATCACTCCTGGATCGTCGTGAAGGAACGCGGCGCTTCCGCCTATACCCGCTTCGACGTCGTCGGCTGGGGCGCGCCGCTCAGGGTCAATCACCGCGACGCCGATGGGCGCTGGTTCGGCAACATGCCGGAACCGGTCACCGAGATCCGCGGCGAGGCCGCCGAGCAACTGATCCCACGCATCCGTGCGGCCGTGGCCGCTTACGCCTATTCCAGCCCCGGCAGCTATCTCGCATGGCCGGGACCGAACTCGAACAGCTTCGTCCAGCATGTGCTGGCGGAGGTGCCGGAGCTCCATCAGGCGCTGCCGCCGACCGCACTCGGCAAGGATTGGCGCGCCGATGGGCTCTTCGCCGGGCTGACCGCGAGCCGCACCGGCATCCAGGCCTCGCTCTACGGGCTTGCCGGCGTCACCGTCGGCTGGGTCGAAGGCATCGAGATCAACCTGCTCGGCCTCGTCGCCGGGTTCGACCTGCGCAGCCCGGCGCTGAAGCTGCCGGGCTGGGGACGGGTCGGAGTTTAAGGTTTCGAGGCGGTCAAACCGCCTCGAAGGCCTGCGCCAGATCCGAGATCAGGTCCTCGATATTCTCGATGCCGACGGAAATGCGGATCAGCGCGTCGGTGAGGCCGATCTCCTCGCGCATTTCACGGGCGACACCGGAATGGGTCATCGCCGCGGGATGCGAGACCAGCGTCTCGGTGCCGCCGAGGCTGACCGCGAGCTTCATGATCTGGAGGTTGTCGAGCAGCGCGAAGGCCTCCTTCTCGCCGCCCTTGACGTCGAAGGCGAAGGTCGAGCCCGCCGCCGTGCACTGGCGGTCGAAGACGGCCTTGCGCGGGTCGCCGTCCTTGAGATTGCCGAGATAGTGAACCCTGGCGACCTTGGGGTGGCTCTCCAGGTATTCCGCCACGAGCTTGGCGTTCTCGTTGGCGCGGCTCATGCGGATGTCGAGCGTCTCCAGCGAGCGCATCAGCATCCAGCAGGAATTGGGATCGAGTTGCGTACCCAGCGAGCCGCGCCAGGCCTTCACCTGCCGCACCAGCACCTCGGAGCCGCTGATCGAGCCGCCGACGAGGTCGGAATGGCCGCCGACATATTTGGTCAGCGAGAGCAGCGAGAGATCGGCGCCCTGCTTCAGCGGCTTCTGGTATTTCGGGCCGAGCATGGTGTTGTCGACGACGACAGGCGGGCGGTGGCCCTGCGACTTCTCCAGCTCATCCGCGATCATCTTGCAGGCGGCGAGGTCGACGAGGCCGTTGGTCGGGTTGGCCGGGGTTTCGACCAGGATCATCGCGACGCGCCCCTTGGCGGCGGCAGCGCGTGCCACATCACGCATCTGCGCGATGTCGAGACCATCGGTGAAGCCGAAGGGCGTAACGCCGAAGGCGCCCATCTGGTTCTTCAGCAGCGTCTCCGTTCCGCCATAGAGCGGGCGCGAATGCAGGATCGTGTCGCCCGGCCGCAGGAAGGCGAAGCAGGTCGTCGCGATCGCAGCCATGCCGGAAGCGAAGACGGCGCATTTCTCGGCCTCGTCCCAGATCGCCAGGCGATCCTCGAGGATCTCCATGTTCGGGTGGTTGAAGCGCGAATAGACGAGGCCGGGCTTCTCGCCGGGCTTGGGCTGGCGCCGGCCGGAGGTGAAGTCGAAGAAGTCCTTGCCCTGCTGGGCATTCTGGAAAACGAAGGTCGAGGTCAGGAAGACCGGCGGCTTCAGCGAGCCTTCCGACATGGCCGGCGAATAGCCGAAGCCCATCATCAGCGTCTCGGGATGGAGCTTGCGGTTGGCGATCCGGTCCTTGTGGTAGTTGTCTTCGCTCATGGCCGTCTCCCTTGCGATCCTGCGACGCAGGCCGGTTTCTGACACCAGATTATTCCCATCAGCGCGCCATTGCTTGGCCGATCAGCATCATCCTAATGTGCCATGAGCAGCTTTCTGCTCAATTTTGTCAGAGATGGAGCATATCGTGCTCGATAGCATCGACCGCCGGATTCTCGCCGTTCTGCGTGAGGACGGGCGCATCACCAACCAGGACCTGTCGCAGCGGGTCGGGCTCTCGCCGACGCCATGCCTCCGGCGCCTGAAGCGGCTGGAGGAGACCGGTGTTATTCAGGGCTACACCGCTGTCGTCGACCCCAAGGCCTACGGGCTGCCCTTCAGCGTCTTCGTCTCGGTGCGGCTGACCCAGCAGAATCAGGAGCAGATCGCCGAGTTCGAGAAGGCGGTCGAAAGCTGGAGCGAGGTCGCCGAGTGCTATCTGATGACCGGCTCTCAGGATTACCTGCTGCGCGTCGTCACCGACGGCATCGAGGGCTATGAACGCTTCCTGAAGCAGAAGGCGACGCGGCTGAAATGCATCCAGTCGGTCGAATCCAATTTCGCGCTGGCGACGATCAAGAAGCGCTCCGGCCTGCCGCCGGTCTAAAGGCTCTCAACGGGCGTCGAACAGTTCCGCAGCCGCAGCCTTCACCATGCCGCCCTGCTGATGCGCCACGCCCGGCACGACAACCTCGCGCCAGCGAAGCGCAATGCCGAGACGGCGCGCTTCGTCGCGGGCCGCAGCCATGAAGTGCTCGCCGCGGGTGAAGCGGGTCGGCCCCTGCTCCTCGGCGCCGCGTGACTTGTTCAGCTGGTGGTGATCGGGATCGATGTCCTGATCACCCAGCATAACCAGCATCGGCTTGGCGAGCGCCCGAGCCAGCGTGGCATCGGTGACCGGCGTGCCCTTGAGCGAATAGGGGTAGGCGCGCTCGCCGGCGAGAGCCGGCAGCGTGTAGTAGCCGGCATTCGCCACGGCTGCCGTCGCGATGCGAGCCTCCGGCATCAGCATGACCATGCGGTGCACGAACTGGGCGCCGGCCGAATGCCCGAAGATCGTATAGCTGTCGCCCGCAACACGGCCGCTGGCGCGAGCGGCGTCGAACAGCCTTTCGATCAGGCCGAAAGTCCATTTCGTCTTGTCGGTTTCGCTGCGGACGTCACCTTGCTGGAACCGGCGGCTGGGAAACTGCTCCTTGTCGAAGCGCGGGGCCAGAACGAGGAACCCGGCCCGGTCGGCAGCGGCTTTCCAGGCATCGCGCGCGCCTTTCGCGTTGCGACCCATGCCATGGACCGCGATCAGCAGGGGGCAAGGCTTGGCCGCGCAGGCCGGCGGCGCATAGCTCGAAACCGCGATGGCAACGGACAACGGGTCGGCATAGCTGCCCTCAGCCGGACCGGTCCCGGCGAAGAGCGCCGGCGTTTCGGCAGAAGCGACGGACAGGCCGAGGCCCAGCGCCAGCACGACGGCCGTCAGTCCCCAACGCAACCGCGCCATTCCGCTCGCTCCTCTAGCCGCCGCGATCCATGGCGCGGCGCACGACCTGCGTGACTTCGCTGTTCGAAAGGAAGAGATCGTGCCGCAGCATGCTCCAGCCCCGGCCGGAGGTGTCGGCGACGCGTACTCCCAAAGCCTCCAGCCGCGAACGGTCCGCCGCGCCGGCGCGCGCGACGCCGCCGGCGATGCGGGCGGAGACGGCAAGCGCCCGGTCGCCGGGGTCGATGATCACGGTCATGCGCTGGGCCAGCGGGCCGAGCTTCTTCACCGTCTGCTCGAAGGCGTCGATATCGACGTCCGGCGAGGCCAGCACGACCGAGCCGATCCGGGCGTAGATCTCCTGGGAATCGCGCAGCTCGCGCAGGCCTTCCAGGGTCAGGAAAGTGCCCATGGAATGGGCGACGATGTGGATGCGGCCGACGGTGGGGTTGGCGACGAGCGCCTGCAAAGACTGGACGAAGCCGTCGCGCGACCAGAGCGCGCTCTCGCGATCATAGGCGTAATCGAAGAGCTTGCCGCCCGAAGGCCAGGTGAACAGGGCGGTCCGGCCCTGGAATTCCAGCGAATGGGAGAGCTGGCCGGCGCTGCGCGCGGCGGTCTCGAAGGTCTCGTTGAAGCCGTGGATGTAGAGCAGGACGTCGCGCCCGTTCACGGCGTCCGAGAAGGCTCGTGGCGCGTTCCCCGAGGTCTCACGCGAAATCCCGAGCACGGCCCAGTCACCGCTTACCGCCGAGGAAACACGACCCGCGATGCCGCGCCCGGGCGGCGACAGCCGCGCCTCGGCAAAGGTGAGCGGGCCGCGATCCGTGTTGAAGAACGGCGTGGCGTTGCCGGTCGACCGGCGCGTCGTCATGACGAGCAAGCGCGGGTCCTTGCCGAGCGCCGAGGTATCGGCGCGCTCGGGTTCGGAAAACGGCGATACGCTCGCCTCGCTCTGCGCGCAGGCGGCGAGGCCGAGCGGCAGGAACGCGGCGAGGGCCAGCGAACGGCATGAAAAGGCGCGCCTTGTAACGGGCATTGAGACAGGTATCCGGTCAGAATGTGAGGGGCCGAACTGGCAGCCATACCTCTAAAGGCAGGCCAAGGCGGCCAGAATGGGGCAAGCGATCAGCTTCCGATCAGAAGCGGCCGGGGCGTTGCGCGGAGGCGACATCACTGCGCCGCGCCGGAAATGATCTGGATCGGCGCGGTGACGACGAGCCCGACGGTCGAGCCGACCGTACCCATGACGCCGCCGGCGACATCGCCAAGCCTGTCACCGAAGCGCGGCCCGGCGAAGCCGATGCCTCGATCCTGCTGCAGCCTCTGGCCGATGAGCTGCACCACCTTCGGCGACGATGCGAATTTCGCGTGGTTGAGGCTGTCCCCGGAGGAGACCTCGGACAGATCGATCAGCCGCACGCCGAGCTTCTCCAGATCCGCGATCGTCTCGGTATCCTTGCTCGACACCGCGCCCAGCCGCGTCTTGTCACCGGCAAAGCGCCGGGAGAAGTCGAGCGCTCGATCGTCAGCCGAGACGAAGACCGTCAGCGGCCGGCGGATCGCGCGCATCTGCATCTTGAACACGTCGAGATCGACATCTGGCGCAGCGAGCATCACGTCGCGCAGCTTGCCGCCGAAACTGCCGTCGCCGCGGATCGCGGCCTGGCGTAGCGTCTCCAGCGTCAAGAGCGTCCCCATGGAATGGGCGAGGATGTCCATGCGCGAAGCGCCGAGATCGCGAGCGATGGCGCGCAGGTTCAGTTCGAGGAAATCGCGCGAATAGAAGGCGCTTTCGCGATCGTAGGGATAGGCCAGCAACTGACCGCGCGACGGCCAGGTGAACAGCACCGGCACGCCCTTGAAACCGGAATCATAGACGATCTGGGCGAAGCGATAGGCCGCATCCGCGAAATTGGTGTTGTAGCCGTGGACGAAGATCAGAATGTCGCGCTGGGAGGGCGGCCGCCGCTGCAGTTCCTTGCGCACGTCGGAGACGATCGGTGCGAGATCGAGCTTCTGGATATAGGTCGCAGTGAAATGCTTGGCGGGGTCGCCCGGCCCCGAATCGGGCAGCTCCAGGTCCCCGGCCTTGTGGCTGCGCGGCACGGTGATGTCGAGACGGGCGAAGGAGAGCTTGGGCCCGCGCTCGCCGCTGAAATAGACCGGCTGCGCCGAGACCTCGCGCGTCGTCGCGACGTAGATCTGGACGGTCCCCGCGACATCCGCCTTCGGAGCTTCGCTCAGCTCCAGCACGCGCGGCGTGCCGCAGGCTGCGAGCGCCAGCGGCAGGAACAAGGCCAACAGGAAAACACGAAGCCGCATCGCCACGCACATCATTGCCAACTCGTCTCATCGCAACGGCGAATTCACAAGATGCCGACATGACACAGTGATGAAGCAAGTGACGCGCGAGGACGCCTTGTCGCCCGCTCCCGCGACTTGCTAACTGGCGACATGGTCGACAACAGCTCTCCAGCCGATCCACTCGGCGAAGCCATCCTCGCCGGCGAGCGCGCCGCGCTGGCCCGTGCGATCACGCTGGCGGAATCGCGCCGCGCCGACCATCGCGAGCAGGCGCAGGCCCTGATCCAGCGGCTGCTCCCGCATACCGGCCGCGCCATCCGGGTCGGGATCACCGGCGTGCCCGGCGTCGGCAAGTCGACCACGATCGATGCGCTGGGCACTTACCTCACCGGCAAGGGCCACAAGGTCGCGGTGCTCGCCGTCGACCCCTCCTCGACCCGCACCGGCGGCTCGATCCTTGGCGACAAGACGCGGATGGCCCGGCTCGCGGTCGATCCAAACGCCTATATCCGCCCCTCCCCCTCCTCGGGCACGCTCGGCGGCGTCGCCGCCAAGACGCGCGAGACGATGCTGCTCTGCGAGGCCGCCGGCTTTGACGTGATCCTGGTCGAAACTGTCGGCGTCGGGCAGTCGGAGACCGCGGTCGCCGATCTCACCGACTTCTTCCTCGTGCTGATGCTGCCCAATGCCGGCGACGAATTGCAGGGGATCAAGAAGGGCATCATCGAGCTCGCCGACATGATCGCGGTCAACAAGGCCGATGGCGATGGCGCGACGCCTGCCCGCGCCGCAGCCGCCCAGTACAAGGCCGCGCTACATATCCTGGCGCCGACCTCGGCGCTGTGGAGCACGCCGGTCGTGACGATCTCGGGGCTGACCGGGCTCGGCCTCGATGCGCTCTGGTCGAAGGTCGAGGATCACCGCGCCCGCTTCGAGGCCAAGGGCTTGATCGCAGAGAAGCGCCGCCGGCAGGACGTGAAATGGATGTGGGCGATGGTGCAGGACCGGCTGCAGGCGAAGCTCCGGCACGATCCCGCTCTCAAGGCTCGCACCCCTGAACTGGAAGCCGCGGTCGCGGGGGGCCGCCTGCCCCCGACATCGGCCGCCGACGAGATCGCGCAGGCTCTCGGACTGTAAGCTCCACACCGGGAGCGTCGGTTTCAGATCGGCACAGATGAAGCTGGCACGCGGCTTGATCCGCGCCGGCGGAGCAGGAGCTTCCATGGTGCTTTCCCGACGCAACGTTCTGGCGATGGGCCTTTTCGGCACGGCCTCGGTCGTTCTGCCCGCCCACGCCCAATCCCGCGGCGCGACTGCCGGGCCGCTCGGCCATCTCGGGCTCGATGCCGGCCAATTCGGCCTGCGCCCCGGCGCCTCCGAGGATCAGTCGCGGCAATTGCAGGCTGCGCTGAAGCAAGCCGCTGGGCGCGGTGCGCCGCTCCTGCTGCCTCCGGGCCGCTACCGGATCGGCGGCGTCGCCCTGCCCGAGAATGCCCGGATCGTCGGCGTACCCGGCGAAACGCATCTCGTCACCGCCAATGGCCAGCCCGTGCTGATCGCCCGCAATCTCAGCCGGGCCGAGCTTTCCGGCCTGAATTTCGACGGGCTCGACATTCCCGCCGCCCAGCGCAGCGGCCTGCTCGCGGCCGAGAATGTCGGCGAACTCGTGATCTCTGGCTGTGCCTTCGCCAAGGCCGGCTCGGTCGGACTGACGCTCGATCGCTGCGGCGGGCGCATCGCGGCGAACCATTTCCGCGAGATGCGGGATGCCGCCCTGTTCGCGATCGATTCGAAGGGACTCACCATCGAGCAGAACCGGGTCGAGGATTGCGGCAATAACGGCATTCAGATCTGGCGCAACCAGCCGGGCGATGATGGCTCCACCGTGCGCGGCAACCATGTGATGCGCATCCGCACCGATGCCGGCGGCAGCGGGCAGAACGGCAACGGCATCAGCATCTTCCGTGCCGGCGGCGTGATCATCGAGGGCAACCAGTTGCGCGACTGCACGATGACCTTCATCCGCAACAATTCCGGCTCGGGCGTCCAGATGCTCGGCAACCAGGGGCGGCGCTGCGGCGAAGTCGGCCTCTACAGCGAATTCGCCTTCGAGGGCGCGATCATCGCCAACAACCTCGTCGAGGACTGCGCGGCCGGCGCCACCATGACCAATCTGGACCACGGCGGGCGCCTGGCGGTCTGCGCCAACAACATCATCCGCCGGGCGACGCGCAAGGCCGTGCCCTATAGCAAGGATCCGGTCGGCGGCTACGGCATCCATGTCGAGGCGGAAGCAGCCGTGACCGGCAACGTCATCGAGGAGGCCAGCGATATCGGCATCGCGCTCGGCTGGTCCTGGGGCATGCGCAACCTCGCCGCGACCGGCAACGTCATCCGCAAGACCGGGATCGGCATCTCGGTCTCGCTGGTGCCGAAGGAGCGCAACGCGCTCGTTGCCAACAACATCATCGCCGAGGCCCGCGACGGCGCCGTGATCGGCACCGAATACGGCAAACCCGTTACCGGCGACCTGACGAAAGCCCCCGATGCCAGGGCCTCGGGGATCGTGGTGGCGAACAACGCGGTGCGTTGAGCCCAGCTCAGGCTGGCGCGCGGATGCGGCCGACCTCGATGCCGTTCCAGTTCTTCAGCACGGTCTCGCGCAGCGGCGCGAAGGCGGCCTGCATGGCGTCATCCATCGGGAGAAAGCGCGCGATCAAGGCGCCGAGAGCGATCTCGGCGGCGCGGCCGGCGCCGTCATCGCATTTCAGGGCGATGCCGTAGCCCAGTTCCGGCAGGGACGCGCAATAGACGCCCTCGGCCCCGGTCTTGGTGAAGGCGCGCGCGCCGAGCAGGCCCATCAGCCGCGTGTCGTAACGACCGGTCCCGGCGACCATGAAGGGATGGGCCGCAGCCGCAGCCCGGATGCGCGCCGCCGCCTTCGCCCGTTCCGGCCCGAAGCCCCGACCGGTGCCGAAGCGAGCGAAGCCCAGGGCCAGTGCCGAAAGCGGCACGGTATAGGACGGGATCGAGCAGCCATCGATGCCCATCCGATCGGCGCTATGGGCGGCGCCGGTCACCGCTTCCAGCGCGCCGCGCACGGCCTGCTGCACGGGATGGCCAGCCTTCACATAGCCGGTCGGGTCCTCGTCCATGTTGCAGGACAGGCAGACGAAGCCGGCATGCTTGCCGGAGCAGTTGTTGTTGAGCGCGCTCGGCTCGGCGCCCGATTTCGCCAGGGCGCGGGACACGAGCTCGTTCGACGGCCAATGCGCGCCGCATTCGAGGCAGCCGGCATCGCGGCCGGCCTTGCGCAGCATCGAAAGCGAGGTCTCGGCATGGAGCGGTTCGCCGGAATGCGAGGAGACGGCGAGCGCGATCTCGGCCTCGGTCAGCCCGTAGCGGTCGGCGGCGCCGCTCTCGATCAGCGGCAGGCCCTGGATCGCCTTGACGGCCGAGCGCGGGAAGACCGGGCGCGCGACATCGCCGGCCGAGAAGACCACGCCGCCATCGGCATCGACGACGATCGCCGCGCCGCGATGACGCGATTCGACGACATTGCCGCGCGTGACCTCGGCGAGAACAGGGTTTTCCATGGCGACCTCCATTGCCCATTCATCCGGGCTTGCCGCCTTTTGGCGCCGGACCGGGGTCCTGTCAAAAGCGCTGGCGCGAAGCGCGCCGGGCTGCCACGGTGCGGCCCAACCGACCCACGCCCTTCAGCGATGGAAGACCGATGTCGCCGGACTACGAGACCGAGTACAACAACCGCGCCCGCGTGCCGGAACATCCCGGCATCATCGCGGGCTGGCAGGCCGATGCCGCCGCCTATCGCAGCGAGGCCCTGTGCGAGCTCGATGTCTCCTATGGCGAGGGCGAGCGCCAAGCCTACGACCTGTTCAAGCCCGAGACGATCCGTGGCAACGCATTGGTGATGTTCATCCATGGCGGCTACTGGCAGGCGCTCGACCGCAGCTATTTCTCGCATATGGCGCGCGGGCTGAACCAGCTCGGCCTGCCGGTCGCGGTCGTCGGCTACGACCTCTGCCCGCAGGTCCATCTCGGTCATATCGTCTGGGAACTGCAGCAGGCGGCAGCGGCACTGTGGCGACGCTTCGGCCTGCCTGTCGTCGCGTCCGGCCATTCCGCCGGCGGCCATCTCAGCGCCTGCACGCTCGCCACCGACTGGAAGAATGTCGATCCCGACCTGCCGGACCAGCTCGTGCCGGCAGCCTATGGCATCTCCGGCCTCTACAACCTGAAGCCTCTCGTCGAGACCAGCATCAACAAGGCGCTGAATCTCGAGCTGCCCGCCGCGGAACTCGAGAGCCCTCTGTTCTGGCCGGCCCCCTCGCGTTTGACGATGGATGCCGTGGTCGGCGGCGCCGAGAGCGAAGAGTACCACCGGCAGAGCCGCCGGCTCACAGACGTCTGGGGGCTGGAGGGTGTAACGACACGCTATGAGGAAATCCCCGGCGCCAACCATTTCACCGTGATCGCCGGACTGACCGATCCCGAGAGCGCGATGACACGACGGATCGCCGCGCTCGCGGGCGCTTGATCTTTCTGCCCAGACGATTCTATCCAGACCCGACAGAGTTTCGGAGCGCGCGATGCAGACCTTCTTCGTCGAGATCAAATGCAAGCTCGGCAAGACCTACGAGGTCGCCAGTGAACTGGCCGATCGCGAGATCGCCTCCGAGATCTACTCGACCGCCGGCAATTACGACATCCTGGCCAAGTTCCATGTCGCGGCCGATGTCGATATCGGCCATTTCGTCGCGCAGAAGGTGCAGTCGATCCCCGAGATCGCCGACACCCACACGATCATCACCTTCAAGGCGTTCTGACCTTCGCGCCGACGGCGCGGGGAATTTGGCGAATCGTTTCCGGTGCTTGCGTGCGATTTCTCGCATGCCGATTCAGCATCTTGCCAGATTGATTCAAGTTCGCGCCTGCGCCTTCCTTTCGAATCCGGCGAAACTGCTAGCGGCATCCCGACGGCTTGACGGCATGGGGGCTTTCGCGCGACCAGCATCCCTCTGACTGCAGGGACCATCGCGCCATGAAAAGCACGCTCTCCTCCGATCTGCGCTCGGGCGCGCTCGTCTATCATCGCCAGCCCCGGCCCGGTAAGCTCGAGATCCAGGCGACCAAGCCGCTCGGCAACCAGCGCGATCTGGCACTGGCCTATTCCCCCGGCGTCGCCGCCGCCTGCGAAGCGATCGTCGACGATCCCTCGGAAGCCGCCGAGCTGACCTCGCGCCAGAACCTCGTCGCCGTCATCACCAACGGCACGGCCGTGCTCGGCCTCGGCGATATCGGCCCGCTCGCCTCCAAGCCGGTGATGGAGGGCAAGGCCGTCCTCTTCAAGAAATTCGCCGGCATCGACTGCTTCGACATCGAGGTCGAGCAGAAGAACATCGAGAAATTCGTCGAGGTGGTCGCGGCGCTGGAGCCGACCTTCGGCGGCATCAATCTCGAGGACATCAAGGGGCCGGAATGCTTCGAGATCGAGGAGCAGCTCAAGGCCCGGATGAACATCCCGGTCTTCCATGACGACCAGCACGGCACGGCGATCATCGTCGGCGCCGCCGTCCTGAACGGTCTCGACCTCGCGGGCAAGAAGATCGCCGACGTCAAGATCGTCGTCTCCGGCGCGGGCGCCGCCGCGCTCGCCTGCACCAACCTGCTGGTCGAGCTCGGCGCACAGCGCAAGAACATCTGGGTCAGCGATATCGACGGCGTGGTCTACAAGGGCCGCAACACGCTGATGGACCGCTGGAAGGAGGTCTATGCGCAGGAGACCGACGCCCGGACGCTCAGCGACGTCATCGGCGGCGCCGACATCTTTCTCGGCCTCTCCGCCGCCGGCGTGCTCAAGCCCGAGATGGCCAAGCAGATGGCACAGAGGCCGCTGATCCTGGCACTCGCCAACCCCAATCCCGAGATCACGCCGGAAGACGCGCTTGCCGTTCGCCCCGACGCGATGATCTGCACCGGCCGCTCGGACTATCCGAACCAGGTCAACAACGTCCTCTGCTTCCCCTACATCTTCCGCGGCGCGCTCGATGTGCAGGCGACGACGATCAACGAGGCGATGAAGCTCGCCGCCGTGCGCGCCATCGCCTCGCTCGCCCGCGAGGCGACCTCCGACATCGCGGCGCGCGCCTATGGCGGCGAGGCCTCGACCTTCGGTGCGAATTCGCTCATCCCGAACCCGTTCGATCCGCGCCTGATCATGCGCATCGCCCCGGCCGTCGCCGAGGCCGCGATGGCGACCGGTGTCGCCCGCAAGCCGCTGCTCGACATCGAGGCCTATCGCGAGCAGCTCTCGCGCTTCGTCTTCCGCTCCGGCTTCCTGATGAAGCCGCTGTTCCAGAAGGCGAAGGCCGATCCCAAGCGCGTGATCTATGCCGAGGGCGAGGACGAGCGCGTGCTGCGCGCCGCCCAGGTCGCACTGGAGGAAGGGCTCGCCATCCCGATCCTGATCGGCCGCCCGAGCGTGATCGAGACGCGCATCCAGCGCTTCGGCCTTACGCTCAAGCCCGGCGTCGATTTCGAGGTGGTGAACCCCGAGGACGACCCGCGTTATCGCGACTATGTCCAGACCTATCTCGACATTGCCGGCCGGCGCGGCATCACGCCCGAGGCGGCGCGCTCGCTGGTGCGCACCAACAACACGGTGATCGCGGCGCTCGCCGTCGCCCGCGGCGAGGCCGATGCGATGATCTCGGGCCTCGAAGGCCGGTTCATGTCGCGCCTGCGGCATATCAAGGACATCATCGGGCTGGCGCCGGGCGTCTGCGACCTTGCAGCGATGACCCTGATCATCACCAACAAGGGTGCCTTCTTCCTGTCGGACACCCATGTGAAGCACGATCCGACGGCGGAGGAGATCGCCGACATGACCGTGCTGGCGGCGAGCCATGTCCACCGCTTCGGCATCGATCCGAAAATCGCGCTGCTCTCGCATTCCGACTTCGGTGCGGCCGATACGCCCTCCTCGCTCAAGATGCGCAAGGCGCTGAAGCTGATCCGCGAACGGGCGCCGCATCTCGAATGCGACGGCGAGATGGAGGCCGATACCGCTCTCGTGCCGCTGATCCGCGAGCGCGTCCTGCCCTCCTCTACACTGAAGGACATGGCCAACGTCCTGATCTTCCCCAATCTCGACGCGGCCAACATCTCCTACCAGTTCGCCAAGGTGATGGCCGACGCGCTGCCGGTCGGGCCGATCCTGATCGGCACGGCCAAGCCCGCGCATATCCTCACCGGCTCGGTGACGGCCCGCGGCGTGGTCAACATGACCGCCGTCGCCGTGGTCGAGGCGCAGGAGAGCGCGGCGGAAGCGGCCAGCCGCTGAGCCTGTAGCCAGCTCCTGACAATCACGGCGCGAAAACTGCGGCCCCGCCGTCGTTTTCGCGCTTGGCAGACTCGACGTAACGGGGTCTACTTCCCCCGTCGGGCATCGCTCGCAACGGCGCCCGGTTGAGGGAAGTTGCCATGCTCGACGTCACGCGCCGCCATGCCCCCTTGGCGCTCGCTGCCATCCTGGCCGCAACACGCGCAGCCGCCCAGGGCCGTATCGTCTTCCACCGCGGCAATGACGGCGATCCGGAGACGCTCGATCCGCACAAGACCTCGACCGTCGCCGAAGCCCATCTGCTGCGCGACCTGCGCGAAGGGCTCGTCATCCACGACATGAAGGGCGAGGTCGCGCCCGGCGTCGCCGAGAGCTGGACGATGAGTCCGGACGGCAAGACCTGGCGCTTCAAGCTGCGCGACAACGCGAAATGGTCAAATGGCGACCCGGTCAGGGCCTCGGACTTCGTCTATTCCTTGCGGCGCATCATCAACCCTGAAACCGGTGCGAAATACGCCAACCTGCTCTTCCCGATCCGCAATGCCGAGGCGATCCACAAGGCAGCTTCCGGCTCCTCGCTCGAAGCGCTCGGCGTCACCGCTCCAGACGAGAGCACGCTGGAGATCGCGCTGGAGCAGCCGACGCCCTATCTGCTCGAACTCCTGACCCATCAGAGCGCCCTGCCGGTGCACCAGGCCAGCGTGGCCATGGCGGCACAGGAGCCGGCGCGGCCGGAGAACTGGATCACGAACGGCCCTTACATGCTCAAGGAGCTGGCGCCGAACTCGCATATCCGGCTCGACCGGAACCCACATTTCCACGCAGCGGCCGATGTGAAGATCGATACGGTGATCTTCTACCCGGCCTCCAACCTCGCGGCGGCGGCGCGGCGCTTCCAGGCCGGCGATCTGCATCTCACCACCGACATCCCGGCCGACCAGTTCAAGGCCCTGAAGGAGAAGCTCGGTGATCAGGTCAGGATCGGTCCCTATCTCGCGACCTATTTCCTGATCATCAACAGCGCCAAGCCACCCTTTGACGATGAGCGTGTCAGGCGCGCGCTCTCCTTGCAGGTCGATCGCGAATTCATCGCCGACCGCATCTGGGGCGGCACGATGCTGCCGGCCTATGGCGTGATCCCCCCGCATATCGGCAACTACGGCGAGCGCGCCGAACTCGATTTCCGCCATGCCTCGGTGCTGGAACGCGAGGAAGAGGCGAAACGTCTGCTCGCCGCAGCCGGCTTCGGCAGCGTCCCGCTCCAGATCGAGTTCCGCTTCAATACCACAGACAATAACCGCCGCACGGCGGAAGCGATCGCCGAGCAATGGCGCGCCATCGGCGTCGAAACCCGCTTCGTCGAGACCGATTTCCGGACGCATTTCGCCTATTTGCGTGACGGCGGCGATTTCGACGTCGCCCGCTATGGCTGGGTCGGCGACTATTCCGATCCGCAGAACTTCCTGTTCCTGTTCGAGAGCGACAATGCCGGCTTCAACATCGGCAAGTACAGGAACCCCCAGTTCGACGCACTGATGAAACTCGCGACCGAGGAACTCGACCTCGCCCGGCGCGCCACGATCCTGCGCGAGGCCGACAGCATCGTCATCCGCGAGGAGCCCTGGATACCGGTACTGCATTACTCGACCAAGAACCTGGTCTCGCCGAAGCTTATCGGCTTCGAGCAGAACCTGCGCGGCGCGATCCCGACGCGGTTCCTGAGCCTGAAGGCATGAAGCCCTCTCGGCCGGCCCTGCACCAGACGCCGGGCCGTTTCCCCGCCTTGAGGCTCGCAACCGGCGCCAAGCTTCGCTAGGAAGGACCCGCGTTCCCTTCCAATCAGCGAGTCCGCATCGATGAGCCGCATCGTCTACGTCAATGGCGCCTATCTTCCCGAGGAAGAGGCCAAGATTTCTGTTTTCGACCGCGGCTTCATCTTCGGCGACGGCATCTACGAAGTTTCGGCAGTGATCGGCGGCAAGCTCGTCGATTGCGAGGCGCATCTGACCCGCCTCGAGCGCTCCTGCGGAGAGATCCGCCTCGGCCTGCCCTGGTCGAAGGCCGAGCTCGTCGCGATCCATGAGGAGCTGATCAAGCGCAACAACCTCGACGAGGGCGGCATCTACCTGCAGGTCTCGCGCGGCGCGGCCGATCGCGACTTCCCCTTCCCGAAGGATGTCCAGCCGACGCTGGTGATGTTCACCCAGGCCCGCAATTTCGTGAATGCGCCGGGCGCCAAGACCGGCATCAAGGTGGTCTCGACGCCGGACCTGCGCTGGGCGCGCCGCGACATCAAGAGCGTCAACCTGCTCGCCCCCGTGCTCGCCAAGCAGTTCGCGCTGGAAAGCGGCGCGCAGGAGGCCTGGCTGGTCGAGGACGGCGTCGTGACCGAGGGCGCCTCCTCCACCGCCTGGATCGTCAAGGGCAAGACGCTGATCTCGCGCCCGCTCTCGCACAAGGTGCTGCCGGGCATCACCCGCAAGGCCGTGCTGGCCTATCTCGCGGAATCCGGCTTCACCTTCGAGGAGCGCGAGTTCACGCTGGAAGAGGCGCTTGACGCCGAGGAGGCCTTCATCACCTCCGCGACCAGCCTCGTCATGCCGGTGACCACGATCGACGGCCACACGATCCATAACGGCGCGCCCGGCCCGACCGCGCAGCGCCTGCGTGAGATCTATATCGACTACGCCCGCAAGGGTGGCGTGCTGGGCTGAGCCCCTACGCGGGTCATCCCGGACAAGCCGCGTGAGCGGCGCCGATCCGGGATCCATGCCTGAACCGTTCCGGCATGGATCCCGGGTCTGCGCTTCGCTGCGCCCGGGATGACCTTGAGGTGGTGGAAAGGTCTTTACAGACCCGCCCGCTCCCCCATCACATAGGTCGCGGCGACATTGCGCTCGTCGCCGAGCGTGACGAGCACGAAGAGTTCCTCTGCGAGATCGCGCACCGTCTCCATGCGATGCGCCATCGCTCGCGTCGCAGCCGTATCGAGCACCACGACATCCGCCTCGCGACCGGGCTCGAAGCCCCCGATCACATGATCGAGTCCGAGCGCAATCGCATTGCCGCGCGTGATCGCGTGCAGTGCCGCGAAAGCGGAAAGCGACTGCCCCTGTAATTGCAGCACCTTGTAGGCCTCGGCCATGGTCCTGAGCATCGAATAGGACGTGCCACCGCCGATATCCGTGGCAACCGCGACCTTCACCCCGCGCTGCCGGGCATGGGCCCAGTCGAAAAGCCCTGAGCCGAGGAACAGGTTCGAGGTCGGGCAGAACACCGCGACCGCGCCGGTCTCGGCAAAAGCCTGCCATTCGTTATGGATCATGTGAATGCAGTGGCCCATCAAACTTTTGGGGCCGAGCAGGCCGTAGCGCCGATAGATATCGGCATAATCAGCCGCTTCCGGATAAAGCTCGCAGGCGAAGGCGATCTCGGCCCGGTTCTCGTCGATATGGGTCTGGACATGGCAGTCGGGGTGCTCGGCAACGAGCTTCCCCGCCGCCGCCATCTGCTCCGGCGTCGAGGTGATCGCGAAGCGCGGCGTGATCGCATAGAGCTGCCGGCCCTTGCCGTGCCAGCGCGCGATCAGCGCCTTCGAATCGCGATAGCCGCTCTCGGCCGTGTCGGTCAGCGCTTCCGGCGCATTGCGATCCATCATCACCTTGCCGGCGATCATGCGGGTATTGCGGCGCTGCGATTCCGTGAAGAAGGCCTCGGCCGATTGCGGATGGACCGAGCAATAGACCGCCGCGGTCGTCGTGCCGTTGGCCAGCAATTCGTCGAGGAAGAAGCGCGAGAGCTTCTCGGCATGGCCTTGGTGGCTAAGCTTCTGTTCCTCGACGAAGGTGTATTTGTTCAGCCATTCCATCAGTTGCGCGCCATAGGAGGCGACGACCTGCGTCTGCGGCATGTGGATATGGGCGTCGATGAAGCCCGGCATGATCAGATGCGGGCGATGGTCGACGATCTCGGCATCAGCCGGCAGTGTCCGCAGCAGGTCACGCGCCTCGCCCGCCGCCTTGACCAGCCCGTTCTCGATGATGAGCAAACCATCCGCGATGAAGCGATGCGCGGCCTCGCCAGCCGTGTGCGGGTCATCGACGAACCAGAGCAGGCGGCCGCGCAGGCCACGCAGAACGGTGGATGCAGTCACGTCGGGCAGCTCCGGCACAATTCCACATCACATCTGCACCAAATCGAAGCTTCCGGCCAAGCGCGGATCATGCCTAATCTGCAGGCATGATTTGGCTTTGCGAAGGAAGCGGGCGTGATGCGTGAAAGCTTGCGCTTCCTGCTCGGCGACAGGCTGGTCGAGATCGATCGCTGCGATCCGACCTTGACCGTGCTCGACTGGCTGCGCCTCAACCAGCGCATGACCGGCACCAAGGAAGGCTGTGCCGAGGGCGATTGCGGCGCCTGCACCGTCGTTGTCGGGCGGCTCGATCGCGGCCTGCTGCGCTACGAGGCGATCAATGCCTGCATTCGCTTCCTGCCGACGCTGGACGGCTGCCAGTTGCTCACCGTCGAGCATCTGAAGGGCGCGGACGGCGCCCTGCACCCGGTCCAGCAGGCAATGGTGGAGTGCCACGGCTCGCAATGCGGTTTCTGCACGCCGGGCTTCGTGATGTCACTGCTGGCGCTCCGGCTGAACGAGGCCGAGCCGAGTGTCGGCCGCATCGAGGATGCGCTCGCCGGCAATCTCTGCCGCTGCACCGGCTACGAGCCGATCATCGCCGCAGGTCGCCACATGGACGAGATCGCGCCGCGCGAAGCCGATCGCTTCATGCTGGAGCGAGAGGCCATCGCTTCGCGTCTTATGACCCTGAACGACAACGAGACGCTGGCCCTGCAAGGCGATGGCGGGAGCTTCCATGCGCCCGCGACCATCGAAGCGCTGGCCGAGCTTGTCGCAGCACACCCTCAGGCCACGCTCGTGGCCGGCGCGACCGATGTCGGGCTCTGGGTCACCAAGGCGATGAAGCGGCTCGACCCGGTGATTTCTCTCGGGCGGATCGAAGCGTTGCGCGCCATCACCGACGAAGGCGACCATCTCCGCTTTGGCGCGATGGCTGGTCACATCGACGTCCGTACGGCGCTGGCCGCCCTCTCCCCGCAGCTCGACGAATTGATGCGGCGCTTCGGCGGCGAGCAGGTGCGCAATGCCGGCACGATCGGCGGCAACATCGCCAACGGCTCGCCGATCGGAGACCTCCCGCCAGCCCTGATAGCGCTGGATGCAACTCTGGTGCTGGCCCGGCGCTCCGAGGCCGGAATCGAACGCCGCGCCATCCCGCTCGAAAGCTTCTTCATCGAGTACCGCACGCAGGACCGGCGCCCGGGCGAATTCGTCGAGGCCGTGCTGGTGCCGAAGCTGGCGGAGGGCGTACTGTTCCACGCCTCCAAGGTCTCGAAACGTTTCGACGAGGATATTTCCGCCGTCTGCGGCGCCTTCAAGCTGACGCTCAGCAGCGATGGGCGGATCAGCGAAGCCCGCCTCGCCTTTGGCGGCATGGCCGGCATCCCGAAGCGCGCGACGGCGGCCGAGGTGGCGCTCGTCGGTCAACGCTGGAACGAGGCGGTAGTCGCGGCGGCCATCGCAACCCTCCCGCAGGATTTCTCGCCGCTCGACGACATGCGCGCCTCGGCGCATTATCGGCTGACGATCGCCGGCAACCTGCTGCGCCGTTTCCTGATCGAGACGACCCAAGCCGCGATGCAAACGCGGGTCGCCGGCCTGCTGGCGGAGGCCGCCCATGGCTGACGCGCGCCGCAAGCTCGATATCGGACTGGAGAGCGGCCCGGTCGGCAGCTCCCGCATCCATGATTCCGCGCCCAAGCATGTCGCGGGCGAAGCGCTCTATATCGACGACATCGCCGCGCCCGAAGGCCTGCTGCACGCCTATCTCGGCACGAGCACAATCGCTCATGGCCGGCTACTCTCCCTCGATCTCGCCGCGGTCCGTGCCGCGCCGGGTGTCGCTGTCGTGCTGACAGCCGCGGATATCCCCGGCGCCAACGACATCTCCTCGACGCATCTGCATGACGAGCCGGTCTTCGCGACCGATGCCGTCCTGTTCCACGGCCAGCCGCTCTTTGCGGTTGTGGCAGAGACGCGCGAGCAGGCCCGACAGGCCGCGGCATTGGCGAAGGCGGAGTATGCCGAAGAAGCGCCGCTGATCGACATCGCTGCGGCACGCGAGGCCGGCGGCAAGCTCGTCACCGCGCCGCTCAAGCTGGAACGCGGCGATGTCGCGGCAGCCCTGGGCGCAAGCCCGCGCCGGCTGCAGGGTTCAATGACGATCGGTGGGCAGGAGCATTTCTACCTCGAAAGCCAGATCGCGCTCGCCATCCCCGGCGAGGACGAGGACATGACGGTGCTGGTCTCGACCCAGCATCCGAGCGAGGTCCAGCATATGGTCGCCGCCGTACTCGGCGTCGGCTCGCATGCGGTGACGGTCGAGGTCCGGCGCATGGGCGGCGGCTTCGGCGGCAAGGAGACGCAGGCCAATCTCTTCGTCTGCGTCGCCGCGATTTGCGCCCGCAAGCTGAAACGCCCGGTCAAGCTCCGGCCCGACCGCGACGACGACATGGCGATCACGGGAAAGCGCCATGATTTCGTCTGCGACTACGAGATCGGCTTCGACGATGACGGCCGCATCCATGCGCTCGATGCCGTCTATGCGGCGCGCTGCGGCTGGAACGCCGACCTGTCGGGACCGGTGACGGACCGCGCCTTGTTCCACATGGACAATTGCTATTTCTACCCGGCGGTACGCGCCCGCTCCGAGCCGCTCTTCACCAATACCTGCTCGAACACCGCTTTCCGCGGCTTCGGCGGGCCGCAAGGCATGGTCGGGGCGGAGCGCTTCATCGAGGAGGTCGCCTACGCCACCGGGCTCGACCCGCTGGAGGTGCGCCGGCGCAATCTCTATGGCGGCGCCGGCCGCGACGTCACGCCCTATCACCAGACGGTCGAGGACAATATCGCGGCGGATGTCATCGCCGAGCTGGAGCGGCGCTGCGACTACCAGGCCCGCAAGGCCGCGATCCGCAAGGCCAACAAGACGAGCCCGATCATCAAGCGCGGCATCGCGCTGACGCCGGTGAAGTTCGGCATCTCCTTCACCGCGACCTGGTTCAACCAGGCCGGGGCGCTGGTGCATGTCTATACCGACGGCACGGTCGCGCTGAACCATGGCGGCACCGAGATGGGGCAAGGGCTCTACGTCAAGGTGGCGCAGGTCGTGGCGCATGCCTTCGGCATCGGGCTCGACCAGATCAAGATCACCGCGACAACGACCGGCAAGGTGCCGAACACATCGGCGACCGCCGCCTCGTCGGGCTCCGATCTCAATGGGATGGCAGCGCTCGATGCCTGCGAGACGATCAAGAAGCGGCTGACGGAGTTTGCCGCGAAGCACTGGCAGGTCGAGGCAGAGGAGATCGCCTTCCTGCCCGGCCGCGTGAAGATCGGCACCCGCGAGATCGCTTTGAGGGAGTTGATCGCCGCCGCCTATATGGCCCGCGTCCAGCTCTCGGCGACGGGCTTCTATGCGACGCCCAAGATTCACTGGGATCGCGAGGCCGGGCGCGGCCACCCGTTCTACTATTTCGCCTATGGTGCAGCAGCGGCCGAGGTCGCCATCGATACGCTGACGGGCGAGTACAAGGTCGAGCGCGTCGATATCCTGCATGATTGCGGGCAGTCGCTGAACCCGGCCATCGACAAGGGGCAGATCGAAGGTGGCTTCGTGCAGGGCATGGGCTGGCTCACGACCGAAGAGCTGGTCTGGGACAAGAAGGGCCGGCTCTGGACCCATGCGCCCTCAACCTACAAGATCCCCGTCGCCTCCGACCGGCCGCGCATCTTCAACGTGCATCTGCTGGAGAACGCGCCGAACCGCGAGCCGACGATCCATCGTTCCAAGGCCGTCGGCGAGCCGCCCTTGATGCTGGCGATCTCGGTGCTGCATGCGCTGTCGGATGCGGTGGCGAGCATCGGCGATCATCGCATCTGCCCGCGCCTCGATGCGCCCGCGACGCCCGAGCGCGTGCTGGATGCGGTCGAGCGGGTCAGGGCGGAGGCCGCACAATGACCCTCGCCGCCTTCCTCACCACCCATCAGCGCGACGGCATCGTTCTCGTCCGCATCGAAGCCGCAGAAGGATCGACACCGCGCGAGGCTGGCGCCTGCATGGCCGTCAGCCCGAACGCCATCGCGGGAACCATCGGCGGCGGGCAGCTCGAGTTCCATTGCATCGATATCGCCCGGCATATGCTGAGCGAGGGTGCCGGGGATCAGTTGCTCGACATCCCGCTCGGCCCGCAGATGGGGCAATGCTGCGGCGGGCGGGTGCGCGTGTCGCTCAAGCGCTGTTCTGCCTCAGAAGCAGCATTGATGGCGGCGCGCGATAAGGCAGAAGCCGCGGCGCGGCCACCGGTCCTGATCTTCGGCGCCGGCCATACCGGCCGGGCGCTGGCGCAGGCACTGACGCCCCTGCCCGTCTCGGTCTCGCTGATCGACGACCGCGACGATGTCATGAGTGGGCTGCCGGCAGCGGTCACCTGCATCCGCATGGCCGACCCCGTCGATGCGATCGCGAGTTCCCCGGCGAAAGCCGCCTTCGTCGTGCTCTCGCACAGCCACGCACTCGACTACCGGCTGGCGGAGGCGGCTCTGGCGCGCGGCGATGCGACTTATGTCGGCATGATCGGCTCGGCGACCAAGCGCGCCCGCTTCGAGGCCGGTTTCCTGCGCGCAGGCGGCCGGCGTACGGCGCTCGACCGCCTCACCTGCCCGATCGGCGGTTCGGATGTGGACGACAAGCGCCCGGAGGTGATCGCGGCCTTGACGGCAGCCGAGCTGGTGCGTTGCTTGCTTGGCCGCCGGGAGCCGGCGAAAGGGAGACGGTTGCGACATGAATCAGCCGCGTGAGCAGGAAGTGCCGCCGCGGCTGGCGCTCGCCCATATCTCGAAGAGCTTTCCCGGCGTCAAAGCCAATGAAGACATCAGCCTGAGCGTCCAACCCGGCGAAATCCACGCCCTGCTCGGCGAGAACGGCGCTGGCAAGTCGACGCTGGTCAAGATCATCTACGGCGTCCAGCAGGCCGACGAAGGCACCATCTCCTGGAACGGCTCGCCGGTTTCGATCCCCTCGCCCAAGGCCGCGCGCAAGCTCGGCATCGGCATGGTCTTCCAGCATTTCTCGCTGTTCGACGCGATGACGGTGATCGAGAACATCGCGCTCGGGCTCGACGAAGCCGTCGATCGCGACGAGCTGAAGCAGCGCGTCGCCGCCATCCTGCAATCCTATTCGCTGCCGCTCGACCCCGAGCGCGAGGTCCATACGCTCTCGGTCGGCGAGCGCCAACGCATCGAGATCGTTCGCTGCCTGCTGCAGAAGCCGAAGCTGCTGATCATGGACGAGCCGACCTCGGTGCTGACGCCGCAGGAGGTCGAGCGCCTGTTCGCGACTTTGCGCCAGATCGCGGCCGAGGGCTGCTCGATCCTCTACATCTCGCACAAGCTGCACGAGATCAAAGCGCTCTGCGACAGCGCCACGATCCTGCGCGGCGGGCACGTCGTCGCGACCTGCGACCCCAAGATCGAGACCACCAAGCGCATGGCCGAGCTGATGATCGGCGCGGAACTGCGCAAGATCGAGCACGGCAAGGCAACCGGCACCGGTGCGGTCCGGCTGGAGATCAAGGGTCTGTCGCTCCCCGGGGAGCCACCCTTCGGCACCGATCTGGAGAGCGTTTCCTTCGAGGCGCGGGCCGGCGAGATCCTCGGCATCGCCGGTGTCGCCGGCAATGGACAGGCTGAACTTCTGACCGCGCTTTCGGGCGAAAAGCTCGCGGCCCATGCCGAAGCGATCAGGCTCGACGGGAAAGCCGTCGGTCTGGAAGGCGCAGGGGCGCGCCGAGCGCTTGGCCTCGCCTGCGTGCCGGAGGAGCGCAACGGCCATGCCGCCGTGCCGGATTTCTCGCTCTCGGACAATAGCATCCTGACGGCGCGCCATCGCCTGCCGCTGGCGCCGCATGGCTTCATCAGCCGCGCTAGCGTGAAGCGTTTCGCCGATGGCGTGATCAAACTTTTCGACGTTCGGACCACCGGCAACGCGGCGCTGGCCCGCTCGCTCTCGGGCGGCAATTTGCAGAAATTCATCATGGGCCGCGAGATCGGGCAGCAGCCCGCCGTACTCGTCGTCTCGCAGCCGACCTGGGGCGTCGATGCCGGTGCTGCCGCCGCGATCCGGCAAGAGCTTGTCGATCTCGCCGCCAAGGGCTCGGCCGTGGTGGTGATCTCGCAGGATCTCGATGAATTGCTGGAGCTCGCCGACAGGCTCTGCGTCATCAACGAGGGCCGGCTCTCGGCCCCGCGCCCGGTCGCCAGCCTCGGCATCGACGAGATCGGCCTGATGATGGGCGGCGTCCATGGCGCGGAGGCGGCCCATGCTTGAGTGGCGTCGTCGCCGCGAGCCGAGCACGCTGATGCTGCTCGCAAGCCCGCTGATCGCGATCGGGCTCACCATGCTCACGGGCGTGATCGTCTTCACCGCCATGGGTTATGACGGCTTCCACGCCGTCGAGAGCATCTTCCTGACGCCCTTCCTTGAGCCGCAACGCTGGGGCGATATCGGGGTCAAGGGCGCGCCGCTCGTGATGATCGCGCTTGGCCTCGCCATCGGCTTCCGTGCCAATGTCTGGAACATCGGCGCCGAGGGGCAATACGTCATGGGCGCCATCGCCGGCACCGGCGTCGCCCTCCTGACCCATGACATGACGGGATGGTGGATCCTGCCCGCCATGGTGCTGGCCGGCATCCTCGGCGGCATGGCCTGGGCCGCGATCCCTGCCTTCCTGCGGGTGAAATTGCAGGTCAGCGAAATCCTGACCAGCCTGATGCTGACCTATGTCGCCGTGCAGTTCCTGTATTTCCTCGTGCGCGGCCCCTGGAAAGACCCCGGCGGCTTCAATTTCCCGCAGACCCGGATGTTCACGGCCGACCAGACGCTGCCGACGGTGCTGGAAGGGACGCTCGTCCATCTCGGCATCCCCGCCGCGCTCGTCCTCACGGTCATCGCCTGGCTGCTGATGGAGAAAACGACGGCGGGCTACGCGATCAAGGTCGTCGGCCTGGCGCCCGCAGCCGCGCGCCATGGCGGCTTCAGCGCGGCGCGCACGACCTGGGCGACGCTGCTGATCAGCGGCGCGCTCGCCGGCCTCGCCGGGCTGTTCGAGGCAGCCGGCCCCTTCGGCCAGCTCACGCCGCAATTCCCGGTCGGCTACGGCTTCACGGCGATCATCGTCGCCTTCCTCGGACGGCTCAATCCGCTCGGCATCGTCTTCGGCGGCATCGTTCTGGCGGGCACCTATGTCGGCGGCGAAATCGCGCAATCGACGGTCAGGCTGCCGCAGGCGGCGACCGGGCTGTTCCAGGCGACGCTGCTGTTCATGCTGCTCGCCACCGACGTGCTGGTGCGCTGGCGGATCGCCTTCAAGCGGAGGGCGATGTGATGGCTTCGATGCGCACCCACCCCTGTCATTCCGGGGCTTCGCGCAGCGAAGAACCCGGAACCCACGACTGGGCGAGACCTTCCAAACGCATGATCACAAGCTTTCACCCAGTCGTGGGTTCCGGGTTCGTGCCTGCGGCGCGCCCCGGAATGACAAAGGGCGAGGCTGTGGCATGACCTCCGCGATGCTCGTCTCCATCCTGATGACCCTGATCGCGGCCTCGACGCCGCTGCTACTGGCCGCGCTGGGCGAGCTCATCGCCGAAAAGGCGGGTGTGCTCAATCTCGGGGTCGAAGGCATGATGCTCTGCGGCGCCGTCGCGGGCTTCGCCGTTGCCTTCTCGACCGGCAGCACCGGCATCGGCCTCGTCGCGGCCGCCTTCGCCGGCGTCGCCGCCTCGATGATCTTCGCCGTTCTCGCGCTCTCGCTGATGGCCAATCAGGTCGCAACGGGGCTGGCGCTAACGATCTTCGGCATCGGCGCGTCGTCGCTGATCGGGGCGGGCTTCGTCGGGCGCACGATCGCGCGGCTCCAGCCGGTCTTTCCGGCGGCGTTGTCGGAGCATCCGATCCTGCGCGTGATCTTCGGCCACGACATCCTCGTCTATCTCTCGCTCGCCCTCGTCGCAGGGGTGAGCTGGTTCCTGCGCCGGACGCGGCCGGGGTTGATCCTGCGCGCGGTCGGCGAGAACGACGCCTCCGCCCATGCGATCGGCTATCCGGTGGTCGCGATCCGCTATGCGGCAGTCGCCTTCGGCGGTGCGCTGGCCGGGCTCGGTGGCGCCTATTTCTCGCTGGCGCTGACGCCGATGTGGGCGGATCGCCTGACCGCGGGCCGCGGCTGGATCGCGCTCGCCCTCGTCGTGTTCTCGGCCTGGAAGCCGGGGCGCCTGTTGCTCGGGGCCTATCTCTTCGGTGCCGTGATGACGCTCGAATTGCAGCTCAAGGCAGCCGGCGTCACCTGGCTCGCGCCGGAGGTGCTGGCGATGGCCCCCTACCTTGCGACCATTGCAGTTCTGACCATGATGTCGCTAGGACGGAAGACCGGCCGGCTCGACGCGCCCGCCTGCCTCGGCAAACCCTTCTCGGCGTCCTGACGCCGCAACTTACAACGGGGAGTTCTCGTAATGACCAGCATCATCACCCGCCGCCGGCTGACCTTCGGTGCGGCAGCCGCCTCCACCTTGCCGATCCTCGGCCGCGGCGCCTCGGCGCAGGCCCCGCTCGGCGTCGGCTTCGTCTATGTCGGCCCGATCGGCGACCACGGCTACACCTGGACGCATAATCAGGGCCGGCTCGCGCTGGAGAAGGAATACGGCGCCAAGATCAAGACGAGCTTCATCGAGAACGTCGCCGAGGGGCCGGACGCGGCGCGCGCCATCCGCCAGCTCGCCCAGGCCGGCAACCAGCTGATCTTCACGACTTCCTTCGGCTTCATGAACCCGACGATCCAGGTCGCCAAGCAGTTCCCGAAGATTTATTTCGAGCACGCCACCGGCTATATGCGCGCCGAGAACGTCGCGACCTACGATGCGCGCTTCTACGAGGGCCGCGCCGTGATCGGCACCATCGCCGGCCATATGTCGAAGACCGGCCAGGCGGGCTATGTCGCCTCCTTCCCGATCCCGGAAGTGGTGATGGGCATCAACGCCTTCCACCTCGCCGCCCGCAAGGTGAACCCGAACTTCAAGACCAAGGTCGTGTGGTGCTCGACCTGGTACGACCCCGCCAAGGAAGCCGACGCCGCCAAGGCGCTGATCGATCAGGGCGCCGACATGATCACCCAGCACACCGATTCCGCCGCCCCGCTCCAGGCGGCCGAGCAGCGCGGCGTCTTCGCCTTCGGCCAGGCCTCGGACATGAAGTCCTTCGCGCCGAAGGCCCATCTCTCGGCCATCGTCGACGACTGGTCGGGCTACTACATCAAGCGCGTCAAGGACGTGATGGACGGCAACTGGAAGAGCGGCGCCGTCTGGCACGGGCTCAAGGACGGCATGGTCAAGATCGCGCCGTATAACGACGCCGTCACGCCCGCCGCCCGCGCCGCCGCCGACGAGGTCACCAAGGGCATCATCGCCGGCACGCTCCATCCGTTCACCGGCGAGCTCAAGGACCAGAAGGGCGTGGTGCGCCTCAAGGCCGGTGAAAAGGCCAGCGACGAGATGCTCTCGAAGATGGACTGGTACGTCGACGGCATCCAGGCCTGATCTTCACGCCTTCGCTGCGGCGGCTCCCCGAGCCGCCGCAGCGATTCGCCGCCCCCGGCGCCTGACGAATGGTCAATTCGACCGCAGAAGCCTGTCATGGCTCTAAATCGGGCTCGTTCCCGCCTAAATCCGATGGAACGAAGCCGTTTCCTGTGCGTATCTACCGCCGCGGGCATCGTCTTTCCGCGTTAGCCGTGGCAACTGCGTGAGTTGCGCGCCGCGAATGGCACCCATGTGTCGCGGTCGCTCGTGTCGGAAACGGGCATGAACGGCCGTCATCCTGCACGCGACGCCTGAACCACCTTCTCAAGGAGGAATTCATGACCAAGAACGAACTGATCGCCGCCATCGCCGACGAGACCGGCAAGACCAAGGCCGACGTCTCGGCCATCCTGGCCTCGCTCGGCGCGACCGTCGCCAAGACCCTGAAGAAGGGCGACGACGTCACTCTCGGCGGCATCGGCAAGCTCTCTGCTGCCAAGCGTGAAGCCCGCGAGGCCCGCAACCCCTCGACCGGCGCAACCATCAAGGTGCCCGCCAAGACCGTCGTGAAGTTCAAGGTCACCAAGGACCTCGCCGACGCGGTGGCGTAAGGCCATCATCGGGATCGAGCGGCGTTCGCGCCTGAAACGCGGACGCTGCTTGACCCGGCGCCCCATGCCCACACATTAGCGGCATGTTCCTTCGCCTCTTCACCGATCTGCGCGCCGCCAAGGTCCCCGTGACCCTGCGCGAATATCTGACGCTGCTCGAAGGGGTGGAGGCCGATCTCGCCGAGCACCGCGTCGACGAGTTCTATTATCTCGCCCGCGCCACGCTGGTGAAGGACGAGCGCCATCTCGACAAGTTCGACCGCGTCTTCGCCCAGGTCTTCAAGGGCATGGAGACGCTGCAGCAGGCGATCGAGGAATCCGGCATTCCCGAGGAATGGCTGCGCAAGCTCGCCGAAAAATTCCTGACCGACGAAGAGAAGGCCCAGATCGATGCGATGGGCTGGGAGAAGCTCTGGGAGACGCTGAAGCAGCGCCTGGAAGAGCAGAAGGGCCGCCATCAGGGCGGCAATAAATGGATCGGCACCGCCGGCACCTCGCCCTATGGCGCCTATGGCTACAATCCCGAAGGCATCCGCATCGGCCAGGACAAGAACCGTAATTTCCGCGCGGTGAAGGTCTGGGACAAGCGTGAGTTCAAGGATTTCGACGATACGCGCGAGCTCGGCGTGCGCAACATGCGGATCGCGCTTCGGCGCCTGCGCCGCTTCGCCCGCACCGGCGCAGCCGAAGAACTCGACCTCGACACCACGATTTCAGAGACGGCCAAGCACGGTTATCTCGACGTCCAGCTTCGGCCCGAGCGCCGCAACGCCGTGAAGGTGCTGCTCTTCCTCGATGTCGGCGGGTCGATGGACTGGCATATCGAGCTGGCCGAGGAGCTGTTCTCGGCGGCACGGGCCGAGTTCAAGCATTTCGAGCATTTCTACTTCCACAACTGCCCTTATGAGCGGGTCTGGAAGGAGAACCGTCGGCGCCACGACCAGCAGATCGCGACCTGGGACGTGCTCCGGACCTACCCCTCCGACTATCGCCTCGTCTTCATCGGCGACGCCTCGATGAGCCCCTACGAGATCGCAATGCCCGGCGGCTCGGTCGAGCATTGGAACGAGGAAGCCGGCGAGGTCTGGATGGAGCGATTGGCGACCAAATTCCCGAAATCCGTCTGGCTCAACCCCGTGCAGCAAAACCTGTGGAACTACACCCAGTCGATCCGCCAGATCGGCGGCCTGATGGGCGGGCGCATGTTCCCGCTGACGCTCGACGGGCTCGATGGCGCGATGAAGGTTCTGGCACGGTGATCAATACTGTCATGAACGAAGACGACGACGGCCCTGCCCCGAGCTGGCGCCAGCGCCCGAAGCCCGTCGGCTTCGAGATCGCCTACAAGCTGGAGGGCGACACGCTCGAGGTCGACCGGACCCGCCGGGTCGACAGCATCCGCTTGAGCGCGGTCGAGCAGGTGCGCTTCGTCTATGCGCCCGGCAACATCTCGTCGAAGGGCTACAAGACACAGCTTCGGCTCAGCGACGGCCGGACCGTGACCTTCGGCAACCTGTCCTGGCGCTCACTGACCGATCTCGACCGCGACGATCCGCGCTATCACCGCTTCGTCACGGCCCTGGCGGCCGCGATCGCGCGGGCCAATCCCAAAGCCCGCTTCATCGCCGGGCGACCGAAGCCGATCTGGCTTGGCGTCGCCGCAGTCGGTGCACTCTCGCTCCTGATGCTGACGGCCTTCACGCTGCGCGCCTTCCAGCAGGGCGCGACCAATGCCGGCCTGCTTGGCGTACTGCTGATCGCCGCCTCGTTCTGGCAGGTCTGGCCTCTGGTCAGCCTCAACCGGCCGCGCGAACTCGCGACCGGCGAGGTGCCCGACAGCCTCGTCCCGGGCGGGACGGGCTGAGGATCAGCGGACGACCAGCACCGAGCATTTTGCCCGGCGCACGATGGCCGAGGCGTTCGAGCCGATGACATAGGCCAGCATGCCGGGCTCGTGCGAGCCGATGACGATGAGGTCGATGCCGCCGGCATCGGCCTCCGCCAGCACCTCGCCATGGACGGAGCCGATCAGCACCTTGGCCGAGACCTGCTCGGCCGGGAGATCGATCTTCGCCGCGATCTCGGCGAGCTTCGCCTCGGCGTCCTCCTGCTGCTCGGTATCGAAATCCGCCGGCACGAATTCCATATAGGTGATCGGAATGAGCGAGCGGACATAAACAAGCCGTACTCGTCCACCCGAAATCTTGGCGAAGGATACGGCTGCCGCGATCGCCGGCTGGGCGAGTTCGGCCTCGGCGAGATCTACGGGGACCATGATCGATCTGTACATCGCATCCTCCTAGGCTAGTTATGCAACCACTATGGAGTTTGCCAGTAAGCGCGCCATGATCCAGCGCAAAATGCGGGATGCGGCGCAGCGACGCGCTCCTTCCCGTATCCTCGGCCTTTCCGTCATTGCGAGCGCAGCGACGAAGCAATGACGTGAAAGCCGTCGGAAAGCGCTTCAGCCCTGGCGCGCCGGGGTACGGACGACGAGCCCATCGAGGTCGTCGCGGATGCGGATCTGGCAGGAGAGGCGCGAGCTGGGGCGGACATCGAAGGCGAAGTCCAGCATGTCCTCTTCCATATGCTCGGCAGGGCCGACGGCCGCGGTCCAGGCATCGTCGACATAGACATGGCAGGTCGCGCAGGCGCAGGCGCCGCCGCATTCCGCCTCGATGCCGGGGATCGCGTTGCGGATTGCCGTCTCCATCACGGTCGAGCCGGTTTCGGCCTCGACGGTGCGGCTCTCGCCCTGAGCGTCGATGAAGGTGATATTGGGCATGAAGGACTCCGGCGGCGCGATGACGGCCTCCGCTTAGAGCATTTCAAAGCGGCACGGAACGGGGTTTCGCGCCGCAGCCCTCCGCTCAGGCGGCGCAATCGAAGCGCGCGATGACCGCCCTCGCCTCGGCCGCAGCCAGTGCGAGCGCATCGAGCGCGCTCTCGCTCGCCTTCTGCTCCGGCCCGGCAAGGCCCTCCTCGATCCGGTCGGCCGCCTCGGCGACCTGCCAGGCACCGACGGCGCGGGCCGCGCCCTTCAGGGTGTGGGCCGCATCCATCCGCGCCTGCCGGTCCGCGCTGCCGTGGAGGGCGCGCAGATGGACGACACATTGCTGGGCGAAAAGCGTGAGCAATTCGCGCTCAAGCTCATGATCTCCGGCGGTCTGGCGAGAAAGATAGGCGAAATCGATGGCCTTCTCGGTCATGTCGGGAACTCTTGGAAACTGGTCATCAAATGGCCGCATCGGCCGGTCTCTTGCCCTTCAGGAAGCGCCCGGATGGTAAACGAGGCGTTAACGACGTTTGTGAATCGCGCAGTCAAATGGGTTTCCAAGGGTCCAGGGGTCCACTACCCTTCCAATTGGTAAATGATGGGCGCAGTGTCTCCGTTCACCCGGCCAGAGGCGGCATGGGGCGGCGGAGATCACCGTATGCGCCCATGTTCAGTAGCGTGGCGAGGCGGCAACGATGAATCGACCCAAGAAGCTCCAGGACCCCACTGAAGCTGCGATGTCGGCGATCGAAGAGGCGCTCCGCCTTGACCAGCCCAAGGACGGCACTGACACGCCTGTCGAGACCGAGCCCCGGCTGCCCACGACCAGCGAGAACGACCTGAAGCTCGAACTGCCGCGCGTCGAGCCGGCCCCGGCGTCGCCTCCGCCGGTTCCTGCTGCCCCCGCCCAGCAGCAGCCTGCGCCGCCGCGCGCCGCGATCGCGCCCGATACCAGCCGCGTCGCCAATGACGACCGCCGGGATTCCAGCTCGCTCGTCCAGGCCTTCGCCGTGCGCCCCTCAAGCAGGCCCTACTGGTTCGCCGCGCTCGCCTCGCTCGCCTGGCTCGGTGGAGCCGCCTTCGTCCTGCTCGGCCGCTACGGCTCGTTCAGCAACGGCCTGCCCGAGCCCGTCGCCAGCTTCGGCATCGGCGAATGGACCTTGCTCGCGCTCTCGATCGGCGCGCCGGTCGTGTTCTTCTTCGTCCTGGCGGCGCTCTATCGCCGCACCCAGGAAATGCGCCTGATCTCGCGCGCCATGACCGAGGTCGCGCTGCGTCTGGCCGAGCCCGAGGTCGCAGGGGCGGATTCCGTCCTCTCCCTCAGCCAAACCATCCGCCGCGAGGTCGCCGCCATGGGCGACGGCATCGAACGCGCGGTCGCACGCGCCGGCGAGCTTGAAACCATCGTGCGCGGCGAGATTTCGACGCTGGAGCGCGCCTATGCCGACAATGAGATCCGCCTTCGCTCGCTGATCGACGAACTCGTCACCCAGCGCGAGGCCGTGGTCGGCAATGCCGAGCGCGTCAAGCTCGCTATCAGCGGCGCCCATGACGGGCTCGCCAAGGACCTCGACAGCGCCAGCCGCACCATTGCGGAAGCTGTCTCGCAGGCCGGCGACCGCGTCACCGGCTCGCTCGGCGCCAAGGGCGACCAGATCACGCAGGCGCTCGGCCGCGCCGGCGAGAAGATGATCGAGGAGATCAGCGGCCGCAGCCACGACCTCGTCGAGCGCCTTCAGATCACCTCCGGCGAAGTCTCCGAGCGCCTGGCCGGCGCCAGCGGCAACCTGTCGGACATGCTCGACGGCCGCGCCAAGGAAATCGCAAGCTCGCTGGAACGCACCGGCGCGGTCCTGACCGAAGGCCTGACCACCGGCGCCCAGGACGTCACCCGCGCCATCAGCGAGACCGGCAACCAGGTCGCCGAGACGCTGACCGGCCGCGTCGAGACCGTCAACGAACTGCTCAAGAATACCGGCGAGACCCTCGCTCGCGACATCTCCGCGCGTGGCACGGAAGCGGCCGAGCGCTTCGAGGTCAGCAGCCGCAACATGGTCGCGCTGATCGAGAGCCAGAGCGAGGCCCTGCAGGCGCGCCTGGCGGAATCCGGCGAAGCGCTGCGCAGCGCCCTCTCCGACGAGGGCGAGAGCGTCACGACGCGCCTCGCCGAGGTCGGGCGCGGGGTCAACAGCCTGCTCAACCGCCAGAACGAAGCCATCGCCAACCGCCTCACCGAGGTCGGCGAGAGCGTCCACGGCCTCATCGGCACGCATGGCGACACGCTGGTCAATCGCCTCAACGACACCGCCCGCACCGTCGACGACGTGCTGCGCGAGCGCAGCGAAGCGATCATCCTGCGCGTTACCGACGCCAGCCAGTCCCTCAGCGAGTCCGTCGCGCAGCATGGCGACACCCTCACCGGCCGCATCACCGATGTCGCGGGCCAGGTGAACGGACTCTTCACCGAGCAGGGCAGCAAGCTCGTCGACCGCCTCAACGAAACCGGCCAGACCGTCCATACCCTGCTCGACCAGCAGGCCGAGAAGCTCGTCGACCGCGTCTCCAGCGCCGGCAGCGAGCTCGCCGACCTCGTCGGCCAGCAGAGCGACAGCGTCGTCGGCCGCGTGTCGGAGGCCAGCACCGAGCTGGCCCGCGTCCTGGCGGAGCGCAGCGAAGCAGCCGTCGCCAGCGTCTCCGGCGCCAGCAACGACCTTGCCCGCCTGATGGGCGAACAAAGCGACGCGACCGTCGCGCGCGTCTCCAATGCCGGCGTCGATGTCGCCAAGCTCCTCTCGGAGCGTAGCGAAGCCCTGGTCGCCAGTGTCTCCGGCGCGGTCAACACCGTCGAAACCCGCCTGCGCGACGAAAGCGAACTGCTCGTCAGCCGCCTGACTCAGGCCGGGCAGGATGTCAGCGCCGTCGTCGGCAGCGAGAGCGAACGCCTGATCTCCGGCCTCTCCGATACCGGCATGCGCGTCAGCGCCCTGCTCGAGGAGCAGGCCGGCGCGATGACCGTGAAGGTTTCGCAGGCCGGACTCGAGATCAAGGACCTGCTCGGCAGCGAGAGCCAGGCGCTGGCCAGCCGCGTCGCCGATGTCGGCCGCTCGGTGCACGGCATCCTGGCGGAGCGCTCGAACGCGCTGATCACCCGCCTCGCCGAGACCGGCGCCGGCATCGACCAGCAGCTCGACGAGCGCGGCGCCGTTCTGGCGTCCCGCATCACCGGCAGCATCGAAGCCGCCCAGAACGCGCTCGAGCAGCAGCAGACGGGTTTCCTCGCCAGCATCAGCGAGACCGGGGAGAAGGTCGGCGCCCTGCTCGGCGAGCAGCGCGAGACGATGGTGCGCGATCTCGTCGACACTGGCCGCGAGGTCCACACCCTGCTCGGCGAGCAGAGCGAGGATCTGGCACGCCGCATGACCGAGGCGACCCGTACCCTCACCGAGACGATCAATGTCGACGGTCGCCATGTCGCCGACCGCGTCTCCGAAGCGACGCAAGGGTTGCGCGACACCTTCACCGTCCATGCCGAGGAGGCGCGCACCATGCTCGCCGGCACCGGCCGCGAGATCGTGATGGCGCTGACCCAGCAGGGCGGGCGTGTCAACGAGGCGCTCTCGGCTAATGCCGAGTCGATGCTGCGTTCGGTCGAAGGCCGTGCGCAGGCGCTGAACGAGGCACTGGCTCTGCGCCACGATGCGCTGACCAAGCTCTTCGACGAGCGAGGGCACGAGATCGAGGCCGCGCTCGGCGGGCGTCTTGCAGCGTTCTCGACGCTGTTCGATACGCAGGGCCGCGACGTCGAGACCGCGCTCGCCGCGCGCCTTGGCGCGTTCGAGGACCTCATCGTCGTCCAGGGCGGCATGCTGACCGCCAAGATCTCCGGCGATGCGCAACAGCTCACGGCCGCGCTCCATACCGGCATCGCGCAGGTCGAGAAGCTGATCTCCGAAGACAGCGTCATGCTGGCTGACAAGGCCGGAACGCGCGCGCTGGAAGCGGCCGAGCTCCTCGCCAACCGCACCCGCGAGGCGGCGGAGGCGATGGAGAGCCAGATCAAGCTGTTCGAAGACCGCTCGGGCACCAAGAGCGCCGAGATCGCCGGCACGCTCGACAGCCTGATCGCCCGCATCGACGGCAGCCTCGGCTCGCGCGCCACAGCCCTCAACGAGGCGCTGGTCGAGCGCACGGTCGACATCGCCCGCGTGCTGGCCGAAGGCGGACGCGAGGTTACCAAGGCGCTTGCCGCCAAGGCCGACGAGATCGGCGAGGTCGTCACCTCCAAGAGCGAGTCGCTCACCCGCACGCTCAGCGACAAGGCCGACACGATCAACGCGACGCTCGGCGGCCGCGCCCTCCAGATCGCCGACACGCTCGACCAGAGCGTCGCGCGCTTCGAGGAGCGCGTCGTCGGCCGGCTCGACACGGTGTCTCACACCCTCGACACGCGCGGCGACGAGATCGCCGCCACGCTGCAGGGTCGTTCGGAGGCCATCGCTACGGTGCTGGCCGAGCGGGCGCAGGAATTGCGCGCGCTGTTCGACGACCAGGGCGGCGGCATGGTCTCGGCGCTCGCCGGCCAGAGCGAGGCGATCGCCGCCGCGCTCACCGAGCGCGCCGAGCAGCTGCGCACGCTGTTCGACGATCGCGGTCTCGGCATCGTCGCGGCGCTCGGCCGTCGCGGCGACGCCATCTCGGGTGCGCTCGATCAGCGCGCCGAGCAACTGCGCGCGATCTTCGAGGGCCAGGGCGCCGGCATCGTCACCGCGTTGGAACGCCAGGGCACCGCGATCGCCAATTCGCTGGACGAGCGGACCGATGCCATGCGCGCCGCCTTCGACGCCAAGGGCCACGGCCTCGTCGAACTCATCGACCGCCGGGGCGAGACCCTCACCCAGTCGCTCGACGAGCGGGTGGAGACCCTGCGCGCCGTGTTCGACGCCAAGGGCAACGGCGCCGTCGAGGCGCTGAACGAGCGCGGCGAGGCTCTCGCCGCCGAGTTCGCCACGGTCGGCGAGACGGTGGTGCGCGCGCTCGAAAGCCGCGGCAACGCCATCGTCGCCGGCCTGCGCGATCGCGGCGCGGTCATCGCCAACGCGGTCGAGGCTTCCTCCAACGCGCTGCGCGAGACGCTCGAGGCCGGCTCGCGCCAGTCGATCGAGGCGCTGGTCGGCACCAACGAGCAGCTGCGCGAGGAGCTCGGCGGCATGCTCGGACGCCTCGGCGAGGCCAACAAGCTGATGCAGCAGATCGTCAACGGCGCGAACAAGAACCTCGCCGCCGTCGAGAACAGCCTGTCGACCCGCGTCGGCGAATTGCAGACTGTGATCGGCACCGTGATGGCGGAGGCCGGCTCGGCCTCGCAGCAGGTCACGGCGCAGATCGCCGAGCTGAAGAGCTTCTCGGAAGGCACGTTGCGCGAGACGACCGCACTGATCGGCCAGCTCGACGATCGCGGCACCTCGCTCAACGAGGTGACCCAGGCCAGCAGCGCGGCGCTCAACGCCGTCGCCGGCAGGCTGGAGCAGATCGAGGGCCGCGTCGGCAAGGCGCTGGCCGAGCGCCGCGATGCGCTGGAGCAGCTGCACGGGCTGATCGCCAACCGCACCGACGATGTCGAGTCGATCACCCGCTCCTTCGCCGCGCTGATCGACGACTCGCTCAGCACGGCCGAGGCCCGCGCCCGCCAGATCGGCACTGTCCTGTCCGACTCGGCGGAATCGACGACGAACGCGATCGCCCAGCAGTTCGAGACGATCCGTTCGGCCACCGGCCAGGAGCGCGAGCGCACGGCGGAAGCCCTGCGCGCGGCCTATGCCCAGGTCTCGACCGAGATCGGCGGCGAGATCACCAAGGTGACCGAGCGCTTCCAGAAGGCGGCGCAGGACATGCGCGGCATCACCGGCGACATCCAGCGCGAGCTGGAAGCCACCCGCGCCGAACTGAAGCGCGGCGTGCTCGAACTGCCGGCGGAAGCCCAGGAATCGACCTCGGCCATGCGCCGGGTCGTGGCCGAGCAGATCAAGGCACTGAACGATCTCACCGAGATCGTGACGCGGTCCGGCCGCCGCGGCGACGTCTCGCTGCCGATCGACCATGTTGCCAGCCGGCGCCCGGTCGCGGCTGCCGCCGCCCCTGCCCCGGTTGCCCCGGCACGGCCCGCCCAGGCGTTCACGCCGGCTCCGCAGCCTGCGCCCGTCGCGGAGGAGCCGCTGCTGCGGCCGTCCATCGATGCGGCGAGCGAGCCCGCGCAACCCGCCGTGCCGCGCGCGACCGTCCGGATCGAGACCGCGACCGCGCCGACCCGCCCGGCCACGGTGCAGGAGGCCCCGCGCCGCCAGCCGGAGCCGGCCCAGCAGCAGCCGGCGAAGGCTGGCTGGCTCTCGGACCTGCTGACCCGCGCCTCGCGCGAGGACAAGCAGCCGGAGCCGAGCAAGCCGACGTCCCATTCGATCGAGAAGCTCGACTCGCTCTCCGTCGACATCGCGCGGATGATCGACCATGACGCGGCCGTGGAACTGTGGGATCGCTACAAGCGCGGCGAGCGCAACGTCTTCACCCGCCGGCTCTACACGCTGCAGGGCCAGCAGACCTTCGACGAGATGCGCCGCAAGTATCGCCGCGACGCCGAATTCAAGGACACGGTCGACCGCTATATCGAGGAGTTCGAGCGCCTGCTCGGCGAAGCCGCCAAGGACGACCGCGACTCGATGGTGGCCAAGACCTACCTGACCTCGGAGACCGGCAAGGTCTACACGATGCTCGCCCACGCCAGCGGGCGCTTCGAGTAAGCACGCAGCTTCCAGCAACTGAGACGCGAAGGGCCGCCCGAGAGGGCGGCCTTTCCGTTACAGGTTGCTGCACCGGGGCCGGCTACGTGCCTGGGGCGCGCTGATTTCCCATGGTAACTCGGGTCATCCCGGCCGGAGCGAAGCGAAGAGCCGGGATCCATGCCTGAACCTTGATCGGAATCGTTCCGGCATGGATCCCGGGTCAAGCCCGGGATGACGGCGTGGTTCCGTCTCAAACCAGCACGCTCTAAGCCCCCGCCCGGAAGCGCGCCTCGCCCCGGCTCACGAAGCAGCTCCTGTCGAACAGCGAGAGGTCGAGCGGATTGGGCAACCGCACATCCGCGATCTCGGGGAATGGCTTGCCAAAACCCTCATAGGCGCGGTCGATCTGCGAGATGAAGACGAGGATCAAACCCTTATCTCGCGCAAAGGCTCTCAGCGCTCTCACTTGCAGCTCCAGTTCCGGCGTGTCGCGGCGCTGGTCGAGCAGCTGCAGGTAATCGATGACCGCGACGGTGCCGCGCGGCGCACCTGCCAGCCTTGCGACGATATAGTCGGCGCTGATGGCATCGGAACAGTCGCAGTCGAACAAGCCAGCGAAGTCATTCGGCTCGATGTCGATCGCCCGCAGCCGGGACAGCACGTCGGCTGGCCTGTATTCAAGCGTGAGGAAGACGCCCCGGCGCCCGGCCCGCATGGCTTCCGCCAGAAGCGCAAGGCTCGCCAAGGTCTTGCCCTGCCCCGGCCGCCCGGCGACCAGGGCGAGATCCCCCAGCTCCAGCAGGGACCAAAAGGCGCGAACCGATGTCATTCCCGGCTGCTTTGCCGTGAGCAGGCTCCAGCTGCGATAGCCTTCCTCTGCCGCGATGCGATCGAGTGCGGCGTGCAACGGTATGCGTTCCGCCCGGCTCATAAGCCTGGCCTTGCGCTTCAACTGATGGATCGGGGCCGACAAACTCATGACGTGAACCTCCTATCGCGAGCAGCTGGCGCAATCCCTCCTCATGCGTGATGCCCGGACAGTCGGTCATGTCGTCGGAATGCCCTGCATGATGATGCTTCCCCGGCTGGAGGGGGGAGGCTCGGGCCGAGCCAGAATCACAGCCTAGCGCAGCCGCGGGCCGAAGAAAATCACCAGCGACAGCCGGACGCGCTCAGCGCGCCCAGCGCACGATCTCGACCAGCACTTGCGACAGCGCCCGGTCGAGCGCCTGGGTTGCCCCCGGTCCGTCGACCGCGCCGGCCGGCACACGCGCCGCGAACAGGCGCGCCCGCTGGATCTGTCCGGTCCGGTCGCCGACGATCCGGGCAGTGATCTCGACCACCGCCGTGCTCGTCGCCGCATCGATGTTGAAGCTGCGGATATTGGTGTTGAGCTGCACGTCGGGGGAGATGCGCTGCCCCGGACCGGAGACCGAGCCGACCCGGCCGGCATTCTCGAAGGTCTGGATCAGGCGGGCCTGCACCAGCGCCGGAACCCGGTCCGCCCATTGCGCGCCGCCGACGAAGGAGAGCGCGCCGCTCGAATCCCGGACGATGACGCGATCGGAATCGAGCGCCTGGACCGCCGTCGGCTCGGCCACGACCATGATGGCGCGCGAACCGCCGACCTTACCGAGCCCGCCGGGTGCCGAGAGATCGAAGGTGGTCGGCGTCGCTCCGCCGCCGCAGCCGGCAAGCAGCGCGGCCACGGCTAGGACGGGGAGGAAGCGGCGAGCCCGGCGGGCCGGAGGAAGCTGAACCTCGGTCGTCATGGGCTAGCGGGATCCGTTGTACTGGGGAAGCGGCGGCTTGCCGCCGAAAATGAACTGCTGCGGGTTGCGTTCGAAATTCCGCAAGGTGCGGTTGAGTTCCGTCAAGGTCCTCTTGCCATCCGATGCCAGCGACTCGACATCGCGCAGGCCCGGCCCGGTGAAGCGGCTGATGCCGGCGGTGATCTCGGCCGTGCGCTTGTCGAGATTATCGGCCAGCGTCCGGATCGACTTGGCGGCGTCGGCCACCTCCTGGAAGGCGGTGCGGCCATCGGGACCCGATCCGGATTCAAGGAAGCCCGTAGCGGCCTTCAGCACGCCTTCGATCTGGTCTGCCGCCTTGTCCAGCTTGGCCGTAATCGAAGCTGCGTCCTTGACTGCCTTGGCGACATCGGCACTCGAGCCGCCGAGCGCGCCGGTGAACTTGTCGACATTGTCGACGATGCTGGCGATCCGGTTGCGATCGACCGAACGCACCACCGCGGTCAGCTCCTCGCTCAGCGATTGCAGCTTCTGCGAAAGCGGCTGGATCGTCTCGGCAATGCTGCCGAAACTTGCCATCAGCTTGTCGATGCCATCGGCATTGTTGCCGAGCGCCTGCGAGAACTTCTCGACATTGCGGACGGTGTTGTTGATCGGCGTGGCGTTCTGCTTGATCAGCCCATCGAGCGAGGTGAGCATGCCATCTGCCTTCTGCGCGACGTTGCGCACGGTCTCGATGATGTCCTGCAGCTCCGAGCGCTCGGCGATGATCGTCGGCATCGGCTCGCCGGGCTTGGCCTTCAGGACCGGCGCCGTGGGATCGCCGCCGATGAGCTGGAGCGCGACCACGCCGGCCAGGCCCTGAGCCTCGATGCGCGCGCGCGTGTCCTCGCGCAAGGGCGTCGTGTTGGCGACCTGGATTACGGCGTAGATGCGGCGCGGGTCGTCCGGCTGGAGTTCGATATTGGTGACCTCGCCGACGCGCAGGCCGTTGAACAGCACACTTGATCCGCGGCCAAGCCCGGTCACCGTGCCGGTGAAGATGACGCGGATATTCTCCTTGCTTCCCGCCCCACCACTGTTGAACCAGTAGACGAAGCCGAAAGCCGCCGCGAGGACCGCGAGCGTGAACAGACCGACGAGTGCATAATTGGCGCGCGATTCCATCGTCTAGCCGTTTTGTCCCTGCTCTCCCGCCGGCAGCCTGGCCATGGCGCGCTCCCCGCCGAAATAGGCCTTCAACCATGGATGGTCGGACGCCAGCATCGCCGCCAGCGGGCCGACCGCGATCACCTTCTTGTCCGCCAGAGCGGCGATTCGGTCGCAGGCATGATACAGGCTGTCGAGGTCGTGGGTTACCATGAAGACGGTGAGGCCCAGCGTCTGCTTCAGGGTCATGATCAGATCGTCGAATTCGGCGGCGCCGATCGGGTCCAGCCCCGATGTCGGCTCGTCCAGAAAGACGATCTCGGGGTCGAGCGCGAGCGCGCGGGCCAGAGCCGCCCGCTTGATCATGCCGCCAGAAAGCTCGGAAGGCGCCTTGTCGGCGGCGTCCCGCGGCAGGCCGACCAGATCGAGCTTCACCATCGCCAGTTCGTCGAGCAGGTCCGGCGAGAGCTGGAGGTACTCGCGCATCGGCACCTGAATGTTCTGCTTCACGGTCAGGGCCGAGAACAGCGCGCCCTGCTGGAACATCACGCCGAAGCGCCGCTCGAGCACGCGGCGCTGCTGCAGGTTGAGATCGTCGACATCCTCGCCGAAGACCTCGATCGTGCCCCGCCGCTTGCGGACGAGGCCGAGGATCGTGCGCGTCAGCACCGACTTGCCCTGTCCGGAGCCCCCGACGAAGCCGAGGATCTCGCCGCGCATCACGTCGAGATCGAGCCCGTCCATGATCACCTTGTCGCCGAAGGCGACCTTGAGGTCACGGACGCGGATGACGGCCTCGGGTTCGCCGGGAGCCTGCGTCCGATGGTGAGGATGAGAAGCGTCCCGCAGCGTCATCGTCAGAACTCGATCGAGGCGAAGAATATGGCGAAGAGCCCGTCGACGACGATGACCATGAAGATCGCCTTCACCACAGAGGCTGTGACCTGCCGGCCGAGTGATTCCGCCGAGCCCTTGACCGCGAGCCCCTCGATCGAGGCGATCAGCCCGATCACGAAGGCCATGAAGGGCGCCTTGATCAGGCCAACGGCGAAATGCTTCCAGGTGATGACCGATTGCAGGCGGGCGAGGAAAGTGTCGACGCCGATGCCGCCGTAGAGCCACGACACGAGCCCGGCTCCGACCAGCCCGGCCATCGCCGAGATGAAGGTCAGGATCGGCAGCGAGATGATGAGCGCGAGGATGCGCGGCACCACCAGAACCTCGATCGGATCGAGGCCCATCACGCGCAGCGCATCGATCTCCTCGCGCATCTTCATCGAACCGATCTCGGCGGTGAAGGCCGAGCCCGAGCGGCCGGCGATCATGATCGAGGTCAGCAACACCGCGAGTTCGCGCAGGATCAGGATGCCGGTCAGGTTCACCACGAAGGCGGAGGCGCCGAATTGCTGAAGCTGGAAGATGCCCTGCTGCGCGACGATGCAGCCGACCAGGAACGAGATCAGCATGATGATCGGCGCGCCGTTGAAGGCGATCAGCTCGATCTGGTTGATCAGCGACGGCCCCCGGAACTTGCGCGGGCCGAGCACGACACTGACCGAGCCGACCACGACCTCGCCGAGGAACATGGCACCGCCGACCATGTCGCGGCCGAAACGCACGACGCCCTCCCCGATATCGACGAGGATGTCGACGACACCGACATGCCGATGCGGCTTCGGCGGATCGTCGTCATGGACCTGGACTTCGGCCAGGAGGATGCCGTGCTCCGGCCTGCTGCTGACGAGTTCGATTTCGACGCCGTCACGCTCCTGCCGGGCCTTCAGGCGGTTGAGGACATAGGCGCCGAGCGTATCGAGCCGCGTCACGTCGGAGAGATCGATCCGGGCGCCGGAGGTTGCAGGGAGGCGCTCGGTGATCTCGCCGATCAGCTCCTCGATGCGCGGGGCGCGGTCGGCGCTCCATGAGCCCGAGAGCGCCACCGCGAGCGCGCCCGCGTCATCGCGGATAGTCGCCTGCGGTTCGGCGTAATCGAGGCTCGCCATATCGCCGTGAGGTCCTTGTTCCCCTGGCCGAAACGGCCATGCAGCCTTTGCGCGACCGCGTATCGCGGGCCACACCAGCCTCCACCCCTGCCCTGTATTGCCGTGCTGCGCGAGCTTGGCAAGTTTCGGGCAATCCAGTGCTTTCCGCTGCGCCGCCAATGCCGCGAAAGGCTCGGGAACCGCGCCTTCTCCGGCGATTTGTTCCAGTTCGGGGCGAAAGCAGCAATTCCTTAAGAAACCGCAAGGCAGGCTCGGATTGTAACGTCACGACCGCCTCCTGATTCGGCCGGTCCTTTCGAAGGCAGATTCGTCATGGGCGACGCGCGCTCGCTGACACCGCTGAGCCAGGCCGACTACGTGGCGATCGAAGCCGCGGTGATGGAAACGGCGCGCGGTCGCTGGTTCATGGTCGAGTACACCAAGCGCAACCGGCAGGCGGACACGCTGCAACTGCTCGGCGCCATCCAGAGGATCGAACGGGTCGTCGGCCTCGGCGTGCAGGAGACCAGCCGGGAAGCCAATCTGATCGAGGCAGCCGCGCTGATCAGCGACCTGCGCACGGATCTCGAACGCATCAGCGGCAAGGCCGAAGCGCGCTCGTCCGGGCTCGCCGCCCAGATCGAGAAGGCCGCCGGCTCCGTGCTCGCCGCGACCGAGGGCATCCAGGAGGTCGCCTGGGCGCTGCGCGAAACCGGAGCGGATACGGAAGCCTGCGATGCGCTCGATCACCGTGCCGCCGATATCTCGACGGCGATCGGGGTGGTCGACAGCGTGGTCCAGCGCATCGACAAGATCGCCGACACCATCGCGATGCTGGATTCCAGCCTGCGGGCCTTCGGCGAGGTTTCGCGCGAGAGCAGCGTGAACTTCGAGTCGATGGCTGCGATGACGGTGCCGCCTCCCTCCGCCGCGCCGCGCCACTACGACGATCTCGACATCGCGACCGACGGCCAAGAGCCGGTTCCTCTGGAATTCAAGGACGCCGCCTCCGAAGCGCGTTTCGCGACCGTCCACCTGCTCGACGACGATATCGTGTTCGACGAAGCCGATGCCGCACTGCCGGAGCCCGCGCGCCTGGGTGCGAGCCCCTCGGAAACGGCCTTGCGCGAGATCGACGCGCTGCCGGCCGAGCGCAAGCTCGCCTATTTCGTCTAGCTTCGCCGGGCGGGCCGCTCAGTTCTCGCGGCGGATGGCGCTTTCGTGCCAGCGGTGCAGCAGAAGATACGAGATCAGGCTGGTCGCCAGGAAGATCGCGATGCCTGACAGCGAGATCATCACCAGCGCCGCGAAGACACGCGGAATCTTGAGCTGGTAGCCTGCTTCCAGGATGCGATAGGCCAGCCCCGAAGCGCTGCCTCCGGTCCCTGCGACGAACTCCGCCACGACCGCGCCGATCAGCGCGAGGCCGCCCGAAATCTTCAAGCCAGCCAGAAAATAGGGCAGCGCCGCCGGCAGCTTGAGATAGCGCATCGTCTGCCAGCGCGAGGCCCCGTAAAGCTCGAACAGGTTGACGAGATTGTGATCAGCCGAGTTCAACCCGAGGATCGTGTTCGACAGAATCGGGAAGAAGGCGACGATCCAGGCACAGATCAGGAGCGACAGGTCGATGTCGTTGGCCCAGATGATGATCAGCGGGGCGATGGCGACGATCGGCGTGACCTGCAGGATGACGGCATAGGGCAAAAGCGCCATCTCCAGCCATTTCGACTGGCTGAACAGCACGGCGAGCGTCACGCCGACGACGACCGCGGCGGCCAACGCCATGAAGGTGATCTTCAAGGTGACCCAGAGCGAGCCCGAGAGCGTGCCCCAATCCGCGACCAGCGTCTGTCCGACGAGGATCGGCCCAGGCAGGACATAATGCGGGATCTCGTTCCAGCGAACGGCGAACTCCCAGAGCCCCAGCACAGCGACGCCGATGACCAGCGGCGCGAGGATGCGCGGCCAGACGCTGGCAGGCAGGCCGAGGATGCGGGTCTCGGCCATCACGACGGGCAGCGCCTGCGCGTCGGTGCCGTCCGGGCTCAGTGTTTCGACGGGCGCGCTCATTGGCCGATCGCCTCCTTGAGCTTGGTGGAGGCGACGCGGCAGAGATGGGCGTATTCGCCGGAGGTCCGGAACAGGTCGTCGCGCGGATAGGCGGCATCGACCGAAAGATCGGCCATGACCCGGCCGGGGCGCGCCGCCATCACCACGATGCGCTGCGAGAGATAGACGGACTCGAAGACCGAATGGGTGACGAAGACGGCGGTGAAGCGCTCGCGCTCCCACAGCGCCAGCAGGTCGTCGTTGAGGCGATGGCGCGTGATCTCGTCGAGCGCCGCGAAAGGCTCGTCCATCAGCAGGATCTTGGGCCGCATCACCAGCGCACGCGCAATCGAGACGCGCATCTTCATGCCGCCCGAGAGCTCGCGCGGATAGGATGTCTCGAAGCCCTTGAGCCCGACCAGCGCCAGCATCTCGGCGGCGCGCGCCTCGGCCTCGGCCCTTGGCACGCCCTTGAGCTTCAGCGGCAGCATGACGTTGGCGAGCGCGTTGGCCCAGGGCATCAGCGTCGGATCCTGGAAGACGAAGCCGAGATCGCGTGCGCCATGGCCGGCGCTGCCCTGCGCCTCGCCGGTCTCGCCCGGCCAGGTGATGGAGCCGGTCGTCGGCGCGCCAAGGCCGGCGATCATGCGCAGCAGCGTCGACTTTCCGCAGCCGGATGGGCCGAGCAGGCTGATGAACTGCCCTGCCCCGAGCTCCAGATCGACATCGCGAACGGCGAGCGTGCCGTTGGCGAATTGCTTCGAAACGTGCCGGATCGCCACCAGCGGGGTGCCGGCGCTCTCCTTGCCTGGGGGTGTGCTTAGATAGGCTGTGTCCAAAGCCTGATGATCCGATCTCGATACCAATAACGCAGCGTCATCCCGGGCGACCGAAGGAAGACCCGGGATCCATGCCGGAACGGTTCAGGCATGGATCCCGGATCGGCGCCGCTATCGCGGCTTGTCCGGGATGACCCGTTTTTTTTCGCAGAGTCCTGAATCAGCCCTTGCCGATGCCCTTGTTGACGAAGTCGAGGCTGTAAGCCTTCTTCACGTCGACGCCGGCCGGGACGACGCCGGCCTCGCTCATCGTCTTGTAGAAGCTCGCCCAGCGCGCATCGGTCATCGCGCCGATGCCGAGCGTCCTGGCGTCGCCGGAGACGACGATGCCGCGATCGTTCATCACCTTGAGCGCATAGTCGATCTTCTCCTGATCCATGTCGGGATTATCCTTCAGGATCCGGGCATTGGCGGCGGCGTTGCCGGGGCCGCCCTTCATGTACTCGGCCCAGCCTTCCAGCGTGGCGTCGGTGAAGCGCTGCACCAGCTCCTTCTTCTCCTGGACCATCTTCCGGGAGATCGTGATCGTGGTGTTGTAGTTCTCGAAGCCGGCATCGGCGAGGAGATGCACGACCGGCTCGACGCCCGCCTTGCGGATGACGAAGGGCTCGGAGGACAGGAAGCCCTGCTGCGTCAGCTTCTTGTCGGCCAGGAACGGCGCCATGTTGAAGGTGTAGGGACGAATCTGCTCGTCCTGGAAGCCGAACTTCAACTTCAGGAAGGGCCAGAAGCCGACCCGGGCCTGCGCCGCGATCAGGATCGGCTTGCCCTTGAGATCGGCGAGCGTGTCATTGCCCTGGCCGGGATGCGAGATCAGGACCTGCGGGTCCTTCTGGAAGATCGAGGCGATGCAGAGGAAGGGCAGGTTCTCATGCGCGAAGCTGAGCGCTTCCAGCGAGTTGCCCATGATCATGTCGACGCGGCCGCCGAGCAGGAGCTGGGTCGGGTTCTGCTGCGGGCCGCCGGGGCGGATCTCCACGTCGAGGCCGTATTTCTTGTAGATGCCGTTGGTCGCGGCGAGATAGAAGCCGCCATGCTCGGTCTGGGCGCGCCAGTTGGTCTGGTAGCTGACCTTGTCGAGCGTTTGCGCGTTGACGCGCGCGCCCGGCATCGGGATCAGCAGGGAGGCGGTGGAGCCGCCGATCAGCCCAAGCGCGGCGCGCCGGTTCACGCGATATTTCATCGTCGTCATCTCGCTCTCTCCCCTCGCGCTGCGGCCGGCCCGGCCACTGGCCCGTCTCCTTATCCCATGCGATAGGACGACGGGACAATGCAACGCCGGGCCGCCGGGTTTCTGCACAGAAACAAGGCGATCAAGCCGGCTCCTGACAGGCCTGATCATGACCGCACGTTTCTGGGGCGACCTGAAGAGCTCCGACTTCGCCACGCTTTCGCCTGACCGCACCGTCGCGGTGCTGCCGCTGGCGGCGATCGAGCAGCACGGCCCCCATCTGCCGGTCTCTGTCGACACCACCGTGATGAACGGGATGCTCTCGGAAGCGATGCCGCTGGTGCCTGATGATCTCGACGTGCTCGTCCTGCCGACGCAGGCCATCTGCAAGTCGAACGAGCACCTGCATTCGCCGGGCACGGTCACGATCGGCTGGGAGAGCGCGATCCGCTCCTGGCTGGAGATCGGCGGGAGCGTGAAGCGGGCGGGCCTGCGCAAGCTCGTGCTGGTCACCTCCCATGGCGGCAATGTCGACCCGATGAAAATCGTGGCGCGGGAGCTGCGCGTCGACCACGGCATGCTCGCCGTCTGCACCGCCTGGACATCCTTCGGCCTGCCTGAAGGGCTCTATGGCGAGCTGGATGTCCGCCACGGCATTCATGGCGGCGATGTCGAGACTTCGCTGATGCTGCATTTCCGGCCCGATCTCGTCGACATGAGCAAGGCCGCGCTGTTCACGCCGCATACGGTGACCATGGCCGAGGAAGGCTATGCCCACCTGCGCCCGACCGGCCCGCATGCCTTCGCCTGGATGGCGCAGGATGTGAACCGGGCCGGTGCCGCAGGCGACGCGACCCTCGCGACTGCCGAGAAAGGCAAGACAACGGCCGCATTGCAGGCGAAGGGCTTCGTCGCGCTCATGGCCGATGTCGCACGCATGCCGCTCGACACGCTCTACAAGGCGGATTGATCGATAGAGCTCGACCACCCCACCGGGTCATCCCGGGCTTGACCCGGGATCCATCATAGAGCGCAGAGCCCAACGATGGATCCCGGATCGGCGCTGCTGCGCAGCTTGTCCGGGATGACGGTGCGCTTGTAACAAGCGACATTTCCCCTCCCGCCCCTCACTCGGGATCGAGGAGGCGCGGCCCCGGCCCCTCCTCGGCCAGGCGGTCGAACGGGTTGTGCAGCGGGCAATCCCGCACCGAGAGACAGCCGCAGCCGATGCAGCCGTTCAGGTGGTCGCGCAACCGTGTCAGCCGGTCGATGCGGCGCTCCAGCTCCTGCTTCCAGGCGGATGAAAGCCGCGTCCAGTCCGCCACGGTCGGCGTGCGCTCCTGTGGCAGCGCCTTGAAGGCCTCGCGGATAGTCTTCAGCGGAATGCCGGCGCGCTGCGCCACCTTGATGATCGCGACCCGGCGCAGCACCTCGCGGGCATAGCGGCGCTGGTTGCCCTGCGTGCGATGGCTGCGGATCAGCCCTTCCGCCTCATAGAAATGCAATGCCGAGACGGCAAGGCCGCTGCGGCGGGCGACATCGCCGACACTGAGTTCGCCCGGCAAACGCGCCTGCTGGGACATCGGAATACGCCTCTTGACCTTAACCTTACTTGAGGTTCTATAAGCCGCGCTCCCGTGATGCAAACCGGAGCGCCTCCATGCACCAGAAGGTCGATACGCGGATCAGGCTCGCCCTGATCTATGGCAGCAGCCGCGAAGGCCGCTTCTGCGACAAGGTCGCCGGCTGGGCGATCTCCCAGATCGCGGGCGACGGCCCCTTCGACCTCGCGGTCGTCGACCCCGGCGAGATCGACCTGCCGCCGCGCCATGTCAGCGGCAAGCACCCAGCGCTTGAAGAGCTCAGGAGCATCATCGGCTGGGCCGACGGCTTCGTCGTCGTGACGCCGGAATACAACCGCGGCTACCCGGCGATCCTGAAATTCCTGATCGACGCCGTCGGGCAGGAATGGCGCGGCAAGCCCGTGGGCTTCGTCTCCTATGGCGGCATCTCGGGCGGCCTGCGCGCCGTCGAGCAATTGCGCCTGGTCTTCGGGGAACTGCACGCCGCGCCGATCCGCGACGGCGTCGCCTTCGCCGATGTCTGGAGCCGCTTCGATGCGGAGGGCGCCCTGCTCGATGCCGACCGCGCGGAACAGGCGATGGCGACGATGCTGGCACAGCTGCATTGGTGGGCGAGCGCATTGCGCAAGGCGCGCGAGAGCGTGCCCTACGGACAGTTCGCGGCGGCGTGACAGACTGTCTGATCAAGCCAAAAGCGCGGTCATCCCGGACGGAGCAAAGCGGAGATCCGGGATCCATTCCGGAGCCCGTCCGAAAAGGTTCCGGAATGGATCCCGGGTCTCCCTGCGGTCGCCCGGGATGACCCGCCTATTTTAAAGAAAGCTCTCAGGACACGGGCTCGCGATCGTTCCAAACCAAGCTGATACGTCACGCGAACGTGGAAAGAGCTTCACAAATCCGAACTGGTCTCCTCGTGGCGGGATGCGGAACAATGCTCCTCCCGAGACTAGATCATCGCGCGTCCTCGCGGACGCAAAGCGACGATCTAACTCTTTGTCACCGCATCGGTTTTTTCGAATATGGTCCCCATTCTTCGGTCCGATGCAGGAGGAGCCGACGGATATGAAGCTCAAACTTCTCCGCAACGCGACGCTGAAGCTCACCTATGGCGGCAGGACTTTCCTGATCGACCCGGATTTCGGCCCGCGCCATAGCCGCCGTTCCTTCACCGGGCGCTCGGAGAACCCGATGGTCGAGCTGCCCGAGCCGATCGAGGACATCATCACGGGCGTCGACACGGTGATCGTCTCGCACCTGCATGCCGACCATTTCGACGAGGTCGCCAAGGAGAGCCTGCCAAAGGACCTGCCCGTCATCTGCCAGCCCGGTGACGAGGCCGCGATCGCGCAGGCGGGTTTCTCCTCAATCACGGCGATCGACTGCTACGTCAGGTTGGGGCCGATCATCCTGAAGCGACATCCGGCCCAGCACGGAACCGGGGCCGTCGCCGACAAGATGGGGCCGGTGATGGGCCTGAGCTTCGAGGCGCCGGGCGAGCCGACGCTCTACTGGTGCGGCGACAGCGTGCTCTATCCGCCGCTGCGCGATGCCGCGACGGCGACGGGGCCGGACGTGATCGTCACGCATTCCTGCGGGGCGATGTGGGACAACACGCTGATCGTGATGGACGATGAGCAGACGCTCGACCTCGCCGAGGCCTTTCCGCTGGCGACCGTGATCGCGACGCATATGGAGGCGCTCGATCACGCCACAATCAGCCGCACCGCTCTCCGCAAGGCGGCGAAGGAGCGCGGCGTCGATACGCGGCGCCTGCGCATCCCCGCCGATGGCGAAATGATCGAACTCGGCGTGCCGGCGCTGGTGTGAGCCCACTCAAACGCGCCGTCATCCCGGGCGACCAAAGGGAGACCCGGAATCCATGCCGGAGCTTATCCGGCACAGGTTCAGGCATGGATCCCGGCCCTTCGCTTCGCTCCGGCCGGGGTGACACGCGATGAAGGTAGAGAGGCTTACTCACCCGCCTTCAGCTGCTTGGCGTAGATATCCTTGTACTGCTCGCGCAGCAGGTTCTTCTGGACCTTGCCCATGGTGTTGCGCGGCAGTTCCGCTACGACGAAGACCTGCTTCGGCTGCTTGAACTTGGCAAGCCGCTGCTCCAGCGCCGCGGCGATGCCCTTCGCGGTGACATCGGCGCCGGGCTTGCAGACCACGACGGCCGTGACGCCCTCGCCGAAATCGGGATGCGGGCAACCGATGACGGCGCTCTCGATCACGCCCGGCATCTCGTCGATCTCGGTCTCGACTTCCTTGGGATAGACGTTGTAGCCGCCGGTGATGATCAGGTCCTTGCCGCGCCCAACGATATGGACGTAGCCGGCCGGGTCGATCTTGCCGAGGTCGCCGGTGATGAAGAAGCCGTCGGCCCTGAACTCGGCCTTGGTCTTCTCCGGGTTGCGCCAGTAGCCCTTGAAGACGTTGGGGCCCTTGACCTCGATCATGCCGATCTCGTCGCGGGCGATCTCCTTGCCGGTCTCGGGATCGGTGACGCGGGCCGAGACCCCCGGCAGCGGGAAGCCGACCGTGCCGGCGACGCGATCCCCCTCATAGGGGTTCGAGGTATTCATGTTGGTCTCGGTCATGCCGTAGCGCTCGAGGATGGCGTGGCCGGTCTTCTCGCGCCATTCGCGATGCGTCTCGGCCAGCAGCGGCGCCGAGCCGGAGACGAAGAGACGCATGTGCTTCGTCGCCTCCTTGGTCAGGCGGGCATCCTGCAGCAGGCGGACATAGAAGGTCGGCACGCCCATCATGCTCGTCGCCTGCGGCAGATATTTGAAGACCTGCTCGGGATCGAACTTGGGCAGCAGGATCATCGAGGCGCCGGACAAGAGGATCACGTTCGTCGCGACGAAAAGGCCATGGGTATGGAAGATCGGCAGGGCGTGGAGCAGCACGTCGCCCTTCGTGAAGCGCCAGTAGTCGACCAGCGCCAGTGCATTGGACGACAGGTTGTCGTGGCTGAGCATCGCGCCCTTGGAGCGGCCGGTCGTGCCGGAGGTGTAAAGGATCGCGGCGAGATCGTCCGGCCCGCGCGCGACGTCGGCAAAAGTCGTCGGAGTCGCATTCGCCTTGTCGAGCAGGCTCCCAGAGCCGATGCCGAGTGTCTCCAGCTTCGCGCCGGCCTTCTCCGCATAGGGACGCAGGGCCTCAGCCTTGGCGGGATCGCAGACGAAGACGGCTGGCTCGGCATCGCCCAGGAAATACTCGATCTCGGCCGGGGTATAGGCGGTGTTAAGCGGCAGGAAGATCGCACCCGCCCGGACCGTTCCGAGATAGAGCATCAGCGCCTCGAAGCTCTTCTCGACCTGGACGGCGACGCGATCGCCCGGCTTCACGCCAAGCCCGACGAGGGCGTTCGCGAAGCGCGCGGACACCGCGACCATGTCGCCATAGGAGAAACGCCGGCCGTCATCGAGCAGCGCGAAGGGCGCGTCGGGCGCCGGCATGCGCGAGCGGATCAGGTCGAAGAGGTGGTTGCCCATGATTTCGGGTCCTTTCAGGCGTTTCCGTATCGATGTCGTCTACAATGCAGCCCTCATCCTGAGGAGCAGCCGGAGGCTGCGTCTCGAAGGATGAGGGCTGAGGGGATTTGCACAACGCTCAACTCGCCGCCGGGCGCAGCAGCTTGCGCACGCCGGAGGAGGCCACCACCGTGTTGCGGGTGGCGAAGGCCTCGTGATTGGTCTCGATGTCGTCGAGGTCGTAGCGGTAATTGACCATCACGCCATGGGACTCACGCAGGCCCCGTGCCGAGAGATTGCCGCCGACATTGATCCGCTCCAGCCGCGCGCCGTTGCCGAGATGGAAGCGCGCGACGGGATCGATGACGCGGCCGGACGCCGTGCGTGCCTGCAGCATGTACTGCGCCATCATCTGGCCGAGCAGCTTGTCGCGGCGCGCCTTCGTGGCATCGTCGAGCGAGATCGTCTCGCCGGCCGGGCGGGCCATTTCTGAGCGCTCCTCATTGGTGAGGACGAGATCGCCGGGCTCCTTGGCAATATCGGCAAGCCAGCGCGCGAAGCCGGGCACCGGCGAGAGCGTGACGAAGGTATCGAGCCCCGGCAGTTCGCGCTTCAGGTCTTCGGCCACCTGCTTGATCAGGAAATTGCCGAAGGAGATGCCGCGCAAACCCTCCTGGCAGTTCGAGATCGAGTAGAACACCGCCGTCGTCGCCTGCTGCGCGGGCAGGATCGCGCGCTCGGGCTCCAGCACCTCGCCGATGCTGCGCGGAATATCGCCGGTCAGCGCGACCTCGACGAAGATCAGGGGATCGTCGACGAGCTGCGGATGGAAGAAGGCGAAGCAGCGCCGGTCCGCCGGCTCCAGCCGGCGCCTCAGATCGTCCCAGCCCTGGATTTCGTGCACCGCCTCGTAGCGGATGATCTTCTCCAGCACGTTGGCGGGCGTGCGCCAGTCGATGCGACGCAGGACAAGGAAGCCGCGGTTGAACCAGGAGCCGAAGAGATGGCGGAAATCGTCATCGATGCCCTTCAGCTCCGGCTCCGCCGCCATGGCCTCGAACAGCGCCTCGCGCATGCGCACCAGCACATGCGTGCCTTCGGGCGCGAGGTTGAGGCGGCGCAGCAGCTCCTGCCGCCGCGGCTCGGCCGCGAGATGAAGCGCCGAGATCGTCGCGGCATCCGGCTTGGCGCGATAGGCCTCGATCGCCGCATCGAGGCGGTCGTGATCGGGGCCGAAGCGCTCCTGCAGCATATTGAAGAAGGCGAGCCGACCGGGCTTGTCGAGCCCCTGCCAGGCTTCCAGCACAGCTTGCGCCAGCGCCATGCCCGAGGCCTCGCCGCGGCCGGAGAGCAGGTCCTCGCAGAGCTTGTCGATCGGGCGCGAGCGGCTCCCCAGGAAACGCTCGAAGCCGATCAGCGCGCGGCCGCGATCCGCCACGCTGGTCAGAAGTTCGCCCAGAAATGCCATGTCCATGCCGGCTCCCAGTTCGCAGGCTGATCCTATACGAGATTCAGCGCAGGCAAATCGGGCATCAGCGCAGCAGGCTCCAGGCCTTCAGGAAGAAATCCGGCGTGCCGAAATTGCCGGACTTCAGCGCGACGACCATCTCCGGCCCGTCGACGACGCGGGTCCAGGGCACGCCGGGGTCGATTTCGGGGCCAATCTCCAGCGTGCGGATACTCAAGCCCAGCACAGTCGCGCCTGAAGTCTCGCCGCCAGCGACGAGAAGCCGCGTCACGCCGCCCTCGGAAAGCCGGCGCGCCAGTTCGGCAAAGGCCTCCTCGACGATGGCTCCAGCCCTATCGCGGCCGAGCTTGTCCTGCACGGCCGCGACCTCCGACGGATCGTCGCTGGAGTAGACGAGGAACGGCTTGTCGGCCGGCTGCGCCAAGGCCCATGCGGCAAGGCCGGCGGCGTCCTGGCTGCCATCGGCCAGCGCCAGCGGATCGACCTTGAGCGCGGGATAGCCTGCCTCCAGCGCCGCCTTGATCTGGCCGCGCGTCGCGGTCGAGCAGCTGCCGGAGATGATGCCGGCGCGACCGGCCGGCGCCTTCAGATCCTGCGGGCCGGGACGCTCCGGCAGAAGCCCGGCGCGGCGGAAATTCTGCGGCAGGCCCATCGCGATGCCCGAGCCTCCGGTCAGCAGGACATGCTCGGACACGGCATGGCCGAGCGTCATCAGGTCCTCATTTGTCAGCGCGTCGGTGACGGCATAGCGGATGCCGTCGGCCTGCAACTTCGCGAGACGCGCCTTCACGGCGGCAGGGCCAGCGAGCACGGTGGCGTAGTCGACGAGCCCGGTTTCGGTCTTCGCCTGTGCCGACATCAATCGCATCAGGCTGGAATCCCGCATCGGCGTCAGCGGGTGGTCCTTCATCGAGCTTTCATGCAGCGGCACGGCCCCGACGAAGAGATAGCCCTGATAGATCGAGCGGCCATTCGCCGGGAAAGCCGGGCAGACGATGGCGAGCTTCGCGCCCAGCCGCTCCGCCAGCGCGTTCGCCACCGGCCCGATATTGCCCTCGGCCGTCGAATCGAAGGTCGAGCAGTATTTGAACAGGATCTGACGCGCGCCGCCCTTCAGCAGCGCCTCGCAGGCGGCGAGCGAATCCGCAACGGCCTCGGCAACCGGATTGGTCCGCGATTTCAGCGCGACGACGACCGCATCGGCCTCAGGCAGGGCGGAGCCGGCCGGAGGCACGCCGATGACCTGAACGGTGCGCATGCCCGCCCGGTTCAGCATCAGCGCGACATCGGTCGCACCCGTCATGTCGTCGGCGATCACGCCCAGCAGCATGCTCATTCTCCCCTGCCCCACGCGGGCCTTGCCTTGCGATCGCCGTTCTAGCCCCTGCCGAAAGGGGTGGCGACCGCCATCGCCGCATCGTGCATGTCCGCCCCGGACATGGAACCCGCTTACCGCCAGGCCGCGCCTGCCCACAGGGCAGGCAGCGCTGCCTGCGAATTGATGCGGCGCATCATCGACGCCGGCCTCGTTCTGAGTCAGGTTAGTGCCACAAGGAACGAATTGAGCAGGACGACCCGCTGCCGACGCGGCGGGAACGTTCGCCGACAACCGTCCGGAACGAGGGGAAATCATGAAGCTTTTGAAGGTTGCGATCTCCGCTGCCGCGCTCGCACTCGCGACGTTGCCGGCCCTGGCCCAGTCGCCATCCACCCTGCGCATCGGCCTGCAGGAAGACCCCGACATGCTGGACCCGCACAAGGCGCGCACCTTCGTCGGCCGCATCGTCTTCATGGGGCTGTGCGACCGGCTGGTCGACATCACGCCGGAGCTGAAGCTGGTGCCGCGGCTGGCGACGGAGTGGAATTTCTCGGCCGATGGGCTGACGCTGACGATGAAGCTGCGTAGCGATGCGAAGTTCCACGATGGCGAGGCCTTCAACGCCGAGGCTGCCAAGGCCAATCTCGACCGCGCCCGCACCCTGCCCGACTCGCTGCGCAGGGCCGAGCTTGCATCGGTCGAGAGCGTCGAGGCGCCCGATGCCACCACGCTGGTGCTGAAGCTGAAGCGCCCGGACGCGACGCTACTCTCGCAGCTCACCGACCGCGCCGGCATGATGCTCTCGCCCAAGACCCTCTCGGGCGATGTCGCGGCGAAGCCGGTCTGCTCCGGCCCCTACAAGTTCGTCGAGCGCGTGCAGAACGACCGCATCGTGCTCGAAAAATTCAAAGAGCACTGGGAGGCCGACAAGTACAATTTCGACCGCGTGCTCTATCGCTCGATCCCCGACACGACGGTTCGCCTCGCCAATCTGCGCTCGGGCGAGCTCGACATGCTGGAGCGGCTGGCCCCGACCGATGTGAAATCGGCCCAATCGGACAAGTCCCTGAAGATCGAGAGCATCGCCAATCTCGGCTACCAGGGCATCACCATCAACACGAACAATGGCGAGGCCGCCAACCAGCCGATGGGCAAGGACAAGCGCGTGCGCCAGGCGCTCTCGCTGTCGATCGATCGCAAGGTGCTGAGCCAGGTCGTGTTCGAGGGGCTCTATGCGCCGTCGAACCAGCCGTTCAACCCCGGCAATTTCTACGTCAGCGCCGACCTGCCCGTTCCCGCCCGCGATCTCGCCAAGGCCAAGGCGCTGCTCAAGGAAGCCGGACAGTCCAAGGTCTCGGTCGAACTCTTCGTCACCAACAACCCGGTCGACGCCCAGCTCGGCCAGGTGATCCAGGCGATGGCGCAGGAAGCCGGCATCGACATCCAGATCCGCTCGACCGAATTCGCCAGCCAGCTGCGCGACCAGCAGCAGGGCAAGTTCCAGATGAGCCGCGTCGGCTGGTCCGGCCGCATCGACCCGGACGGCAACATCCACCCCTTCGCGCATTCGAAGGGCAACCAGAACGACGGCAAATACGCCAATGCGGAGGTGGACAAGTTGCTGGACGAAGCCCGCACGATCTACGACCCGGCCGAACGCAAGAAGCGCTACGACGCCGCGCAGAAGATCCTGCAGGACGAATTGCCGATCGTTTATCTCTATAACCAGACTGTGTTCTTCGCGATGCGCTCCAACCTGCAGGGCTTCGCGATCAATCCCGACGGCATCATCCGGCTGGCGGGAATGAAGCGCTCGTGAGGGGAGCTTTCGGCTTCACAATCGCGCCGTCATCCCGGGCGGCCGAAGGTCGACCCGGGATCCATCGTAGAGCGCAGTTCTCTACAATGGATCCCGGAGTTCCGCTTCGCTACATCCGGGATGACGGAGCAGGTTCGAGCGCATCATGTTCACCCTGATCCTCCGCCGCATCCTGATCGCGATCCCGACGCTGTTCCTGGTATCGCTCTTCGTCTTCGCCCTGCAGCGCGCGCTGCCGGGCGACCCCTTCCTCGTCATCGCCGGCGAGGAACGCGACCCCGAGGTGATCGCGCGGCTGCGCGAGATCTACCGGATGGACGATCCGATCTTCGTCCAGTTCTTCGCCTGGCTCGGACAGGTCGTGCAGGGCGATTTCGGCCGCTCGCTGCGCACGGGCGAGCCGGTGCTCAACCTGATCCTGCAGAAGCTGCCGGTGACGATCCAGCTCGCCACGGCCTCGATCCTCGTCGCGATCTGCATCGGCATCCCGATCGGCATCCTGGCGGCGCGGCGCAAGGGCACGGTGGTCGACTACTCCGCCAGCGCGGTCGCGCTGTCGGGGCTGTCGATCCCGAATTTCTGGTTCGGGATCATGCTGATCCTGCTGGTCTCGGTGCACCTGAAATGGCTGCCGGCCTCGGGCTATGAATCGATCTTCGAGCACCCGTGGGAGGCGATCAAGCGCCTGATCATGCCGGCCTTCGTGCTCGGCAACGGGCTCGCCGCCTTCCTGATGCGCCATACCCGCTCGGCGATGCTGGAGGTGCTGCGCTCGGACTATGTCCGTACCGCCCGCGCCAAGGGGCTGGACGAAGATGCGGTCGTGCATCGCCATGCCCTGCGCAACGCGCTGATGCCGATCATCACCCTGACGACCCTGCTCTTCGGCGAGTTGCTGGCGGGCGCGGTGCTGACCGAGCAGGTCTTCACCATCCCCGGATTCGGCAAGCTGATCGTCGATGCCGTGTTCAACCGCGACTATGGCGTGGTGCAGGGCGTGGTGCTGTGCACGGCCATCGGCTTCATCCTGATGAACCTCATCGCCGATATCCTGTACGTCCTCGTCAATCCGCGTCTGAGGGCCGGCTGATGGCATCGCTCGATTCCATCTCCTCGACAGGCGCCGCGAGCGGCGTCAGCGCCCGCCCCGGCGTGCTCGCCCGGCTGATCCGCAACAGGTCGGCGCTGATCGGCGGCAGCATCGTGCTGGTCTTCCTGCTGATGGCGGTGCTGGCGCCGGTGCTGCCATTGGCCGATCCGTTCAAGTCGAATTTTCTCGCCATCCGAAAGCCCCCCTCGGAACTGTACTGGTTCGGCACGGACGAGCTTGGGCGCGATCAGGTCTCGCGATTGTTCTTCGGTGCGCAGGCCTCGCTGCTCGCCGGCATCGTCTCGGTGCTGATCGCGGTGGCGATCGGCCTGCCCTTCGGCCTGCTGGCCGGCTGGTATGGCGGCTGGATCGACATCGTGATCTCGCGCGTCACCGAGGCCCTGCTCGCCTGCCCGTTCCTGATCCTCGCGATCGCCTTCGCCGCCGTGCTCGGCCCGTCGCTGACCAATGCGATGATCGCGATCGGCCTCTCGGCCGTACCGATCTTCATCCGGCTGATCCGCGGCCAGGTGATGAGCGTCAAGGCGGAGGATTTCGTCGAGGGTGCGCGGGCTGTCGGCGCGCGCGATCTCCGGCTGATGTTCCGCCATGTCCTGCCCAACACCCTGTCCCCTATCGTGGTACAATCGACATTGTTCATGGCGCAGGCGATCATCCTGGAAGCCGCCCTCTCCTTCCTCGGTCTCGGCCAGCAGCCCCCGGCGCCGTCCTGGGGACAGATGCTCAACGTCGCCAAGAACTTCATGGAGCAGGCGCCCTGGATGTCGATAGCGCCGGGCATCTGCATTTTCCTCGCCGTGCTCGGCTTCAACCTGCTCGGCGACGGCCTGCGCGACGCGCTCGACCCGAAAGAAAACTAGGCTTCAGGGATACGCCCATGTTCACCACCCGCCCCGAAATCCTCGGCACTTTCGGCGTCGTCACCTCGACGCACTGGCTCGCGACCGCCTCGGGCATGGCGATGCTGGAAAAGGGCGGCAACGCCTTCGACGCCTGCGCCGCCGCGGCCTTCGTGCTGCAGGTGGTGGAGCCGCATCTCGTCGGCCCTGCGGGCGACATGCCCGCCGTGTTCTATTCGGCTGAAACCGGGAAGGTCGAGACGCTCTGCGCACAGGGCCCCGCCCCGCAGGCCGCGACCATCGCGGCCTACAAGGCGCTCGGTCTCGACCTGATCCCCGGTTCCGGCCTGCTCGCTACCGTCATCCCCGGCGCCTTCGGCGGCTGGATGACGCTGCTGCGCGACCATGGTCGGCTGAAGCTGCGCGACGTTCTCGAACCGGCGATCGGCTATTTCGAGAACGGGCATCCGATGCTGCCGCGCGTCTCGGATTCGATCCGCGAGCTGACCGACCTCTTCAGCAACGAGTGGGCGACATCGGGCGACGTCTACCTGCCGGGCGGCAATGTTCCGGAGGCGCGCAAGCTCTTCGCCAACAAGGCCGCGGCCGAGACCTACAAGCGCATCCTCGCCGAGGCGGAAGCCAAGGGCAGCGACCGCCAGGAGCAGATCCAGGGCGCCTATGACGCCTGGTACAAGGGCTTCGTCGCCGAGGCGATGGACCGCTTCTGCCGCACGCAGGAGGTGATGGATTCCTCCGGCCGCCGCAACAAGGGCCTGCTGACCGCGCAGGACATGGCGAACTACAAGCCGACCTACGAGACGCCGACCTCGGTGACCTATCACGGCTGGGAGGTCTTCAAGATCGGGCCCTGGGGCCAGGGCCCGGCCTTCCTGCAGACGCTGAAGATCCTCGAAGGCGTCGACCTCGCCGGGATGGGTCCGGCCAGCCCGGAATTCGTCCATCATGTCGTCGAGGCGATGAAGCTCGCCTTCGCCGATCGCGAGGCCTATTACGGCGACCCGGATTTCGTGAAGGTGCCGCTGGCCACGCTGCTCTCCGAGGATTACGCGGCCGGGCGGCGCGGGCTGATCGGCGAGCGCGCCTCGCTGGAACTGCGGCCGGGTGTCGTCTCCGGCTACGAAGCACAGGTCGCGCATGCGATGAGGGCGCTCGGGGCCATCGCCCAGCCGACCCAAGGCGGCGCCAGCGTCGGCGAGCCGACGATGGCCTCGATGGTCGCGGCTGGGCGCAAGGGCGACACCGTCCATATCGACGTCATCGACAAATGGGGCAACATGATCGCGGCGACGCCCTCGGGCGGCTGGCTGCAATCCTCGCCGGTCATCCCCGAGCTTGGCTTCCCGCTGAATTCGCGCGCCCAGATGTTCTGGCTGGAAGAGGGCCTGCCCTCCTCGCTTGCGCCCGGCAAGCGGCCGCGCACGACGCTGACCCCCTCGATCGCCTTCGAGCACGGCAAGCCCCGCCTCGCCTTCGGCACGCCGGGCGGCGACCAGCAGGAGCAATGGCAGCTCGGCCTGTTCCTGCGCCGCGTGCATCACGGCCTCAACCTGCAGGAGGCGATCGACCTGCCGCTGTTCCACACGCAGCATTTCCCCTCCTCCTTCTACCCGCGCTCGTCGCGGCCGGGCCATATGATGATCGAGGAGAGCATCGGCGCTGCGGCCCTCGCCGATCTGGAGCGCCGCGGCCACGCCGTGGAGAAGGCGCCGGCCTGGACGGTCGGACGGCTCACTGCGGCAGAACGCAGCGATGACGGCCTCTTGCGCGCCGCCGCGACGCCGCGTCTGATGCAGGCCTATGCTGCGGGGCGATGAGCTTCGCCGTTTTTTGCCGTGATTCCGGGCGAAGCGAAGCGCAGACCCGGAATCCATCGTAGAGCGCCACGCCCTTCGATGGATCCCGGATCAACGCGGCTTCGCCGCTTGTCCGGGATGACGGAGAAAGACTGAGATCGACCTGATAACGAGGAACTGCATATGACCTGGTCCATCGTCGCCCGCGACGCCGCGACCGGCGCCTATGGCGTCGCCGTCTCGACCTGCGCCTTCGCCGTCGGCGCCCGCGTGCCCTATGGCGGCGGGCGGATCGGCGCGATCGCGACGCAGGCCTTCGTCAATCCGCTCTACGGGGTGGACGGCCTTCGGCTGCTGCAGGAAGGCCGCTCGGCCGTCGAGATCATCGCGACGCTGACGGCGGCCGACGAGGGGCGCGCCCATCGCCAGCTCCACGTCATCGACCGCGACGGCAAGATCGCTTCTCATACTGGCGCGGCCTGCATCGACTGGTGCGGTGCCGTCGACGGGCCGCAGGTCTCGGTCGCCGGCAACATGCTCGCCGGCCCGGAGGTCGTGCAGCAGACGCTGAAGGCCTATATCGCCGCCTCGGCGCTCGACTTCGACGAGCGCCTGCTGGTGGCACTGGAGGCAGGCGAGAAGGCAGGCGGCGACAAGCGCGGCAAGCAATCCGCCGCGATCCGCATCTGGAGCGGCGAGCCCGTGCCCAGCCTCGACATCCGCGTCGACGACCATACCGACCCGTTGAAGGAGCTGCGGCGGCTCTGGCGTGTCGCGCATCAGCGCTCGGTGCCGTTCCAGCAGGCTTCGCCCTCGCGCGGCCGCCCAGCCGGCGTCACCGACCGGGCCGAGCTCGACCGGCTCTGCACGGAATACGCTGCCGCCTGGAACGCCCGGCACCCGGAAAGCTGATCAGTGCCCGGCATTCTCGCGGCGCCCGGCGCGTGATAGGCTGACGCTTCGTCATTCTGTCATGCCGACGAGCGGAGAATGCGATGGCCGATCCGGATACCGAAGCCCTCCAGAAGCGCATCGCCACGCTGGAGGCGCAGGTCGCAGCGCTGCTGCAGGCGATCTCGGCGGATCGCGGCGGCAATGTCGTCATCAACGCGCCGGGTTCGCTGACCGTCAATTGCGGGATGGGCATTGCTTTCACCGCCGGCAGCGTGATGACCCTGACCGCGGGCGGGGTGATGGCAATGACGGCCGGGGTCAATCTTTCCGTGACCTCAGGCGCCAATGCCACCATGGTCATCGGCAACCGCCTGCGCGTCAGCAGCGGTCATGAAGCGTCGTTCGAAACACGGAGCTTCAACGTGAGCGCGGCGGTGGGCTGCGATATCGATAGCGGGCAGAACTTCGCCATCACGGCCGGCAAGGACATGGCGATGAGCATCGGGAAGGACATGGCCGTCCATGTCGGCAAGACGCTTGCGATCGAAAGCGCGGACGCCGCTTCACTGAAAAGCGGCGATGCCAGGCTGAGCATGAAGAAAGACGGCAGCGTCCAGCTGCAAGGGCGCGATATCGCGCTCAACGCGTCCGGACGCCTCGAAGCCAAGGCGTCCGGCAATGTCACGATCAAGGGATCGAAGGTCCTGCAGAATTGAAACGCGCCCGTCATGCTCGCCCTTGTGGCGAGCATCCACGTCCTTGATCACGGCCTTCGACCAGCGAAGACGTGGATGGTCGGGACAAGCCCGACCATGACGGATGGGCTCAGGTCAGGCGTCCACGGGCCGCGACCGGCAGTTCACCGATCAGCTTGTCGCCGCGCACGGTGATCAGACGGTCGACCATGTTGACGACGACGCAGACATGGTTCGGCACCACACGCACGACCTCGCCGACCAGCGGGCGCTTGTTCGAGGCCGAGAGGTCGAGGAAGCCGTGTTCCTCGGCGAATTGCGCGATCCGCGCGGCCGGGTATTCGAGGATATAGCCGTGGCCGTCGAGATTGCCCTTGTCGCTGGTCAGCGTCTTCGAGCCTGAATCGAGGATGCCGCGGTCCGCGCCGGCCCGGCTCACCACCGTCGCGTAGACCATGAGCGCGCAATCCTCGAGCGTCGCCACGCCGGCCGCGATCTGCATGCGGTCGTTGAAGATCGAGGTGCCCGAGCGGTGCTCGGTCGAGCCCTTCAGCTTGCCGATATGGGGCAGATTGGGCGAACCACCGGTCGAGACGATGTCGGCCTTGAGGCCGGCATCGCGCAGGCCCGCATTGGCGGTGTCGAGGAAGACCTGCGTGCGGTCCCAGCCATTCTCCGGCGGGTACAGCAGGAAGCCGGCGAAGCGCAGGCCGGGCGAGGCCGCGACCATCTTGGCAAGCTCGACCGCCTCGCCGGGCGTCTCGACGCCGGCGCGCTTGCGGCCGGTATCGCACTCGATGACGACTTCGAGGTCGCGCCCGGCGATCTCGCCCGCCCGCGGCAGGCCGGAGATGGTGACCGGGTTGTCGGCGGCGACGATCATCCGGACGCGGCGCTGGAGTGCTCCCAGACGCCCCAGCTTCTCCTCGCCGAGGATGTTGTAACTGATCAGGATGTCGTCGATGCCGCCATCGGCCATGACCTCGGCCTCGCCGAGTTTCTGGCAGGTAATGCCGCGTGCGCCGGCCTCGATCTGGAGGCGGGCCAGCTCGGGCGACTTGTGCGTCTTGATATGCGGGCGGTTGGCGAGACCGGCGGCGTCGCAAGTGGCCTGGAGGCGGGCGATATTGGCATCGACCTTGTCGAGATCGATCACCACGGCGGGCGTGCCGTAGACGCGGGCGATCTCGGCGGCAAGCGGGGTAGCGGCCGGCTGGTCGACGGCGCGGGAGGTGGTCGCGGTGACGCTCATGGGTGCACCTTCACGATGACCTCGATCTCGACGGTCATGCGGTTCGGCAGCGAGCCCATGCCGACGGCCGAGCGGGCATGGCGGCCGCGATCGCCGAGCACGGCGACGAACAGGTCCGAGCAGCCATTGATGACCTTGGGATGATCCGAGAAATCCGGCACCGCATTGACCATGCCGAGCAGCTTGACCACCTCGACCTTGTCGAGGGAGCCGACCGCCTTCTTCATCGCCGCGAGCAGCCCGAGGCCGGTCTGCTTGGCGTGCTCATAAGCCTGCTCGACCGTGACATCGGCGCCGACCTTTCCGGTCGGATAGGTGCCGTCGGCCCGCTTCGGCCCCTGGCCCGAGAGATAGACCATATCGCCGACCTGCTTGAAGCTGACATAGGTCGCGACCGGCGTCGGCACGTCTGGCAGGGTCAGCCCCAGCTCCTTCAGCTTGTCTTCGGCGCTCATGGCGTTCCTCTCCTCAAAGTCCAGCCGGCATCTGTCGCACCGGCCTGTCTCAGTTCGTCAGTTCACGGCGCATATAGCGGGCCGCATCGTCATAGCTCGCAAGCTTGCGATCAAGCGCGGGGTCATGCACCTCGCGAAAGCCTTGCCGCCGCCAGAAGCCGGTCGAATCGTTGACTGCGACCAGCGCCAGGCTCGTATGCCCGGTTTCGGCGGCATGACGGGCGATCTCGGTGACGATCGCGCCCGCCGCCCCGCTGCCACGCCCGGCCGGCAGCAAGGCGAGATCGTGAAGATACCAGTTCGCGACATCGTCCGGGATGGCGCCGAGCAGGGAATTCAGGGCCGGGACCGTACCCGCCGGCCAGGGATGGCTGACGAGATATCCGTGCAACGCGCCATCTTCGCCGGCCAGCACATGGCAGCCCTCCGGCGCCAGGCGCAGCCGCTCGGCGAAGACCGCCTCGTCCTCGGGATAATCCGGGTGCACGACGGCCGCGATCGCCATCACGGCCGTCAGGTCGGCCGGCGCCATGCGGCGCCAACCCGTTTCACTGGACATGAACGCTTACGCCGCGCCCTTCGGGAATTTGCTGGTCCGCTTCGGGTGCCACCACTTGCCCTTGAGCACGACGCCCTCGGAGGCGATCTTGCGGTCGCCGATCAGGTGCTCGCCGACGACGTCGACATAGTCGAACTTACCTTCCTTGACCGTCAGGATCGTCGCATCGCCGAGCGAACCGACCTTGAGCGAACCGTATTCCGGGCGCTTCAGCGCCATGGCGGCATTCACGGTCGAGGCCGCGATGACGTTGTTCAGGGTCATGCCCATGCAGAGGAATTTCGACATCGTGGTGACCTGGTCATAGGCCGGGCCGTCGATGCAGAGCTTGTGCACGTCAGACGAGATCACGTCCGGCTCGAAGCCATTGGCGAGCATGGCGCGGGTGGTCTTGAACGAGAACGAGCCCTTGCCGTGGCCGATATCGAAGATGACGCCGCGCTTGCGGGCGGCGAGCACCTCCGGCTTCACCGTGCCCTGCGCGGTCGCGGGCGCGTTCGGGAAGGGGCGGAAGGCGTGGGTCAGCACGTCGCCCGGCCGCAGCATGCCGATGACTTCCTCATAGGACGGCGGCGGATGGTCGATATGGCACATCAAGGGCATGCCGACCTCGTTGGCGACCTGCAGCGCGATGTTCAGCGGCACGGTGCCGGACGTACCGGAAGCATGCAGGCCGACGCGGACCTTGATGCCGACGATCAGGTCGCGGTTCTTGTCGGCGACCTCGGCGCAGTCGATCGGGTTCATCAGGCGCAGGTCGCCGCTCTCGCCGACCATGACGCGGTGGTCGAAGCCGTAGATGCCGGCATGCGAGACGTGGAGATAGGCGAGGATGCGGGCCTGGCTCTGCTCGATGACATGCTTGCGGAAGCCCGGCCAGTTGCCGGGGCCGGCCGAGCCGGTATCGACCGAGGTGGTGACACCGGAGAGCCGGCAGAACTCGTCGGCGTCGATGCCGAGCGAGGTGCCGCCCCAGTAGACATGGGTGTGCAGGTCGATCAGGCCGGGCGAGACGATGTAGCCGGAGACGTCGCGGATCTCCTTGGCGCCCTTCAGGTCCTTGCCGAAGCCGGACACCTTGCCGTCCGTGAAGGCGACATCGAGGATGCCGTCATGCTTCTGGGAGGGGTCGATGACGCGACCGCCCTTCAGGATGAGATCGTGGGTCACTTTTTTGTCCTCTGGAGGCTGATCAAATCGGGGAGACGGCGCCCTTGCGCTCGACGATCAGGCCGTAGGCCTGAGGCTCGCGATGCCGGGCGAAATTGAAGGTCGAGGCCTTGTAGCTCTTGCCGAGGTCCATGTCGCAACGGGCGACGACGAGTTCATCGCCCTCGGTCACGGCCTGCGCCACCACTTCGCCGGTGGGCGCGATGATGCAGGAACCGCCGATCTGGTCGACGCCGGCCTCCAGCCCCGCCTTGGCGACGCCGACGACCCAGGTGGCGTTCTGGTAGGCGCCGGCCTGCATCACGAGCTGATTGTGGAAATTGCCGAGCCGGTCATGGTCCGGGGCCGGCGGATTGTGCTTGGGCGTGTTGTAGCCGAGCACGATCAGCTCGACATCCTGCAGGCCCATCGAGCGATAGCTCTCCGGCCAGCGGCGGTCGTTGCAGATCATCATGCCGATATTGGCGTCCATCGTCCGCCAGACCGGCCAGCCGAGCTCGCCGGTCTCGAAATAGCGCTTCTCCAGGTTCTGGAAGGGTGCGGCGGGGCGGTGCTCCGGATGGCCCGGCAGATGGATTTTGCGGTACTTGCCGACGATCGCGCCAGACTTGTCGACGAGGATCGCGGTGTTGAAGCGGCGCTTGCGGCCCTGCTCGAAGGCGAGCTCGCAATAGCCGAGGTGGAAGCCGATGCCGAGGCGCTTGCTCTCCTCGAAGAGCGGCGCCGTCTCGTTCGAGGGCATGGCGCTTTCGAAATGGCTGTCGATCTCGGCTTCGTCGTCAATCCACCAATGCGGGAAGAAGGCGGTGAGCGCAGCTTCCGGGTAGACGACGAGATCGGCGCCGTGGCTCTTCGCCTGCCGCATCAGCTCGATCATGCGGGCAACCGCCGAGGCGCGGCTCTCATCGCGCTGGATGGGGCCGAGCTGGGCGGCGGCGACGGTCAGGATTCGGGTCACGTCATAGGCTCCGGATGAGGTTCACCCTCAAGGGCAAGGCTTTCAAGCACTGAGCCGGCGCGTCAAGCGCCGGCAATGCGGGGCGTGGGTTGTCCCAGCTGCGGGGCAAGCCCTCAGAGAGTCTTGGCGAGCCGCGGATCGAGCGAGTCGCGCAGGCCGTCGCCGAGCAGGTTGACCGCGAGCACGGTGATCGAGAGGAACACGGCCGGGAACAGGATGATGTGCGGCCGGACCTGCCAGAGCGCCCTGCCCTCGGCCATGATGTTGCCCCAGGATGGCGTCGCCGGCGGCACGCCCGCGCCGATGAAGGACAGGATCGCCTCGACGATCATGGCGCTGGCGCAGATATAGGTCGCCTGGACGCTCATCGGCGCGAAGGTGTTGGGCAGGATATGGCGCCAGATGATGCGCGGCACGCGCGCACCGTTGGCCACCGCCGCCTCGACATAGGGCTGTTCGCGCAAGGACAGCACGACGCCGCGCACGAGGCGCGCCACGCGCGGAATCTCGGCGACGGTGATGGCGATGATGACGTTCTGGATCGAGCCGCGGGTCAGCGCCATCAGGGCGATGGCGAGCAGGATCGGCGGGATCGACATCATGCCGTCGATGATGCGCATGATGATGCCGTCGGCCCAGCGCACGAAGCCGGCGAAGAGGCCGATGGTGAGCCCGATGATCGAGGACAGGACCGCGACGCTGAAGCCGACGAGCAGCGACACGCGAGCGCCGTAGACCACGCGGGAATAAACGTCGCGGCCGAGCATGTCGGTGCCGAACCAGTAGAGCTCGGACGGTACGCGGGTACGCCGCGACGGCGCGATCGCGGTCGGGTCGGTGGTCCAGAGCAGCGGCGCGAAAATGCCGATCAGCGCCATCAGGATCAGGAGCCCGCCGCCGATCGCCACCGAAGGATGGCGACGCAGATAGCGGCGGAAGCGGGCGGCGCGGCTCAGTTCAGCCTTTGCCGGTTCGGCGGCAGGCGCCGCGAGGGTCGATGAAGCGGTCAATAGCGGATCCTCGGGTCGACGAGGGTATAGGTCAGGTCGATCAGCAGGTTCACGAGCACGTAGACCAGGCTGAACATGAGCACGACGCCCTGGATGACGGGGTAGTCGCGCCGCAGGATGGCATCGACCGTGAGCCGGCCGAGGCCGGGAATGGCGAAGACGCTCTCGGTGACGACGGCGCCGCCGATCAAGAGCGCGATGCCGATGCCGATGATGGTGACGATCGGCACCGCGGCGTTCTTCAGCGAATGCAGGAAGAGCACGTCCTTCTGCGTCACGCCCTTGGCCTGGGCGGTGCGGACATAGTCCTGCTGCAGCACCTCGAGCATGGTGGCGCGGGTGATGCGGGCGATCAGCGCGATATAGACGAGGCCGAGCGTGACGGCCGGCAGGATCAGGTTCCTGAGCCAGGGCCAGAAGCCCTGCGAGAACGGCGTGTAGCCCTGCACCGGCAGCCAGTCGAGCTTGAGCGCGAAGAAATAGGCGAGCAGGTAGCCGACGACGAAGACCGGGACCGAGAAGCCGAGCACGGCGAAGCCCATCGCCGCCTTGTCGACCCAGCTTCCAGCCTTCCAGGCCGCGACCACGCCCATCGGCACGGCGACCACGACGGCGAAGATCAGCGTCAACACCATCAGGGAGAGCGTCGGCTCGATGCGCTGCGCGATGAGCTGCGTCACCGGGAGGTTGGTGAAGATCGAGGTGCCGAGATCGCCCTGGATCACGCGGAAGGACCATTCGGCGAAACGGACCAGATAGGGTCGGTCCAGGCCGAGGCTGGCGCGGATGCGCTCGACATCGGCCGGCGACGCCTGGTCACCGGCGATGATGGCGGCGGGATCGCCGGGCGCGACATAGAGCAACGAAAAGACGAACAGCGCCACGAAGGCCATCACGGGGATGGTCGTGACGATGCGCCTGACGACGAAAGCAAGCATAGGGCAGTCGGACCTCGTTCACGGCGAATCCAGGAGCCGCGGCCCGGACTTCTTCCAGGTCGCGACGAAGCGAGGCAGCAGAGCCGAGCGGACTCCGCAAAGGCGGAGCGGCCTTGCCGCTCCGCGCGAGGCGATCAGCCCTTCTTGACGTCCCAGAAGAACGGCAGCGGCCCGCTGACCACGCCGGTGACGTTCTTCCGCCAGGCCTGATAGCTGAGGTAGAAGCCCGTCGGCGCGAAGACGACGTTCTCGACCGCCGCCTTGTTGAGCCGGGCCAGTGCCGCCTTCTCCTCGGCGAGGTCTTTGGCGTTGAACCAGTTGGTCACCTCGGTCTCGACCGAAGGCACGTCCGGCCAGCCGAACCAGGCCTTGTCGCCATTGGCGCGAATCGCTGTGTAGGCGGCGGGATTGGTGCAGTCGGCGCCGGCGTGCCAGGTGTGGAACATGCTCCAGCCGCCCTGGCCCGGAGGCGTCTTCTGGGCGCGGCGGGAACCGACCGTGCCCCAGTCGGTGGCGACGAAGTCGACGTTCATGCCGATGCTCTTGAGCAGCGAGGCGGTGACGTCGCCCATCGACTTGGTCGCGGCCATGTCCTGCGCGACGACGCAGACCACCGGCTCGCCCTTGTAGCCGGCCTCGGCGAGGAGCTTCTTGGCTTCGGCGACATTGCGCTTCTTGAGGATGTCGCCGCCTTCCTCGGTGTAGAGCGGCGTGCCCGGGGTGAAGAAGCCCGGCAGCGGCTTCCAGAGCTTGTCGTCATCGCCGACGACGGCGCGCATGTAGTCTTCCTGGTTCAGCGCCGTCAGTACCGCCTGGCGCACCTTCACGTTGTTGAAGGGCGGGAACAGGTGGTTCATGCGGAAGGCGCCGACATTGCCCAGGGGATCGCCGATATCGACATTGATATCCTTGTGGCCCTTCAGCACCGGCACGAGATCGGCGAGCGGGGTCTCCCACCAGTCGACCTCGCCGTTCTGGAGGGCGGCAGCGGCCGTCGCCGGATCGGGCATGATCACCCATTCGATCCGGTCGACGAGGATGTTCTTGCCGCCGGCGAGCCAGTCCGCCTTCTCCGAGCGGGGCTTGTAGTCCGCGAATTTCTCGAACACCGCCTTGGCGCCCGGCACCCAGTCGCTGCGCATGAACTTCATCGGCCCGGAGCCGATATATTCGGTAATCTGCGTGAACGGGTCGGTCTTGGCGATGCGCTCGGGCATCACGAAGGAACAGGGCGCGTTGTTCTTGGCCAGCGCCAGCAGCATCTTCGGGAAGGGCTGCTTCAGCGACCATTTCCAGGTCAGCTCATCGACGGGCGCGAGCTCTACCTGTATGGCCCGGAGCATCAGGCCCATCGGATCGCGCGCCGACCAGCGCACGAGGCTGGCGACCACGTCCTTGGAGGTGACCGGCGTGCCGTCATGGAACTTGAGGCCGGAGCGCAGCTTGAAGGTCCAGTTCAGGCCGTCGGAGGAGACTTCCTCGCTCTCGACCATCTGGCGCTGCGGCTGGAATTTGGAATCGATGCCATAGAGCGTGTCCCAGACCAGCGCCGCGGCGTTGCGGACGACGTATTGCGTTCCCCAGATCGGGTCGAAATTGGCGAGATTGGCCTGCGGTACGAAGCGTAGCGTCTTGGTTGGACTTTGCGCGAGGGCCGGCATCGCCAGCCCGCCGGTCGCGGCAGCCATGCCGGCGCCCGTCGCGGATTTCAGAAACGTCCTGCGATCCATCATGCTCTCCCCTGAAGCGGCGCCTCTGAACGGGCTGCCTTGGCGCGAGTTTGGGCAGAAAAACTCCGCCTGACAACACGCCTCAGCACCCGATCAGGGCTGTCCAACCGCCTGCACGGTTCGTGCCAGACGGAACTTCCGGGGGGAGAACCCGGTGTTTCGGCTCCGGACGGGCTTTTTCGGCCCGTTCCGGGAAAAGCGAAAAATATTCGCGCCTAAATCGGTTTGACCGGCTCATCGACCCGCGCGAAGGGCCGCGCCTGTTCGAAGGCCGCCGCCGCCCGCAGCACGAGCGCATCCTTGCCGAAGGCCCCGACGATCTGGAGGCCCGCGGGCAGCCCTGCGTTCGTCAGGCCGCAAGGCACCGAGACCGCCGGCTGCTCGGTGATGTTGAACGGGTAGGTGAAGGGGGTCCAGCGCGTCCAGTCGTCGCCATAAGCGCCATGTTCGGGCGTATCGCGCCCGACCGCGAAGGCCGGCAGCGGCAGGGTCGGCGTCAGCAGCAGGTCGTAGCGCTGGTGGAACTGCGCCATCCGATAGGCCAGCGCATTGCGCCGGTTCAGGAGCGCGTCGACATAGGCCGAGGCCGGGATGCGCTCGCCCTGCTCGGCCACCGCGACGAGGCCCGGGTCCATCTGCTTGCGGCCGGCCGTATCGATGCTCTTCAAGGCCAGCGCCGCGCCGGAGGACCAGAGCGTCATCAGAATCTCGATGGGATCATCGAAGCCGGGATCGACCTCCTCCACCGTCGCGCCGAGTTCGGCGAAGGCCTGCGCGGCGGCGGCCGTCAGGGCGGCGATCTCGGGATCGACGGTCACGTCCTGGCCGAGACGCGGCGACCAGGCGACGCGCAGGCCCCGCATGCTGCCCTTGAGCCCGTCGACATAATCCGGCGGGCGGTCCGTCAGCGCGGTCATGTCGCGCGCGTCGGGCTGCCCGATCACCTTCATCGCGAGCGCGGTATCCGTGACGGTACGGGTCAGCGGCCCGAGATGGGCGAGGAAACCCATGACCGAGATCGGCCAGGCCGGCACGCGGCCATAGCTCGGCTTCAGGCCGACGACGCCGGTGAAGGCGGCGGGGATACGGATCGAGCCTGCCCCGTCCGTACCCATATGGAGACAGCCGAGATTCAGCGCGGCGCAGACCGCGGCGCCGGAGGAGGAGCCGCCCGGCCCCGTGCCGGTGTTCCAGGGATTGCGGGTTATACCGGTCAGCGGGGAATCGCCGACGCCCTTCCAGCCATATTCCGGCATGGTGGTCTTGCCGAGGAAGACAGTTCCGGCCTCGCGCAAACGCGCGGTGATCGGCGAATCCTCGGCGAAGGGCGCGTCGGAGGCGATGGCCGAGCCGCGCTGCATCGACCAGCCCGCGACGCCGAGATTGTCCTTGATCGTCACCGGCACGCCGTCGAGCGGGCCGATCGCCTCGCCGTTCAGCCAGCGTGCCTGCGAGGCCTCGGCCATGGCGAGCGTCAACGCCTCGTCGCGAACCGCGAAGGCGTTGACCGCGGGCTCGAAGCGCTCGATGCGGGCGAGCGTGTCCTTCGCGACCTCGACGGGAGACAGCTGCTTGCTGGCGTAGAGCGGGCCGAGTTCGGCGGCGGAAAGCGAGGCGATCGACGACATACGGGGACCTCTCAGGCGTTGGCGACGCGCCAGGCGGTGGTGAGTAGGATGTTGGCGCCGGCGACCATGTCGTCATCGGTGCTGAACTCGGCCGGATTGTGCGAGAGACCACCGATCGAGGGGATGAACACCATCGCCGTCGGGCAGAGCCGCGCCATCATCTGCGCGTCGTGGCCCGCGCCGGAGATCATGCGGCGGACGGCCAAGCCGAACTCGCCGGCGCTGCGCTCGACCTCGGCAATGATCTCCTCGGCGAAGGGCGTCGCGGGGAAGCGGGCGAGGTCGCGGAAGGAGATCTCGATGCCGTCGCGCTCGGCGAGTTCGGCGCAGAAGGCTCGCACCGCCGCCTCTGCCTGAGCCAGCGGCGCATCGAGCGGGTTGCGCAGGTCGAGCGTCATCACCACCGTCTCGGGCACGACGTTGACGTTGCCGGGCTGGACGCGGATGACGCCGCTATTGGCGAGCTGGTTGGGGATGGTCTTGGTCAGTTCGTTGGCGAAGATATTGATGCGCGCGGCGGCAAGGCCGGGGTCCTTGCGATAGGCCATCGGCGTCGTGCCGGCGTGGCTCGGGCGGCCCTTCAGAGTCAGTTCCAGCCAGCAGATGCCCTGGATGCCGGTGACCGCGCCGAGCCCGCCGCCTTCGTTCTCAAGGATCGGCCCCTGCTCGATATGCATCTCGATATAAGCGTGCGCCGGCAGGAAGCCCGGCTTCTCCGCGCCCTCATAACCGATGCGCTTCAGTTCGGCGCCGAGCCCGATGCCGTCGGAATCGACCTCCCTGTGCGCCGCCTCGACACTCATGCCACCGGCCCAGACATAGGAGCCGAGCATGTCGGGGTGGAAGCGCGCGCCCTCCTCGTTGGTGAAGGCGATCACCGCCATGTCGCGCTTCGGCGTCAGGCCGGCATCGCGCAAAGCCGCGAGAACCTCGACGCCCGCGACGACGCCGAGCGCACCGTCGAAGCGCCCGCCGGTGCCGACCGTGTCGATATGCGAGCCCATGATGACGGCCGGGCCGCTCTCCTGCCCCTTGAGGATGCCGACGATATTGCCGATGGCGTCGACGCGGGTATCGAGGCCGAGCGCCTTCATCTGGGCGACGAGCCAGTCGCGCCCCTGCCTGTCCTCGTCGGTCAGGGCGAGGCGCCGGCAGCCGCCTTCCGGCGTGGCGCCGATCTTCGAGAGTTCTGCCAGCCGCGAGGTCAGCCTCGCGCCGTCGATCCTCAGATTGGTGCTCATCGCCTCAGGCCCTCCATCGTCTGCGAGGCAAGATGCAGACCGCGGCGGCGCTTGTCGACCCGCGTCCAGCGCATCGGCTCCGGACGGTGGAGCGCGTGGCACCGGCTGTTTCGATGCTCCGATCGGCGGTAGAAGCGGCGCCCCATGTCCGAGATCGCCGAATCCCGTCCGCATCACTCCTGGCTCACCGAGGCGCGCGCCATGCTGGCCCTGAGCTGGCCGATGGTGCTGACCAATGTCGCGCAGACGGCGATGACGGCGACCGACGTCATCATGATGGGCCATCTCGGCCCGGACGCGCTGGCGGCCGGCGCGCTCGGCACCAATCTCTACAATGCCGTCCTGATCTTCGGCATCGGCGTGATGGGCGCGGTCTCGCCGATGATCGCGATCGAGCTCGGCCGCAACAGGCATGCGGTGCGCGACCTGCGTCGCACGGTCCGGCAGGGCTTCTGGGCCGCGGCCACCATGGTCGGGCCGATGTGGCTCTTCCTCTGGCAGGCCGAGTTCATCCTGAGGGCGATGGGGCAGGACCCCGCCCTCTCGAAGGCCGCGGGGTCCTATGTCCACACGCTGCAATGGGGGCTGCTGCCCTTCTTCCTCTATTTGTGCCTGCGTGGCTTCGTCGCCGCGCTCCTGCGGCCGCGCTGGGCCTTCCTCGTCGTGCTGTTCGCGCTGGTGTTCAATGCCTTCGCCAACTGGTGCCTGATGTTTGGGCGGCTCGGCTTCCCGGCGCTCGGCCTGCCCGGCTCGGGACTGGCGACGGCCCTGTCATCGGCGCTGATGTTCACGGGGCTTGCGCTCGTCGTCTCGCTCGACAGGCGCTTCCGGCGCTATCATCTGCTCGGCCGCTTCTGGGTGCCCGACTGGCCGCGCTACCGCGCCTTCTGGCGCCTCGGCCTGCCGATCGGCCTGACGCTTGCCTTCGAGGTGATGATCTTCAACGGCGCGGCCTTCCTGATGGGGCTGATCGGCGCATCCTCGCTGGCGGCCCACGCCATCGCGATCCAGATCGCCTCGCTGACCTTCATGGTGCCCCTCGGCATCGGCCAGGCCGGTACGGTCCGTGTCGGCCGCGCTTTCGGCGCCGGCGACAAGGAGGGCATCCGCAGAGCCGGCACGATGGCCCTGATCCTCGCGCTGAGCTTCATGACATTTACGGCCCTGCTGATGGCGGTCGTGCCGGAATGGCTGGTCGCGCCCTTCCTCGACCGCTCCAAGCCCGGCGCGGAAGCGGTCGCCGAGCTGGCGATGCTCTTCCTATTCTACGCCGCCGTGTTCCAGATCGTCGATGGCGCACAGGTGATCGGCTCCTCGATCCTGCGCGGGCTCGGCGACACGCGCCTGCCGATGATCCTCGCCGGCATCGGTTACTGGGGCATCGGGCTGCCGCTTTCGGCCGCATTGGGCTTTCTCACGCCTCTGGCCGGCCGCGGCATCTGGATCGGGCTGGCGATCGGGCTCACGGTCGTCTCCGTGATGATGCTCTGGCGCTGGTGGGCCCGCGAAAGGCTGGGCCTGCTCAAATGGGGACTACACGAAGCAACCTGAGCCGCGAGCAGGTTCGCCCGAGCAGCTCGCCCGCCTGTTGCCGAACGGCAACAGCGTTACGCCGACACAATTTGGCCATCTCCTGTTCACCCCAAGGCCATCTCGGCCACCTTGAACGGAGGTCATCAACGGCGCATGGAACCACCGCGCCGTTCCGCCGTTCATTCATGCCTATAAAGCCGAGTTGTCCGTCGATGTCCCCCGTCCGTCCGCCCGTCTCTCCCCTCGCCCGGCCGACCCGCCGCGTCTTCGCGGCGCTCAGCCCGCTTTTCCTCGCCGCCTGCGTCAGCCAGCGCCAGCAGCCTATCGAGGCCGCCGCGTATCAGAGCCCGCATATCAGCGCCGAGTATCTGTCGATGTATGGCGAGCGGCCGGATGAGAAGCATCCGCTGCCCGCAACGGATCTCTCCGAGGTCGAGCCGCAGTTCCTGCGCCGCATCGTCTCGTACCAGACCCGCGAGCAGCCCGGCACGATCGTTATCGACACCGACGCCCGCTACCTCTATCTCGTGATGGAGGGCGGTCGCGCCGTCCGCTATGGCATCGGCGTCGGCAAGCAGGGCATGTCCTGGCGCGGCCGCGCCACGGTTGCCCGCAAGGCGCAGTGGCCGCGCTGGACCCCGACCCCAGCGATGATCGCCCGCGAGCCGGAGCGGAACCGCCCCTGGGCCGGCGGCATGGCCGGCGGCATCGAGAACCCGCTCGGCGCCCGCGCACTCTATCTCTACCAGGGCGGCCGCGACACGCTCTACCGCATCCATGGCACCTCCGAGCCGTGGTCGATCGGCAAGTCGGTGTCGTCGGGCTGCATCCGCCTGTTCAACCAGGACATCATCGACCTCTACAACCGCGTCCCGAGCGGCACGACGGTGGTGGTGCTGAACCGCGGCACCCTGCAGGCGCCGCCCGAGGTCGACGAGATGCCCCCGCCGGACGACGACTTCGGCAGCATCTGACGCTGACCTGACATTCTATCATCGCATCGGCCCGAAAGGTGGAACACACCTTTCGGGCCGATGCGTTTCCCGGGGGCACCGCCTTGATACCGTCACAGGCCGATCCCACTTCTCGTTGGGCGGCGCAACCGCGCCTGTCTCGTATTCACA